>CAYQKN010000024.1:11295-23288 GCA_964417885.1 uncultured Burkholderiales bacterium | reverse complement strand
GTCGACGCCGAGATGATGGCGGTGGCGGACCGGGATGCGCTGTTCATGCACTGCCTGCCTGCCAAGCGCGGCGAGGAAGTGACCGAAGAGGTGCTGGAAGGCCCGCAGAGCGTGGTGTGGGAGGAGGCGGAGAACCGCCTGCATGTGCAGAAGGCGCTGATGGAGTACCTGTTGCTGGGAAAGATCGATTCATAGGATACGTGCCGCCTGACGATCCTGTTGTGGCTGCCATGCAGCCGTTGGCTTGTGTTTATTGACCTGGAAAGATTTTATGAGTGACGTAAAGAAAGTCGTACTGGCCTACTCGGGTGGCCTGGATACCTCGGTGATCCTCAAGTGGCTGCAGGATGTTTACAAATGCGAAGTGGTGACCTTTACCGCCGACATCGGCCAGGGCGAAGAGGTCGAACCGGCGCGCAAGAAGGCGCTGGCAATGGGCATCAAGAAGCAGAACATCTTTATCGAGGATCTGCGCGAGGAATTTGTCCGCGACTATGTGTTCCCCATGTTCCGCGCCAATACCGTCTACGAAGGCGAGTATCTGCTCGGCACCTCGATTGCGCGCCCGCTGATCGCCAAGCAGATGATCGAAATCGCCCGCAAGACCGGCGCCGATGCGATTTCCCACGGCGCCACCGGCAAGGGCAACGACCAGGTGCGCTTCGAACTGGGCGCCTATGCCCTGATGCCCAACGTGAAAATCATCGCGCCGTGGCGCGAATGGGACCTGCTGTCGCGCGACAAGCTGCTCAAATACGCCGACCAGCACAAGATCCCGGTGGACTTCAAGAAACGCAAGGGTGGCGGTGCGCCGTATTCGATGGATGCAAACCTGCTGCACATTTCCTATGAGGGCGGCATTCTTGAGGACCCGGCATTCCAGCCGGAGGACTCGATGTGGCGTATCACCGTGTCGCCGGAAAAGGCGCCGAACAAGCCCGAGATCATCGAACTGACCTACGCCCGCGGCGATATCGTTGCCATCAACGGCAAGAAACTGTCGCCGGCCAGCGTGCTGGCAGAGTTGAACCGGCTTGGCGGCAAACACGGCGTCGGACGCCTGGACATGGTGGAAAACCGCTACGTCGGCATGAAGTCACGCGGTTGCTACGAGACCCCCGGCGGTACCATCATGCTGAAGGCCCACCGCGCCATGGAGTCGATCACCATGGATCGCGAGGTGCTGGCATTGAAGGACGACCTGATGCCGCGCTACGGCCGCATGATCTACAACGGCTACTGGTTCTCGCCCGAGCGTCAGCTGCTGCAGGGCCTGATCGATGAATCGCAGAAGCCGGTCAATGGCACGGTCAAGGTGAAACTCTACAAGGGCACGGTGCTGGTGGTCAGCCGCGAATCCAAAACCGATTCCCTGTTTGACCAGACCATTTCCACCTTCGACGATGATGGCGGGGCGTACAATCAGGCCGATGCCGGCGGATTCATCAAGCTCAATGCCCTGCGGATGCGCATCGCGGGAAACAAGGCTGCCGCGCGCAGTTCCGGCAGGAAAAAAGCAAAATAGTCGCAAAACTACGCCCCAGGTGATGTATGCCGTCATTCGATATCGCATCCGAAGTCAACAAGGTCGAGCTCAAGAACGCCCTTGAACAGGCCAACAAGGAAATATCCACCCGCTTCGATTTCAAGGGGTCGGATTCCCGCATCGAGCAGAAAGAACTTGAACTCACGCTGTACGCGGACGACGATTTCAAGCTCGGCCAGGTAAAGGATGTGCTGCTCAACAAGATGGCCAAGCGCGGGGTCGATGTACGGCTGCTGGATGAAAAAAACCGGGAAAAAATCGGTGGCGACAAGGTCAAGCAGATCATCAATGTCCGCAACGGGATCGAAACCGACCTGGCAAAGAAGATCGTCAAGCTGGTCAAGGACGCCAAGATCAAGGTGACGGCGTCGATCCAGGGCGAGACGGTCCGGGTGCAGGGTGCCAAGCGCGATGACCTGCAGGCGGTGATCGCGCTGTGCAAGTCAAAAGTGGACGAAGTCCCGCTGCAGTTCAACAACTTCCGCGACTAGGTTGCGGTCAGCCGGCAAGTTGCGGAACGCCATTTGGTGCGGTGATTCAGCCACAAATGGCTGAATCACCGCGCCAGTGCTTGAGTTTCATGTCGAGATTCTGGCCGGCAAGCCGGCAATCCACGTGGCGTAAAGTCGATCCGAAAGCTGCCGCATCGCGTTGATGCCGGTTTCCGTTGCGCGCAATATTTCATCGGGCCGCAGAATGCTCGGCAGTGCCGCATCGGCCTGCTCCTGTTCCCAGTCCAGGCACCATTGCGCAATCATCGCCGGTGTCATTTCAGTGTGGCACTGCATCGCCAGCGAATTGCCAACGACGAAGGCCTGATTGACGCAAGCCTTGCCGGTCAGGATGCGCGTTGCACCGGGTGGCAGGCTGAAGGTCTCACCGTGCCACTGGAACACCTGCAGTTGCGGCTGGTTGAACAGTTCGTCACCCAGCCACTGCCGGGCAACGCTGCTGGCCTCCGCGGTCACCGGGTTCCAGCCAATTTCCTTGACCGGATTCCGCGTCACCTCGCCGCCCAGCGCCTTCGACATCAGCTGGCCGCCCAGGCAGTGGCCGAGGCATGGTGCGCGATCGGAAATGGCCTCGCGGACCAGCGACAGAACGGGCGCAATCCACGGCAACGGGTCGTTGACGCTCATCGGCCCGCCCATCAGCACCAGACCGGAAAACGGCGCCATGCTGGCCGGCACACCGTCACCGGCATCGATGGCGAACAGCTGCCACGGAATCGAATGCCGATCGAGAAAGCTGGCAAAATAGCCCGGACCGTCTTCTCCGGAAAAACGCAAAATGGCGACAGGTTTCATGGCGCGTTCACAATCATTGTTGCGGCATTGTACGCAGGCCGTGGCCATCTGCCTGATGCTGTTTGCCGGCGACGGTCATGCCGTCAGCGTGACCCTGGTCGGACTGTTTCCCGGCAAGGCCGTGGTGGTGATCAACGGGCAGGATCCGCGCACCGTTGCCGCCGGCCAGAAAACCGCGGAAGGCGTGACGCTGATCAGCACCGCGTCGGACAGCGCCGTGTTCGATATCGAGGGCAAGAAAGAAACGCTTGAACTCGGCCAGCATTTTGTTCCCGTGTCGGGCAAAGCTGCACCGGTTACCGCGATTACCGCGGACGGCCAGGGCCATCACTGGGTCGTTGGCCAGATCAACGGCAGGACCATCCGCTTTCTGGTCGATACCGGCGCCACCTCGGTTTCGCTGCCGGCGAGCTTTGCCCGCAACGCCGGCATCGACTACCAGAAAGGGATCCGTGGCAGCGTGCAGACCGCCAATGGGCAGGCGGCGGCCTATCGGGTCAAGGTTGACGCGGTAACGGTCGGTGATATCACGCTCTACCAGGTCGATACCATCGTGATGGAATCCGGCCTCGATACCGCGCTGCTGGGCATGACCTTCCTCAGCCGCACCGACATGAAACGCGACGGCGCCAATCTGGTACTGACCAAGCGTTTTTAGCGGCGACGTTCATCGCCGCCGGTCGTGATCGCGGCTAGCGCGCGACGCTTTTGTCGCGCTCGATTACGGCGAATGCCGAATGGTTGTGGATCGACTCGAAGTTTTCCGACTCGACCACGTAGCTTTCGACCCGGTCGTCGGCATCCAGCGCCGCCGCCACATCGCGCACCAGATCCTCGACGAACTTCGGATTGTCGTAGGCGCGTTCGGTGACGTACTTTTCGTCCGGCCGCTTCAGCAGCCCGTACAGCTCGCTTGAGGCCTGGCCCTCGGCAATGCGCACCACGTCCTCGATCAACAGTGGTTCGGCACCGCGCACCGAAATCGAGATGTGCGAACGCTGGTTGTGCGCGCCATAAGCGGCGATTTCCTTCGAACACGGGCACAGACTGGTGACGGGCACGACAACCTTGGTGGTGATGCGTGTCACGCCATGGCGGATTTCGCCGGCCAGTATCACCTGGTAGTCGAGCAGCGATTTGACGCCGGAGACCGGGGCCGACTTTTCGATGAAGAAAGGAAACTCCATTTCGATGCTGCCCTCGGTCACATCGAGTCGCGCCACCATGTGCTCAAGCAATGCTGCGAGCGTAGCGGACGAAAACGGTTCCGGGTTGGTATCGAGAATCTCGACAAACCGCGACATGTGCGTGCCCTTGACGTGGTGGGGCAGGCGCACGTTCATGTTGAACGTGGCGACACTGTGGCAGATCGCGCCACTCTCGGACAATACCCGGATCGGATAGCGCAGCGACTTGATGCCCACACGGTCAATCGAGATCTTGCGCGTGTCCTCCGTGTTCTGGACGTCGGCAATGGGAATGTGGGGATCGCGCTGGTTCATGAAAAACGCTCGTGGTTCGGTCTGAAAGTATAGCTTGCAGGCCGTCGGGTGGTAAATAGTTGAGTAAAGCTATCGGGAATATGGGCGCCTTGCCGGCCGTTTCAAGCCGTGGCGGCCTGGAACCGGACAAAAAAAGGGCGTCTCTTGCGAGACGCCCTTGCCTCAAGCCCGTCCGGGCCCAATCCGGACGGGCAACCTTGGAGATGTTTGCGGCTAGTTGTAGGCCGTTTCGCCGTGTGAGGTGATGTCCAGACCTTCGCGTTCCTCGTCTTCCGGTACGCGCAGACCGACCACCATTTTCACGATCAACAGTGAAACCGATGCCACCACCGCAGACAGCACGACCGCGACGCCGACCGCCTTGGCCTGGATCAGGACCTGTTCGCCGATCGAGGTAAAGCCAGTCGAAGCCTTTACCCAGTCGGTCACGAAACCGGGGCCGCCGAGGTCGGGCGAAACGAACACGCCGGTCAGCAGGGCACCGAGGATGCCGCCGACCGCATGCACACCGAACACGTCCAGCGAGTCGTCGACTTTCAACATCTTCTTCAGGCCGGTCACGCCCCACAGGCATACCACGCCAGCGAGCGAGCCGATCACGAAGGCGCCGGGAATGCCGACGTTACCCGCGGCCGGTGTGATGGCAACCAGGCCGGCGACGGCGCCGGAGGCGGCACCCAGCATCGAGGGCTTGCCCTTCAGCATCCACTCGGCCAGGATCCAGGTCAGCACCGCACAGGCGGTGGCGAGGAAGGTGTTCATGAACGCCAGTACCGCGGAATTGCCGGCTTCGAGCGCGGATCCGGCGTTGAAACCGAACCAGCCGAACCACAGCAGCGAGGCGCCGACCATGGTCATGGTCAGGCTGTGCGGCGTGAGCGCTTCCTTGCCGTAGCCAATGCGCTTGCCGAGGAAGTAGGCCGCCACCAGACCGGCTACACCGGCATTGATGTGCACCACGGTACCGCCGGCGAAATCAAGTGCGCCCCACTGCCACAGCAATCCGGCTTTGGCGTTCAGGCCGTCGACCAGTTTCGGATCGGTATAGGCATCCGGACCAGGCCAGAACCAGACCATGTGTGCGATCGGGATATAGCTGAACGTGAACCAGAGCACCATGAACAGCAGCACGGCGCTGAACTTCATGCGCTCGGCCACCGAGCCCAGGATCAGGCAGCAGGTAATGGCGGCAAAGGTTGCCTGAAACGCGACAAACAGCATTTCAGGAATCACCACGCCCTTGCTGAATGTCGCAGCCATGGCGAATTCACCTTTGGCCAGGTCGGCGATACCCTTCAGGAACAGCCGGTCGGTGCCGCCGATGAACGCATTGCCCTCGGTAAAGGCGAAGCTGTAGCCGTACACCACCCACAGCACCGTAATCAGCGAGAAGGTGACGAACACCTGCATCAGCACCGATAGCATGTTCTTCGAGCGCACCAGGCCGCCGTAGAACAGCGCCAGTGCCGGCACGCTCATCAGCAGCACCAGTGCGGTGGAGGTGAGCATCCAGGCGACGTCGCCCTTGTTGGGCACCGGTGCGGCCGGTGCGGCGGCCGCGGCAGCAGGAGCCGCCGCCGGTGCGGTAGCGGGTGCCGCGGCGGGTGCTTCCGCTGCAGCCGCAACCGGCGCTGCTGCCGGCGCGACCGGATCGGCCTTCTTGTCTTGTGCCTGCGCGCTGCCGGTCAGCAGCAGACCGGTTACCAGTGCGAGCGTTGCGAATAAGCGTTTCATGTTCATGGCTCCCTGGATTAAAGCGCGTCAGCGCCGGTTTCACCGGTGCGAATGCGGACAACCTGCTCGAGGTCGAAGACGAAAATCTTGCCGTCGCCGATCTTGCCGGTGTTGGCGGATTTTTCGATGGCTTCGATGACTTGGTCGATCAGCTCGCTTTTGACCGCGGCTTCGATCTTTACCTTCGGCAGAAAGTCGACGACGTATTCCGCACCGCGATACAGCTCGGTGTGACCTTTCTGGCGCCCGAAGCCTTTGACTTCGGTGACGGTGATGCCCTGGACGCCGATGGCGGACAGCGCCTCACGCACTTCGTCAAGCTTGAAGGGCTTGATGACAGCAGTGACAAGTTTCATGTTTTTTGCTCCCGTTGAAGGATGTGCAGAGTGTTATCCGGCGCCGGTTTTCCCGTGCGCCGGTGCAGAGGCGCGATCAGAATGCTTTGGAAACGAATGCGACCAGACGACCCTTGCTCCAGTCCTTGCCCTTGACGGTGTAGTTGGCTTCGGTGGCGTTGGTGTCCTTGAAGTAGCCGCCAGCCGACCAGCCATCGCCCAGGTCATAGGTGGCGCCGACCTTGTACACGGTGTAGGTCAGTTCCTTGTCGTTGTCGAAGGTGCCGATCTTGCCCTTGTATTTTTGCTGTGCGACCTGCGCATTAAGCGTCAGCTTGGGCATGATTTCCTTGGCGAAATTGAGTTCGATGAAGGTGGTGCCCTTGGCATTGGCCACACCGAACGTGTCGCCGGTGGAGTAGGAGTACTTGGCGCTCACTGGGCCATAGGCGACACCGACATAGACTTCATCGGTGGCAAACTTGGCATTACCCGGCAGCGGCTTGGAGCCCGGGTACTCATAGCGCAGGTAACCGACGTCGACGATGACATCCTTGGCAACTTCAAACTTGTAACCGCCAAACAGGTCGACTTCGACTGCCGCGGAATCCTGCGCTGCGCCGAGGTCCTTGTAGTCCTTGAGCCACTTGATGTTGGTCGCAAACAGGCCCAGGTAGAAGCCGCTGGAATGCGAGTAATCGAGGTTGAACTGCAGCGCCGGTTTTTCCGAGGTCTGCCCGATGCCGCGATATTCGTATTCGCTGTACAGGGAGATTTTCGGCACCAGGGTGTGTTCCGGTGTCGGTTCGGGCGCGGCGGCTGGCGCTGGCGCGGTTTGTGCGTTGGCCTGCGCGCTGATGACGGCGGAGACAACAAAACCGGCAATGGATAAGTGCTTGGCGATTTTTTTCATCGATGAACCCCTGATGTGGTTGGAAGAAATTGCTTCATCAAACCTTTAGCACGTTGCATGCCATGGCAAATAGATCATTAAATCAATACATTACAATCGCAATTGTGCGTCGCACCAAAACAATGCACCAAACGGAGGCGACAAAAAGGCCGTTCGCACCGCTTTGGATCACCTGCCGCGCGGATAACCGCCAAAACGCCGCGAACGACTCGGTTAGAATGCGGTTTAACTAATGTTTCCGTGCCGAAAACCATGACCCGATCTGCTGCCGCGCTGGACGCGCTGACCCAATTGGCCGCAAAGGTTGATGCCGCCATCAAGGATTCACCGTTGTCGGGGCTGGAGAAAAACGCGCGTCAGCACCTGGTCGGACAGCTTGCCCGCCAGGGTCTGGTCACCAGCGAGGAATTCGAGATCCAGCGCGCCCTGCTCGATCGCTCGCGCGCCAAGCTGGCCGAACTGGAAGCGCGCATTGCCGAGCTGGAACGGGCCGCATCGGCGCGCGCATCCTAGTCCGCAGCCCTTCGCCCGAACCGGTCCTGCATGTCACTCGCTGTTCTGTATTCGCGTGCCCTTGCGGGCATGGAAGCGCCACTGGTCACGGTTGAAGTCCACTTGGCCAACGGCTTGCCGTCGTTCACCATCGTCGGATTGCCGGAAGCCGAGGTCAAGGAAAGCAAGGACCGCGTGCGTGCGGCGCTGCTCAATGCACGCTTTGAATTCCCGTCGCGCCGCATCACGGTCAACCTTGCGCCGGCGGACCTGCCGAAGGAAAGTGGCCGTTTCGACCTGCCGATTGCCGTCGGCATCCTGGTTGCCAGCGGGCAGATCCCGGCCGACAAGCTGAAGCACTATGAATTTGCCGGCGAACTGGCCTTGACCGGCGATCTGCGCGCCATTCGCGGCGCGCTGGCCATGACCTTCAAAGCATTCGGTGACGGTCGTGCCTTCATCCTGCCCGCCGTATCCGCGCCCGAGGCGGCACTGGTCGGCGATGCCACTGTGCTGGGCGCGAACAGCCTGCTGCAGGTATGCGCGCATCTTGCCGGGCGCGAGACCATTGCCCCGTTCGTGATTGATCCCGTCGCGGCTGCCGCGGCCCATGCGCACTGTCCGGACATGTCGGAGGTGAAAGGCCAGCTGCAGGCCAAGCGCGCACTGGAGATCGCTTCTGCCGGCCGGCACAGCGTACTGATGATGGGGCCGCCGGGCACCGGCAAGACAATGCTCGCGTCGCGCTTTCCCGGCATCCTGCCGCAGATGACCGACGCCGAGGCGCTTGAGGCGGCCGCCGTGCAAAGCCTGTCGATGGGCGGCTTCAAAGTGGAAAACTGGAAACGGCGCAGCTACCGCGCGCCGCATCACACCGCATCGGGCGTGGCGCTGGTCGGCGGCGGCAGCAATCCGCGGCCGGGCGAGATTTCGCTGGCGCACCAGGGCGTGCTGTTTCTCGATGAGCTGCCGGAGTTCGAGCGCAATGTGCTGGAGGTGCTGCGCGAGCCGCTCGAATCGGGCCGCATCACCATTTCGCGCGCCGCCCGCCAGGCCGATTTCCCGGCCGAGTTCCAGTTGATCGCCGCGATGAATCCTTGCCCGTGCGGATATCTCGGTCACTACCTGAATAAATGCCGCTGCACGCCGGACCAAATTTCGCGCTACCGCAGCAAGATCTCCGGCCCGCTATTGGATCGCATCGACCTGCAGATCGACGTACCGGCGGTGCCGCAGCTGGAGCTCGTCAAGGCGTCGAAAGGTGAAACCAGCGGCCTCATCGCGGCGCGCTGCGAACAGGCATTCCAGCGGCAGATGGCGCGCCAGGGCAAGCCCAATGCCAAGTTGGCGCCGAAAGAAATCGATGCCTACTGCAAGCCCGATGCAGCCGGTGAAGAACTGCTGAAAAACGCCATCCAGCGCATGGGGCTGTCGGCGCGCGCTTATCATCGCGTGCTGAAAGTGGCGCGTACCATCGCCGATCTGGCGGCCAGTGACGCGATCACCAGCGGGCACGTTGCCGAGGCGATCCAGTACCGCAAGATGGACAAGGCGGCGGCATGACCGTGCTGAGGCGTTGCTGCCCCCGTCAGCGGCGTGCCCATCAGTAAGAGTATTCGAGTCTTGCCGCGAGGTTTCCTCAAAGAGCAGCAGAAGTTGTCGTAGAAAGCGTGGCCTCATCCCAAATGAGTCCGTGACGCGTTGCGCGCCCATCCGGCGGATCAATGCGGGCCAAAAGACAGCACCCGGTATGCGTTCCATCCGTCCGCGCATGCCATCTGCAAGCGCCGGCGAACTGCACCTGCGCCTGGCAACAGTGCCACATTCGGCTCGCGACAAAAAACCCTGCAGTGCGTTCGACAACGAACAGATGGCGGCCAGCATATCGCTATGATGAAACGTCGCGACTGCGCCTGGGTCGCAGCGCATGACGCATGACGCATGACGCATGACATTACTTGAGTGACCGCGTCGAACGCGCGGTTCACGACGGCAAGTAGACGCTTCACCGTTGGCGGCGCCTGGGCACACTAGGTTGCGCGCTAAACGGCCAATGCGCGTCCTCGACCCACCGCCAACTCTTCGGAATACAGAAATGGCCATTCGGCATTTGAAGCAATACAAACAGATTGTCCAGTTGCTCTGGAAATACGGTCGCGCCGACATTGTCGCCGGCATGGACGCGGACGACGATGCGACGGGGCGCGAACCCACAGGCAGCAAACCAGGCGGCGGCACGCCGGATGAACTCGCGGACGACCTGGAAGCGATGGGCCCGACCTATGTCAAGCTGGGGCAGATTCTCTCCAGCCGGCCGGACATTTTGCCCGCGGCCTACATCACGGCGCTGTCGCGCTTGCATGACAAGGTGAAGCCTTTCTCCTACGCGGAAGTCGAGGAGATTGTGACCAGCGAACTCGGCGTGCGCATTTCCAAGGCGTTCAAGCGATTCGATGTCAAACCGCTGGCAGCGGCCTCATTGGGCCAGGTGCATTCTGCCGAACTGCGCGATGGACGTCTCGTCGTGGTGAAGGTGCAACGTCCCAACATTGCCAAGCAAATTGCGGAGGATCTCGAGGTGCTGGCGCAAATCGCGGAGTGGCTGGACAGCCGTACCGAGTTCGGCCGGCTGCACCGCGTCGAGGATATCGTCGAGGAGTTCCGCGTGGTCTTGCAGCAGGAACTCAACTACGAGCGCGAGGCGAACAATCTCCGGACGATGGCAAAAAACCTCGAAGAGTTCGAGCGCATTTTTGTGCCGCAGCCGATAGCGGATTACTCCACCCGGCGCGTGCTGACCATGGACTACGTGCAGGGCAGGAAGATCACCTCGCTCGGGCCGCTGACCGCGCTGGAGATGCCGGGGGATGCCCTGGCGGAGGAACTGTTCAAGGCTTACCTGAAGCAGGTGCTGGTTGACGGGCTGTTCCACGCAGACCCGCATCCCGGGAACGTTTTCCTGACCAGTGATCATCGCATCGCACTGCTCGACCTCGGGATGGTCGGGACGACGACGCCTGCCATGCAGGAAAGCCTGCTCAAGATTCTGATCGCCGTCAGCGAGGGCAAGAGTGACGAAGCAGCCACTGTGGTCATCGCCATGAGCGAAATTACCGATGATTTCGACGAGCCTGCATTCAAGAAGATCATCGGCCAACTGGTGATGCAACAGCGCGACCAGCCTCTCGCGAACATCAATGTCGGCAAGACGCTGCTGAACGTCGGCCAGTCGGCTGGGCGCTGCGGGCTTCATGTGCCGAGTGCATTGACGTTGCTGGGAAAAACGCTGCTGCAGCTCGATGAGGTCGGCAAAATACTCAATCCGCGTTTCGATCCGAATGCGGCCATTCGCCGCAATGCCGCCGAAATCATGACCCAGCGCATGAACAAGCAGGCTACCCAGGGCAGTGTGTTGACTGCGATCCTGGAAATGCGCGACTTCGTCACCGGCTTGCCAACCCGGGTCAATAAAATCCTGGATGTCATCGGCAATTCCGAACTTGAGGTGAAAGTCCGCGCGGTCGACGCCAATCTCGTGATGGAAGGATTCCAGAAGATTGCCAATCGCATCGCGTCCGGAATCATCCTTGCGTCCCTGATCATTGGTGCCTCGCTACTGATGCGCATCGAGACATCGTTTCAACTCTTTGGCTATCCTGGGTTGGCAATACTGTGTTTTCTAGCGGCCGCAGCAGGCGGATTCTGGCTGGTGATTGGCATTTTTTTACAGGACCACAAGGACAAGAAGCGAGCGGCGCGGTAAGTCAGTGCCCATCGGCGCGCGCATGGTGAAAAGGGTGTGAGAGATCAGGTGCCTGGCAACGCGGGGCGTCGGCTGGAGACCGTGTATGGACCAGCACCATGTCATTGGGATGCTGCAACAACTGTAGAATCTATGGCATGCACTTAATACCCGCTTCCGCCTGCTTCGTTTCCCCGTGCAGGATGGCTGCAAACGACCACGCGGACGGTGCGGCGCGCTCGTGCAGATTCAAGCCTCGTTTCATGCAGGCGCGGCGCTGACCATGCCTCACCACCAGCGGCATGCCCACCACAACACCCCGCGCTGGTTGCTGGCACTGCTGCTGGCTGCGCTCGGGATGCTCGGCCCGTTCGCAGTCGATACCTACATTCCGGCGTTTCCCACCATTGCCAGCGACCTGA
>CAYQKN010000024.1:0-11195 GCA_964417885.1 uncultured Burkholderiales bacterium | reverse complement strand
GCGCAGCGGCTGATGTCGATGGTGACGATGTGGTTCGGCCTGGCGCCGGCGGTGGCGCCGGTGCTGGGCGGATTCCTGTTTGCGGCTTTTGGCTGGCACTCGATCTTCTGGTTCCTGGCCATCTTCACCGCCGCGCTGATCGTCATCAGCATCTACGCCTTTCACGAGACGCTGCCGCCCTCGAGCCGCCAGCCGTTCCGCCTGCAACCGTTGCTGGCCGGCTATCGCGAGGTCAGCGCCAGCGTGCCGTTTCTGCTGCTGTCATTCGCGGCCGGCTTCAATTTCAACGGCTTCTTCCTCTACATCCTGTCGGCGCCGGTGTTCCTGCCGGAGCATCTGCATCTGGGGCCGACCGAGTACGCCTGGCTGTTCGTCCCGGGCATCGGCGGCATCATGACCGGTGCGCTGATTTCCGGCCGCGTCGCCGGCAAGTGGTCGGCCGCCAAAACGGTGCGCGCCGGCTATTCGCTGATGCTGCTCGCGGTCAGCCTGAACGTGATCTATTGTTCGCTGCTGCCGCCCGCGCTGCCGTGGTCGGTGCTGCCGATCTTCATTTACGCCATGGGCTCGGCCACCGCCTTTCCGTCGCTGACACTGCTGGTGATGGACCTGTTCCCGTCGCGGCGCGGGATGGCGACGTCGCTGTCCGCGTTCGTCGGCGGCATGATCAACGCACTGGTTGCCGGCGTGATCTCACCGGCACTTTCGCATTCGCCGCTGCTGCTGGCGCTGGGTATGGCCGGCATGATGGCCGGCGGCTACATCTGCTGGGTCACCTATCGCCGCTTCGGCAGGCACCGCTCGCACCCGCGGCCCGGCTAGCCGGCGTCGGCTAGGGAACCCTGCCGGCAATAGGTCTCGCGCGTGAACAGCAGCAGCACCAGCGCCACGACGCCCCACACCAGCATCAGTGAAAATCCCTGCTGGTAAGAAGCAAAATCAAACACCCGCTTGCCGTCCACCAGGTCGCCGTGCCAGTTGCGATCGAGGATCAGGCCGACCAGCGGCTGCATGTACATCGGGCCCTGGATCACGCCCATGTTGCTGATGCCGGAAACGGTGCCGGCCAGCCGCGCCGGCCCGGATTCCTTGGCAAAGGCAAAGCTGATGATGAAACAGCCGCTGAAAAAGCCGATCGCCGCCAGCAGCGCGCACAGCACCACATAAGGCCAGTTGGGCACATAAATCAGCGCCGCCCACAGCACCAGCGAAATCACCAGTCCGCCGATATACAGCGGCTTGCGGCGACCGATCCGGTCTGAGGCCGCGCCATAGGCGAGGCTGCCCAGCGCCCAGGTCACCATCATGGCCGAACAGAGCCCGGCGGCATTGGTCGGCGTCAAGCCGTAGTGCGTGATCAGGAACGGCACGCCCCACAGGCCGGCAAAAGTCAGCACCATCGAGCTTGCGGCGCCGGGGATGAAAAACAGCAGCACCACGTTGCGGTGGCGCAGCGCTTCCTTCAGTCCGTCGAACAGGCCCGGCGCCGCGGCGGACTGGTGCTCGCCTTCGAAATGGCTGCGATAGCCGCGGTCCTTCGGGTCGTCGCGCACCACCAGCCAGGTCGCCACGGCCAGCAGCAGGGTCAGCCCGGCGCTGAGCCACATCACATTGCGCCAGCCGAATTCGTTGACCATCAGCCGCAGCGGTGCACCGGCGAATACCGCGCCGAAAACGCCGACCGCCAGGGCAATGCCGGAACTGAGCGCGAACTGGCGCGGCGGCATCCAGTGACTGGCCAGTTTCAGCATCGCCACGAACGCCACCCCGACCGCCCCGCCGATCAGCAGCCGGCCCAGGTTGGCCATGCTGACATCGGTGGCCATGGCGAATACCGCGGTGCCGGCGCCGGCGACGATGGCGCCGGCCGTCAGTAGCCGGCGCGGTCCCAGCCAGTCGGCGAGGATGCCGGTGGGGATCTGGATCGCCACGTAACTGTAGAAATAGAACGCCGACAGGTTGCCCAACCCGGCCGCGGTGAGAGCGAAGGTCTCCGTCAGCTCGTTGGTGATCACCGCCGGCGATACGCGCTGGTAGAAACCGATGAAATACAGTGCGGCACCCAGGCCCCAGACGGTCCAGGCCAGCGCAACCGGCGGCAGGCGCGAGTGTTGCACCGGTGGCACCGTCAGCCGGCCGACGGGACAGCGCGGCGCATGCGGCCTTCACGCACGTAGAGGAAGGCCGGCAGCGTGAACGATAGCCCGATCAAAATATTGGCGATGATGAACAGCCAGACATGCCGGATCCCAAGCCGCCGCGCCTCGACCACCATGAACGGCCAGAACACCAGACAGGAAATGGTGAAATCGACCAGCGTTGCGGCAGCAATCGGGCTGCCCCACGCCAGCGATAACGCGCCGGAAGCACCTGGTGCCTGGGCCAGGTAGCCGAAATAGGTGGCGTACGGTGCAATGGCCCCAATGATTGCCGCGACAAGGTAAAAGACACGCATCAGGTGGGCGCCGAAAGTGAAACCCCAGCACCGGCGCGGCTCGCAGGGCAAAAATGGCCAGGAAGGCGCGCCAGTGCTGGAGTTTTGCTCATAAATGCACCGTGCAGATGGCTCAGACCTGCTCCCACGGCAGCCCCGCCTTGCGCCAGCCGCCAAGATTGCCGCGCTGATGGTTTTCGTCGAGATCGCCCTCGAATCCTTCC
The DNA here is from genome assembly GCA_964417885.1 of uncultured Burkholderiales bacterium. Classification (GTDB taxonomy): domain Bacteria; phylum Pseudomonadota; class Gammaproteobacteria; order Burkholderiales; family Usitatibacteraceae; genus UKL13-2. The sequence goes on along the minus strand of CAYQKN010000024.1, from coordinate 8,537 downwards.
AGCACGTTGTAGACCTCGCTGAACCCGGCCGCTTCCAGCGCGAGGCCGGCATCGACCGAGCGGTTGCCGCTGCGGCAGATGATCACCACCGGCCGGTTGGGCGAATGGCCGACGGCTTTTTTTACCTGGCCGACGAAGTGCGGATTGATTTCCCAGTCGGGACCGTCGTTCCACGGAATCATCATGGCGCCGACCGGGTGGCCGACAAACAGGAACTCCATTTCGCTGCGGCAATCGACAAACACCGCGGTCGGGTCCTTTTTCAGGAATTCGTGCGCTTGCTGTGGCGTGAGATGGTCCATGACTTTTCCTTTACACGCATTATAGCGAGGCGCGCTGGATGACAATGTGGGTGGTGAGATAATGGCTTGTCCCCTTTTGAGAGTGAATCGATGAACGCGCCCGATGCTTTTTTGGACCTGGACCGCCTGATCAGCCAGCATGCCGATCGCCTCAACGACAAGGTGATCGCCTGGCGGCGCGACCTGCACGCCAATCCGGAACTGGGCAACCGCGAATTCCGCACCGGCCAGCTGGTGGCGGCACACCTGCGCGCGCTCGGGCTTGACGAGGTGCGCGACCAGGTCGCCTACACCGGCGTGGTCGGCGTGCTCATCGGTGGCCAGCCGGGCCCCTGCGTCGCCCTGCGCGCCGACATGGATGGCCTGCCGGTGACCGAGGAAACCAATGTGCCGTTCAAGAGCGTGGTGCGCGCGCAGTGGAACGGCGCCGAGGCCGGCGTGATGCACGCCTGCGGACACGACACCCACGTCGCCATCCTGATGGGCGTGGCGGAAATCCTCGCCGGCATGCGCGAACAGATTCGCGGCACCGTCAAGTTCATCTTCCAGCCGGCCGAGGAAATGCCGCCGATCGGCGAAGAGGGCGGCGCCAAGCTGATGATCGAGCAGGGCTGCCTGCAGAATCCGCCGGTCGACGCCATCTTCGGCCTGCACATCACCTCCAAGCTGCACACCAATCACATCGGTTACCGCTCCGGACCGCTGATGGCCTCGGCCGACCAGTTCCGCATTTTTGTCCGCGGCGAGCAGACCCACGGTGCGCAGCCCTGGTCCGGCGTCGATCCGATCGTGGTCGGCTCGCAGATCGTGCTGGGATTGCAGACCATCGTCTCGCGCAAGATGAACCTGACCGAGGAGCCGTCGGTGGTTACCGTCGGCAGCTTCCAGGCCGGCAACCGCAGCAACATCATTCCGGACGAAGCGAAGATGGAAGGCACCATCCGCACCTTCGACGAAAAGCATCGCAGCGACATCCACGCCTTCATCCAGAAAATCTCCACCCTGATCGCCGAGTCCGGCGGCGCCAAGGCGCATGTGCACATTGCCACCGGCTACCCGGTGACGGTCAATGACCCCAAGCTGACCGACTGGTCGGTGCCGGTGCTGAAGCGCGCGGCCGGGGAGGAACTGGTTGGGATCTGTCCCAAGACCTGCGGCGCGGAGGATTTTGCCTTCTACCAGCAGCAGGTGCCGGGCTTTTTCTTCTTCATCGGCTGCACGCCACCCGACCAGGACTGCAAGTACGCGCCGTCCAACCACAGCCCGCGCTTTTATGTCGACGAGAACGGCCTCAAAGTCGGCGTCCGGGCGCTGACCACGCTGGCACTGGAGTGGCTGGCAAGGCCGCACGCAAAAGCGTAGAATTTGGGTCGTGCGCCGATTTGAGCTTCAGCTTGCGGGCGCTGGGCAGTCGTAAACCCTAAATCCGGCTAAAGCGAGACAGTGAGCGTCATTGAAAACCTGTCCGGATTGGCGGACAGGTTTTTTGTTTTTTGGAGCGTCAATGGTTTCAACCCGCATGATTCAATTTTTTGCCGCGCTGGGCGCGATGCTTGCCCTGTCGGCCCCGCCGGCTTCCGCGCAGACGCCTGCGCCCGCGGTAAAGCAAACCGAACCTGAAAAGCTGGCCGCCATCGCCGAGCGCTATTTCCAGGACGGGCTGGTGCTCAATCCGCTGTTCGCCTCGCAGATCACGGGCGATGCGAAATACGAAGGCGAGCTGGAGATCGACATTGCGCCGGTGTATCGCGTCAAGCTGCGCACCCTGCTGCAGCGGGTGCAACGCGAACTGGTCGCGCTGAACCTGAAGCAATTGTCGCCGGCCGACCAGCTTACCTATGCGTTGCTGGAAGACGAAACCCGCAACCGTCTCGAATCGATGCGCTATCCCGGCGACCTGCTGCCGGTCAACCAGTACGGCGGCCTGCCGGTGCAGGTGGCGCAATTCGGCTCCGGGCAGGACATCCAGCCGCTGAAAACGGTGCAGAACTACCGCAATTACCTCAAGCGTCTCGACAAGATTCCGGAGTGGAATGAGCAGGCGATCATCAACATGCGCGCCGGCATCGAGCGCGGCGTGGTGCAGCCGAAGGTGCTGATCGAGCGCGCGCTGCCGGCGCTGCAGGCGCTGGTCAGCAAGGACCTCGACAAGAACGCGTTCAACCTTGCCATCCGCAACATGCCGGCCAGCTTCACGCCGGCCGAGCGCGAGGCGCTGACGGCGGAATACCGGGTGGCGATCGAGACCCGGCTGATCCCGTCGACCGAGAAGTTGATCGCGTTCCTGGAAAACGAGTACCTGCCGAAATGCCGCACCAGTTCCGGCATCGATGCACTGCCGAACGGCCGCGCCTGGTACCAGTTCAATGTGCGCAATTACACCACCACGAAAATGAAGCCGGACGAGATTCATGCCCTGGGGGTGAAGGAAGTGGCGCGCATCCGGCGCGAGATGGAAAAGGTGAAGGCGGCCTACAAGTTCAAGGGCACGCTGAACGAATTCTTCAAGTGGCACGCCGCGCTGCCCGAAAGCTATCCGTTCAAGACCGAACAGGAAATTCTCGATGCCTATGCGGTGCTGAACCGCAAAATCATGACCCGGCTGCCGGAGTTTTTTGGCCGCATGCCGAAAGCGCCGCTGGAGATTCGCCCCGAGCCGGAGCTGACCCGCTCGACCGCGTCCGATCACTATTCTTCGCCCGCGCTCGATGGTTCGCGGCCGGGGGTTTTCTACGTCGTCATTGAAGACCCGGCCAAGCATCCCAGCAACCTGATGGCGACACTGTTCATTCATGAAGGTCAGCCGGGTCACCACTTTCACATCGCGCTGCAGCAGGAATTGCCGCTGCCCAAGTTTCGCCAGCACGGCTGGTTCACCGCCTACGGCGAAGGCTGGGCGCTGTACGCGGAAACGCTTGGCCGCGAAATGGGCTTGTTCGACGATCCCAATTTCTACTTCGGCCACCTGTCTGACGAATTGCTGCGCGCGGTGCGGCTGGTTACCGACACCGGCCTGCACAGCAAGGGCTGGACCCGCGAGCAGAGCATCAAGTACATGATGGACATGCAGGGCTATTCCGAACACGAGGCGCGCCGCGCCACCGAACGCTACATGGCCTGGCCCGGCCAGGCGCTGGCCTACAAGATCGGTTCGCTCAAGATCCAGGAACTGCGCGAGCGCGCAAAGGCAAAGCTCGGTGCGAAATTCAGCCTGAAGGATTACCACGACCAGGTGCTGGGTGACGGCGCACTGCCGCTGGTGCTGCTCGAAGCGAAGATCGATTCCTGGATATCGGTGCAGAAGCTCACCAACTAACGGCAGACCGTATCGACCATGGATCAACCGCTTTCCACCCGTCCCGCCCGCACCGCCGCCCTCGAGCGCGCGCTGACCCAGCGCATCCTCGTTCTGGACGGCGCGATGGGCACCATGATCCAGCGTTACCGGCTGACCGAAGCCGAGTATCGCGGCGAGCGTTTTGCCGACTGGCAAAGCGACCTGCGCGGCAACAATGACCTGCTGACGCTGACCCGCCCGCAGGTGATCCGCGACATCCACCGGCAGTACCTGGAGGCCGGTTCCGATATTCTCGAAACCAACACCTTCAATTCCACCGCGGTGTCGATGGCCGACTATCACATGGAATCGCTGGCCTACGAGCTGAATCTCGAAGGCGCCAGACTGGCGCGAGAAGTGGCGGACGCGTTTTCGCTCACCACCCCGGCGAGGCCGCGTTTTGTCGCCGGCGTGCTGGGGCCGATGAACCGCACCTTGTCGCTGTCGCCGGACGTCAACGATCCCGGTTTCCGCGCGGTACATTTCGACCAGGTCAAGGACGCCTATCGCGAAGCCGCCCGCGGCCTGATCGACGGCGGCGCCGACATCATCCTGATCGAGACCATTTTCGACACGCTCAACGCCAAGGCCGCCATTTTTGCCGTCGAGGAAGAGTTCGAGGCGCGCGGGCTGGAACACGAGCACCGCCTGCCGGTGATGATCTCCGGCACCATTACCGATGCCTCCGGCCGCACCCTGTCCGGGCAGGTGGTCGAGGCGTTCTACAACTCGGTGCGTCATGCCAACCCGCTGTCGATCGGCTTCAACTGCGCGCTGGGCGCGCGGGAACTGCGGCCGCATATCGAGGAACTGGCGGCCAAGGCCGACTGCTACGTTTCGGCGCATCCGAACGCGGGCCTGCCGAATGCCATGGCGGAGTACGACGAACTGCCGGAGCAGACCGCGGCATTCATTCGCGAATGGGCGCAGTCGGGCTGGCTCAATATCACCGGCGGCTGCTGCGGCACCACGCCGTCGCACATCCGCGCCATCGCCGACATCGTCGCGCCATTCAAGCCGCGTCACATTCCGCAAATCGAGAAGCGGCTGCGGCTGTCCGGCCTGGAGCCGGTCAACATCGGCGACGATTCGCTGTTCGTCAACGTCGGCGAACGCACCAATGTCACCGGCTCGCGCGCATTTGCCAAGCTGATCCTGAACGGTGACTACAACGCCGCGCTGTCGGTTGCCCGCCAGCAGGTGGAAAACGGCGCGCAGGTGATCGACATCAACATGGACGAGGCGATGCTGGATTCGCAGGCGGCCATGACCAAATTCCTGAACCTGATCGCCAGCGAACCCGACATTTCGCGGGTGCCGATCATGATCGACAGCTCGAAGTGGAGCGTGATCGAGGCCGGCCTCAAGTGTGTGCAGGGCAAGTCGATCGTCAATTCGATCTCGATGAAGGAAGGCATTCCCGAGTTCATCGAGCGCGCGCGGCTGGCGCGCCGCTACGGCGCCGCGGTGATCGTGATGGCGTTCGATGAAAAGGGCCAGGCCGACACCTATGAGCGCAAGATCGAGATCTGCGCGCGTTCGTACCAGATCCTCACTGAGCAAGTCGGCTTCCCGCCCGAGGACATCATTTTCGACCCGAATATTTTCGCGGTGGCCACCGGCATCGAGGAACACGCGACCTACGGCATCGATTTCATCCGCGCCACCGAATGGATCCGCAACAACCTGCCACTGGCCAAGGTCAGTGGCGGCGTATCGAATGTGTCGTTCTCGTTCCGCGGCAACGATCCGGTGCGCGAGGCGATTCATACCGCGTTCCTGTATCACGCCGGCAAGGCCGGCATGACCATGGGCATCGTCAACGCCGGCCAGCTGGGCGTGTACGACGACATTCCGAAGGACCTGCTGGAGCGGGTGGAGGACGTGCTGCTCAATCGCCGCGCCGATTCCACCGAGCGGCTGGTGGATTTTGCCGAGCAGTACAAGGGCCAGAAAAAGGAGAATTTCGAGGACCTGTCATGGCGCGAGCAGCCGGCCGAGGCGCGTCTTTCGCACGCCCTGGTGCGCGGCATCACCCAGTACATCATCGAGGACACCGAGGAAGTGCGGCTGAAGATCGCCGCCGCCGGCGGGCGCCCGATCAACGTCATCGAAGGCCCGCTGATGGATGGCATGAACGTGGTCGGTGACCTGTTCGGTGCCGGCAAGATGTTCCTGCCGCAGGTGGTGAAGTCGGCGCGGGTGATGAAGCAGGCGGTGGCGCACCTGATCCCGTACATCGAGGAGGAAAAGCGCCTGATGGGCGCCGAGAACTCGCGCGCCAAGGGCAAGATCGTCATGGCCACGGTCAAGGGCGACGTGCACGACATCGGCAAGAACATTGTCGGCGTGGTGATGCAATGCAACAACTACGAGGTGGTCGATCTGGGCGTGATGGTGGCCTGCGACAAGATCCTCGATGCGGCGATTGCCGAGAAGGCGGACATCATCGGCCTGTCCGGGCTGATCACGCCGTCGCTGGAGGAAATGGCGCACGTGGCCAAGGAAATGGAGCGGCGCGGCTTCACCATTCCGCTGCTGATCGGCGGCGCGACCACGTCGCGCACCCACACCGCGGTCAAGGTCGAGCCGAATTATTCGCACCCGGTGGTGTGGGTGCCGGATGCGTCACGCGCGGTGGGCGTGTGCAGCAACCTGCTGTCGGACGAGCTGAAGAGCGACTACGTCAAGACGGTGCGCGACGATTACGTCAAGGTGCGCGAGCAGCACGCCGGCAAGAAGGGTGTGAAGCTGGTGTCACTGGCGGCCGCGCGCGCCAATCGCACGCTGATCGACTGGACCGGCTATGAGCCGCACAAGCCCGGGTTCACCGGCGTCAAGGCGCTGAAGAACTACCCGCTGGAAGAGCTGGTGCCGTACATCGACTGGAGCCCGTTTTTCCAGACCTGGGACCTGTGGGGCAAGTATCCGCAAATCCTTGACGATGCCACCGTCGGTGCCGCCGCCCGCGAGGTGTACGACAACGGGCAGAAAATGCTCGACCAGATCATCAAGGGCCGCTGGCTTTCCGCCAATGCCGTGTTCGGCTTCTGGCCGGCCAACAGCGTCGGCGACAGTATCGAGGTCTATGCCGACGAAACGCGCGGCACCGTGCTGGCGACCTTCCACCAGTTGCGGCAGCAGAACGAAAAGCCGGCCGGCAATCCGAACCAGTCGCTGGCCGATTTCATCGCCCCGCGCGAGTGCGGCATCAGCGACTATTTCGGCGCCTTCGCCGTCACCGCCGGCCTCGGCTGCGACGAGCGCGCGCGGGCGTTCGAGGCCAAGCATGACGATTACAGCGCGATCATGGTCAAGGCGCTGGCGGATCGGCTGGCCGAGGCGTTCGCCGAACACCTGCACGCCCGCGTCCGCCGCGAATACTGGGGCTATGCCGGCGATGAATCCCTGGCCAATAGCGAACTGATTGCCGAGAAGTACCGCGGCATTCGCCCGGCGCCTGGCTACCCGGCCTGTCCGGAGCATTCCGAGAAGGCGTCGTTGTTCACCCTGCTCGACGCCGAGCAGAAGGCCGGCATCCGCCTGACCGAAAGCTTTGCCATGTGGCCCACGGCGGCGGTGTCAGGCTTCTATTTTTCCCATCCGCAGTCACAGTATTTCGGCGTCGGCAAGATCGACCGCGACCAGGTCGAGGACTATGCCCGCCGCAAGGGCTGGGACCTGCCCACGGCGGAACGGTGGCTGGCGCCGAATATCGGCTAGCATGTCCAAAGTGGCGGTGCCGGCGGGAGGGCCGGCAGCCGCACGCGGACGTCAAACACACACATTAAAATGTCGAGCGCACAATGACTCCTGACGCAAACGGTTCCTATACCCATTTCCGATTTCCCATGAAATCCACACTGTTCAGCATTCTCGCAATCGTCGCATCGGCCGTGCCCGGCGTGCTGCTGGCATGGCTGCTGATGAGCGCGCTGGGACTCGACGGCACGCTGCTGGCGCTGGCAACGGTATTTTTCGCCATGATCTTCAGCGTCGCCATCTTCGCCGGTCTGGTCGCCGCCGGCCGCGCGCTCGGCATCCTCAAGGCCTGAAAGTCGGCTCCGGGCGCGGCGTTCCAGCCTGAAATGGCCTGGAAGGCGCGCCAGTGCTTGAGTTTCGCTTGGCACCCATGAACATTCTGGTTCTTGGCGGCACCCAATTTGTCGGCCGGCATATTGCCGAGACCCTGCTGGCCGCCGGTCATGCGGTCAGTGTCTTCACCCGCGGACTGACGCTGGACCAATTGCCGGCAGAGGCCGAGCGTTTGCGTGGTGATCGCGATCTGGGAACGGCCGGGCTGCAGGTGCTGACGGACCGTTCATGGGACGTCTGTGTCGACGTCAGTGGTTACACCGCGCGCCAGGTGCGCGCCAGCGCGGAGACCTTGCGCGCAAGCGTCAAGCGCTATGTGTTCATCAGCGCCGTCAGCGTCTATGGCGACCCGCAGCAGCGGCCAGTGCTGGAAACCCATCCATTGATCACGCCGGCGGGCGAGGAGATCACCGAGGTCAACGGCGAGACCTACGGCTCACTCAAGGTGACCTGCGAGAACATCGTCCGCGAAATTTTTCCCGACCAGTTCACCATATTGCGACCGCAGGTCGTCATCGGACCGCACGATCCGAGCGGCCGTTATGGGTACTGGTTGCAACGTGCCATGCAAGGCGGCGAAATGCTGGCGCCGGGCGATGGCACCGACCATCTGCAACTTATCGACGTGCGCGATCTCGCCCGATTTGTGACCACGGTGATCGAGAACAACAGCTGCGGAACGTTCAACCTTGCGGGTCCGCGTTTCACCTGGGCCACATTCATGAATCTGATCGGCGCCAACCGGATCGTCTGGGTCCCGGCTGATCTGATCCAGGCCGCCGGACTTACCTTCATGGAACTGC
>CAYQKN010000023.1:19652-37088 GCA_964417885.1 uncultured Burkholderiales bacterium | reverse complement strand
CGGGCCGATGATGGAAGAGAACCTGCGCCGCGCGCTGCTGCTGTCGCGCGGCGACCCGATGACTTTCGTCACGCGGCCGCTGTCGGCGACGCTGCTGGCGGTGTCGCTGCTGCTGATCATCATCATTTCCCTGCCGGCGATACGCAAGAAGCGCGAAGAAGCTTTTCAGGAAGAGTAATCGCCGTTCATTTCGCCACCGGCCCCGCCACGCGCGGGGCCGGTCGTTTGCGGTGGTCGCGCGCGGCATCCGTAACGCCCATGCTGACGTAAAATAGCGTGGCCGTCCCCGGATCAGCGAACATGAACAAGCCGACACCCCCACGCAAACCCGAACCCCACGAATGCTGCGGCACCGGCTGCATCCCGTGCGTGATGGATCTTTACGAGGAAGAGTTGTGGGAATACGAAAAGGCGCTCAAGGCCTGGGACGCCGAGCAGAGTCGCGCCGCAGCGGCCTGACCAGACCGGACCGGCCTAGCCGCCTGGCCTTTTTTCGCGCAGGGAAATCTCGTTGCCAAGGCTGTTGACAATACGCTGCTCGTTGTATTCCTTGTTGCCAACGGCGCGCAGGATGCGCTCGGTCGACAGCTTGTTGAGCCGGCTGCCGGTGAGCGGCGACGAATCTTCCATGACGGCCATTTTTTCGCGTTGCGCGACATAGGCCGGGTCGGTGGCGGCGCAGCCGGTAACCGCAACAGCGCCCAACATTGCCATGCTGGTGATGCACTTCTTCATCCTGCCCTCCGGAGTCAAAAAAAGCCAGATTTGATCGTATGCTGTTGAATGCGACAGTGTGTATCGGTTTGTAACCGTCGCAATGGCTGCCAGTGGTCACCTGACGCGCCGGCTTGACGTCCATCATTCGCCTGCAGGCGGCCGCCGCGAGACAATTTGCGCCTGGATCCCTTCGCTGAACCCCTACGGAAAGACCGCCATGCCGCAGCCCTTGAGCTACCAGTTTCCCTACCCCTCCCAGCGCATGCCGGTGATGGCCAGGAACATCGTCGCGACGTCGCAACCACTGGCGGCGCAGGCCGGGCTGCAGATGTTGCAGGCCGGCGGCAATGCGGTCGATGCGGCCATCGCCGCGGCGATCACGCTGACGGTGGTCGAGCCGACCAGCAACGGCATCGGTTCGGACGGATTCTGCATCCTGTGGGATGGCAAGGCGCTGCACGGCCTGAATGCTTCCGGTCGCTCGCCGTCGGCCTGGACGCCGGACTACTTCGCCAACAAGTATCCGGGGGCCGCCACCGTGCCGGTACGCGGCTGGGACAGTGTCACCGTGCCGGGGGCGGTATCGCAGTGGATGGCGTTGTCGACCCGTTTCGGCAAGCTGCCGTTCGCACAGCTGTTCGAGGCGGCCATCCGCTATGCCCGCGAGGGATACATGGTGTCGCCGATTACCGCGGTGAGCTGGGCGCGCCAGGCGGAAATGCTCGCCGGCCAGGCCGACTTCGTGCGCGATTTCACCCGCGGTGGGCGCGCGCCCGGCGCCGGTGAAACGTGGCGGCTGGCCGGGCAGGCAGAAACGCTGGAGCAGATCGCCGCCAGCAAAGGTGAATCGTTTTATCGCGGCGCGCTGGCGGAAAAAATCGCCGGCCACGCCAGGGCTTGCGGCGGCGCGATGACCACCGCCGACCTGGCTGCCCATCGCGCTGACTGGGTCGGAACCATCCACATGGATTACCGTGATGTGCGCCTGCACGAAATTCCACCCAACGGTCAGGGCCTGGCGGCGCTGCTGGCACTGGGCATGCTGGAGTCGTTCGACCTCGCCAGTTACCCGGTGGATTCGGTGGACAGCGTGCACCTGCAGCTGGAAGCGATGAAGCTCGCCTTCGCCGATGCGCATCGCTATATCGCCGATGCCGACTGCATGGACCTGCCGGTTGCAGCGCTGCTCGACAAACATTACCTGGCCGGGCGTGCGGCGCTGATTCGCAAGGACGAGGCCGCGTCACCCACGTTCGGCATCCCCCGGCATGGCGGTACGGTTTACCTGACCACTGCCGACGCGGACGGCATGATGGTCAGCTTCATCCAGTCCAATTACATGGGTTTCGGCGCCGGCGTAGTGGTGCCCGGCAGCGGAATTTCAATGCAGAACCGCGGTCACGGCTTCGTGCTGCAGGAAGGGCACCCGAATCGGGTGGCGCCGAACAAGCGGCCGTTCCAGACCATCATTCCCGGCTTTCTCACCGACCAGCAGGACCGGCCGCTGATGAGTTTTGGCGTGATGGGCGGGCACATGCAGCCGCAGGGTCACGCGCAGATGGTGATTCGGATGGTCGACTACGGACAGAACCCGCAATCGGCGAGCGATGCGCCGCGCTGGATCGTCAATCCGGATTTTTCCATTGGCCTCGAGCCTGGCTTCAACCCGCAGACTGTAGAGGCGCTGGCAAAACGCGGCCACAGGATTGCCGCCGCCGAGGCGGTCAACTTCGCGTTCGGCGGCGCACAACTGATCTGGCGCGCGGGCGACGACGGCTACATCGCGGGCAGCGATCACCGCAAGGACGGCGGCGCGGTGGGGTTTTAGCGTCCGGCAGTGCAAGCCCTGCTGTTTACCGGGCTGGCCGGTGGATGTTGCCGGCAAGCGCGGCAAAACCGGCAGTGCCAAAAACGAAACTCCAGCACTGGCGCGCCGTTCCAGCCATTTTCGGCCGGAAAGGCGCGCCAGTGCTGGAGTTTTGTCGCCTGCTAGCGAAACCGGCTGCCGTGCGCCCAGGCAATGAGCGTGTGCCGGTTGCCACGGCTGATAGTGGTGACCTTGTGGGCAAGAAACGAGGGAAAGATCACGACATCGCCGATGTTGCGGTGCAGGTCTGGCACGTAGCCGGCAATGGTCAGCGCACCGCCTGCAAAGGCGGCCGGGTCGGACAGCAGCGCGGTCAGGGTGAGTTTGCGGGTGCTGGCGGGACCGCTGCCGCAATCGACATGCCACGGCACCCGATTGCCGCGCCGGTAGCGGATCAGCTTGAAATCTTCCAGCGGCGCCGAGATGTCGAAATCGAACGAACCGGCGGCATCGCCCAGCAACGCGCTGACACGCTCGACCAGCCAGTCCGGCGCCTCGCTGGTCGGCAGCCACGACACCGCGCTGGCGCCGCGTACTTCACCATAGTCGCGAAACTGGTCGGCGAAACGCTGGCGGCCGTCCGCCAGCCCGATGATCGCCGCGCACTCGCTGCGGCTGAAAGCGCGCGGTACACGCACAACTTCCGTGGCGCTGAGCGCGGGCTCGACCGGCGGCAGGCGGCTGCCCTGGCGTACGTTCGCTGCCGCCTTGAACAAGGGTCTGGCCAAGCGGGTTATTTTTTCGCCGGCTTCTTCGGCTTGGCCGCGGTGTTCGCGGTCGCGGCCCCGGACTCGAAATGGGCGGGCATCACGAACCAGTCGTAGGCATCGGCAAGCCATGCCTTGTGTTTCTTCTTCATCAGCTGTTCCGCTTCGGCAAGCGACTTGCATTTGCCGGCGTCGGCGTCGCTGAAGTGATGCACCACGGCGTTGAGGTGCCCCGCCACGCCATACACCAGCGCTTTGGGATAGGCGCCGATCACCAGGTGTTTCTTCCTGCCGGACTCGTCAGGATCATCGTACTCACACCGGGACTTGGTCGGACCGATGGTCTCCGGCATGGCGCCGGATTTTTTCCGGTCATCGCCAACACGTGGGGCGACGACCTTGACGGCAAAAAACATCTTGGTGGATTGTTTGGCCATAATAGCTCCCGGTAACATGCTGCGGTGCGCGGCCGGCATGAAAGAAAGCGGTGCTTCTGCGCGGAACCAACAATATCATGCAGCGCGAGAAAATTTGCAGATGACCCTTACCAGAAGACAGTTCGTCGGCGCTGCCTGCGCCTCGCTGGCGGTCATGCCATGGGCATTTGCAGCCCGGGGCGCAACCGCCCCGGTGGTCGCCGTAATCGATGTCGATCAGCCCGATGCGCGGGCGGCAGCGGACAAATTTGCCGCCATGCTGAGCCGTCATTTTGCCGGGCAAGCGGTGCGGCCGCGGTTCGTATTCGTCCCGTCCCAATTCCTGCAGCATGAGCATCAGATCAACGAGCGCAATGCAGCCGTTCTCCGGCAAGCGGTCATCGCCAGTGGTGCAGACATCCTGCTGGCCGGCAACGATGGCTATGCCCAATTGCTGCGGATGGCGAATCTGGGCAAGCCGATCCTGTTCTATACCGTGCTCGATCCGGTCGCCATCGGCCTGACCGATTCGCTGACTCGTCCGGGCAAGGGCATGACCGGCTTCGCCATGGGTACCAGCAGCGACCTCAAGCGGTTCGAAATGCTGCTTCGGCTGGCGCCGAAAGCGCGGAACATCGGTCGGCTGTCGAGCGCGGGATTCGACCGCGAGGGCAGCCAGACCCAGGTTCGCCCTTCTGCCGACAGCGGCAATACGAAGTCGCAGAGATTTGAATTTGACACCCGCGAGCAGCTGGTGAAATTGCTTGGCGGCAGCGCCGCGCGGCGCATGGATGCATGGGATGTCAGCTACAGCACCGGCGTGTTTTTGCATTCGGAAGCGGTGGTGCAGGAGCTGGCAAAGCTGCAACGCCCGGTGATTTATCCGCGCATGAAATTCATCCAGATGGGCGGCATGGCGGCGTTCGAACCACGCATCGAGGAAGCGGACGAGGCATGGGTATCGCAGGTGGCGCTGCTGATGGCAGGTGTGCCGATCGAGAAAATCCCGGTGATGCAGGCCACCCGCTATCGCTTCGGCCTGAACCTCAAAGCCTGCCGCCGCGTCGGCGTCGAGCCGCCCAAGTCGCTGATCCGCATTGCCGACACGGTGATCGATTGAATTTCCTGTTGCCGGCCTCGTCCGCGCCGCGTCCGCCGGTATTGCGCCGCCGCTATTTCTGGTTCCTCGGCGGCTTCGTCACGGTGTTGCTGCTGGTAACCAGTGTGCCCGAGGCGTACTTTGCGTTTCGCGAGAACCGGGCGCGGATTGCGGAATTGCAGTCGGCCGAGGCGCGGCTGGCCGCGAGCCGTGTCACCAGTTTCCTGGAGTACCACGAACGTCTGCTGACCGAAGTTGATGGTTTGCCGTGGCGCAGCGGCGTGCTCGATGAGGCCGATCGCGTTGCCGAGTACGAGCGGCTGATGAAGCTGGTGCCGGCGGTGATGCAGATCGAGCACATCGACGCCACCGGCAAACGCGCCATGCGGATTTCGCGCACCGACCCGAACCTGGTCGGCACCGCGCCGACCGCGGCCGCATCGGCGGCGGCGGCGCAGGCGCGGCGCACCGGCAAATGGTATTCGCCAACCTATCTGCGTGAGGGAAACGTGCCCTATGTCACGCTGGCCCTGGCGGCCGGCGAGGGCCGCAACGGCGCCAGCGTGGTGCAGATCAACCTGCGGTTTGTGACCGACATGGTGGCGCAGATGCGCTTTGGCGTGGCGGGGCAGGCCTATATCGTCGACAGCGCCAGCAAGCTGGTTGCGCACCCCAACCTGAGCCTGGTGCTGCGCGGCATCGACCTGGGCGGAAAGCTGCCGGCGGCGTTGCTGGCCGGGCTGACCGCGATCGAACCCGATACACCGTCGCAGCCGGGCATGGCTTTTTTCGAGTCCGAAGCCATTGAGGGCGGGCGGGTGCTGTCCAGCGCGGTGCGGATCGAAGCGCCGGGCTGGTGGGTGGTGGTGGAGCAGCCCTACTCGGAGGCGCTGAGCTCGGTATTCGGCACCCTGCGCCGGACCGGCGGTTTCCTGCTGCTGGGCCTGGGGCTGGCGTTTGCCGCCAGCTACCTGCTGGCACGCACCTTCTCCGCGCCGATCCTGCGCCTGCAGCGCGGCGCGGCACGGATCGGCGCCGGTGACCTGTCGGCGCGCATCGATGTCCAGTCAGGCGACGAGATCGAGGCGCTGGCCAATGAATTCAACAAGATGGCCGCGCAACTCGAGGAATACACCACGGGCCTGGAAAGAATGGTGTCGCAAAAAACCGCCCAGCTCGAACAGGCCAACCGTCACAAGTCGGAATTCCTGACCAACATGTCGCACGAACTGCGCACGCCGCTCAACGCGATCATCGGTTTTTCCGATGTGCTGCGGGAGCAGTACTTCGGCGAATTGAATGCCAAGCAAATGGAGTATGCCCACGACATTCACCAGTCGGGCCAGCATTTGCTCTCGCTGATCAATGACATATTGGACCTCTCCAAGATCGAGGCCGGCCGCATGGAGCTCAACGTGTCGCGCTTCCACCTGCCGACAACGATTGACAACGCACTGGTCCTGGTCCGTGAACGCGCCCTGGAACTCAACCTGTCGGTCAAGGCGGAGGTGGACGCGGAAATCGGCGATTTTGTCGCCGACGAGCGGAAGGTCAAGCAAATCCTGATTAACCTGTTGTCCAACGCGGTCAAGTTTTCCCACCCGAATGGGTGGGTTTTGCTGACCGCGAGTCGTGGTACAAAGGAGGTCGTGATATCGGTCCAGGATGCCGGCGACGGTGTCGCGCCGGAAGACCAGGCAGCCATCTTTGAGGAGTTCCATCAATTGAACCGGCCAGGCAGTGCAAAACAGGAAGGTACCGGACTCGGCCTCGCGCTGGCGCGGCGCTTTGTCGAATTGCACGGTGGCCGCATCTGGGTGCATAGCGAGCCGGGAAATGGCGCCACCTTTTCGTTCAGCCTGCCGGACCGGGAAATGCCCCCGCCACAACTGTAATGGACATGGAGAGACCGATGATTCTGATTGTGGAGGACGACGAAAAAAGCCGTCGGCTGATGCGCGACGTGCTGGAGCACCAGGGCTACGACGTGATGGAAACCAACCAGGGTGAGATCGGCCTGGAGCTGATGCGCAAACTGCAGCCATCGCTGGTGCTGATGGACATTCACTTGCCCGGGATTTCCGGGCTCGACGCAATTCGCGAGATCCGCGGCGACACCCTGATTGCCGCCACGCCGGTGGTGGCGGTAACCGCGTCGGTGATGGGCAACGCGCGTGAAAAAATTCGCGACGCCGGGTTTGACGGGTTCGAACCGAAGCCGCTCAACCTCAAGGAGTTCCTCGGCACCGTGCGGCGCCTTGCTCCGGTCTGAGGACGATATGGCAGCCCGCGTGAGGGCGAGATGCCGGCAGCGCTGACTCCGCCCGTACCCGCCCGTCCGACCGCCACCGGCGAGATCCTGGTGGTCGACGACAACCCGGCCAACGTGCGCCTGCTGACCGACCTGCTGCGGGTGCACGGTTTTGCGGTGCGCTCCGCCGCCGACGGGCCTGCATGCCTCGCGGCCATCGCCACGAAGCAACCTGACCTGGTCCTGCTCGATGTCATCATGCCCGGCATGGACGGCTTTACCGTCTGCCGCACCCTGCGTGCCGATCGGCGACACCAGATGCTGCCGGTGGTGCTGGTCACCTCGCTGGATCCGATGGAGGAACGCGTCCGCGGCCTGGATGCCGGCGCCGACGACTTTCTTTCCAAGCCGATCCATGCACCCGAATTGCTGGCCCGGGTCCGCTCGCTGCTGCGGCTGAAGCTGCTCTACGACCAGATCGAGGCACAGGCGCGGGAACTGGCGGCGTGGAACGAGACGCTGGAAGCGCGGGTGGCGGAGGAGGTGACCAAGAATGCCCGCCTGGCCAGGCTGAAACGGTTCGTGTCGCCCCAGCTCGCGGATCTGATCGTCGCGGGCGGGGCCGACGACCCGCTGAAATCGCACCGTCGCGAAATTGCCGTGGTGTTCATCGACTTGCGCGGGTTCACGGCGTTCGCCGAGAGCACCGAACCGGAATTGGTGATGGAGGCGTTGCATGACTACCACGCGGCCATGGGCCGGCTGGTCCAGCGCCACGGCGGGACGCTCGAACGCTTTACCGGTGACGGCATGATGGTGTTCTTCAATGACCCGGTGCCGATACCCGACCCCGCCCGTCGCGCCGTGCAGATGGCTTGCGACATGCGCGACGCCTGCAACCAGCTGGCATTGCGCTGGAACAAGCACGGCTACGATCTGGGCGCCGGCATTGGTGTCGCGCTGGGCTATGCCACGCTGGGCGCGATCGGATTCGAGGATCGCATCGATTACAGCGCCATCGGCACCGTGACCAACCTGGCGGCGCGGCTCTGTTCCGAGGCGCCGGCCGGCGAGGTTTACCTGTCACAGCGGGTGCACGCCGAGATCGACGGGCAGTTCCGCACCGAGCCGCTGGGACCGATCGCGATTCGCGGCCTGTCGAAGGCGCAGATTGCCTACCGTCTGCTGGATGCCTCGCGGGCTCCGACACCGTGAAAAAATCCATCCGTCTCGCGCACATTCGCCAGCTCTGTTGCCTGGGCTACGCCGGCCCGTCGATGATGCCGGCTCTGTTGCGCGCCATCCGTGAATACATCGGCGCCGATTCGGCCGGCTTCTTCTGGGTCGATGCCAAGGGCGAGATGACCAACCTGTATGCCGAGCGGATGCTGGAGCCCGGACTGATGCGGCTCTATTTCGAGCGCCACTACGACGGCGCGGAACATCCGTTCCGCCAGGCCTTCATGCAGCGCGCCAGCGCCGAGGAGCAGGTGAGCTCGTCGTCCGCATCGCCGGAACTGCTGAAAACCGCCTATTACAACGAGATCCTGCGTCATCTCGACGCCCACCATGTGCTGTACACGGTGATTCGCGACCAGGGGCATGCGCTGGGGCAGCTGTCGCTGTACCGGCCCAAGAATGCCGCCGCTTTCAGCGCCGGCGAGCGGGCAGCGGTGCGCGAAATCTCGCACTACGTGGCGCATGCCGTCAGCCGGCCGCAGGCCGAGCCGAAGCCGAACAGCCAGTATGTCGACTCGACCGACGAGGGCATGGTGATCGTCGACGGCAGCGGCACCATTCGCCAGGGGGCGGCGGCGTCGCTGAACCTGCTGACGATGGCCAGCCGCGGCCGGTTCAGCCCGGCCAATCCGTCGCTCGCGGTCGGCGACGTGGCGCCGCCGCTGGTGATGCGCCAGGTTGAGCGCCTGCACAAGGTACTGACCGGCGAGTCGACCGAACCGCCACGCGAGCAGGTCGACGGTGTCTGGGGCAGGTTCCTGGTCAGCGCCTATTCTCTTGGCGCGGCCGGTGAACGCGAGGCGGGTGTCGAATCGCTGGTGGGTATCCATGTCCGGCGCAAGGAACACCTGGTGGTCAAACTGGCCGAGGCCATGGTGTCGCTCGACCTGCCACCGCAGCAGCAGGAAGTTGCGCTGCTGCTGGCGCAGGGCAAGAGCAACCAGGAAATCAGCGCGGCGCTGAATGTCAGCAGCAACACGGCCAGCTACCATGTTCGGCAGCTGTTCCTGCGGCTCGATGCCCACGACCGCGCCGAAGCGGTGGCGCGCATCCTCGACCGCAGTTGACCGGCAGCGGCGGTCGCCGCTAGCCCAGTCTGTCAGACGCAATCGGCCGACCTCCGGTATATTGGGCGCGGGAAGACTCTGGCGCCGACAACCGGCGCGCACCGCCTGATGCTGGATCTACGTACCCTGTTTGTCGTGATGATTGCCGCCAGCCTGGTGCTGGCGGTGGCGATGGCCGTCGGCGTCGGCTTCCGCTTTCGCGACGGCGTCGGCAAGTGGACCGCCTCGCTGCTGGTCCAGGCGACGGTGTTCGGCTTCCTGGTGTCGCGTGACGCGTGGCCCGCCGGCCTCGCCATCATGCTGCCCAACGCACTGACAATGCTGTCGATTTCGCTGCAGGCTGCGGCAATTCTCGAGTTCTACCAGCGCCGCCTGCCACTCTGGTGGCACATCGTGCCGCCGCTGGCGGTGCTGCTTCTTCTGGCGCTGATGTCGGGCAGCCAGATGGTGCGCGCGCTGATCACCGGTCTCGGCTTCGGCGGCGGCATGCTGGCCTGCGGACTGCTGGTGCAGCGGGTCGAAGGCAGCAACGACCGGCCGGCGCGCATGATGCTGATGTCCGGCTTCATGCTGGCGGCAGTGATGCTGGCCGTGCGTGCGGTGGCGCTGGGCATAGACCGGACCCTGGTCAGCGGATTTGCCGCGCCGACCCTGATCCAGAGTGCCACTTTCCTGGTCGCCTTCGCCGTCATTATGGTGACGTCGCTCGGTTTTCTGCTGTTGCAGAAGGAGCGCGCCGAGCAGGCCGCACAGCGATTGGCGCTGACCGATCCGCTGACCGGAACCTTCAACCGGCGGACTTTCCTGGAACTGGGCGCGAAGGAGATCGCACGCACCCGCCGGGCCAAGGGCACGCTGTCGCTGCTGATGCTCGACCTGGACCTGTTCAAGCGGGTCAATGACCAGTACGGGCACCAGGCCGGCGACGAAGCACTGAAGCTGGTGGTCAAGGCGCTGCAGGGCTGTCTGCGGCGCGAGGACCTGCTGGTGCGCTATGGCGGCGAGGAATTCTGCGTCCTGCTGCCGGACGTTTCACTCGACCATGCCGCGTTGCTGGCCGAACGGGCGCGGGCGGCGGTTGAACTGGCCGAATTTTCCTGGCGCGGCCAGCGCATTGCATTGACCATCAGCGTCGGTGTCGCATTGCTGATGAGCGCCACCGAAGAATCGATCGAGCAACTGGTCAGTCGCGCCGATGAAGCCCTGTACAGCGCCAAGTCGGCAGGCCGCAACCGGGTGGTCGTCTATCCGGAAAACTCCACCTTCGCCTTGCTGTCGCGTGCAAAGCGGCGTGCCGTGGACGAAGAGGCCGACGCGGCAGCGGGCGCGCAGGCCGCAAGTTAATCGCAGGTTCCGCAGTCAAACTCCAGCGCTGGTGCGGTCTCCAGGCCGAAAATGGCTGGAGAGGCGCGCCGGTGCTGGAGTTTGCCCTATGGAAACTGGCGGTCAGTCCCCGGCGCGCGGTTCGGACAGAACCGGCTCGATGCCTCCGCCGCCGGCGTGGGGGACAGGGTGGGCATGCGCTTCCTGCGCGGCCGCGGTTTCGACGCTGGCGTTGCGGGTGAACCAGCGGGTCGCGACCGCACCCAGCGAATCCATGTAGGTGTACAGCACCGGCACCACCAGCAGCGTCATCACGGTCGAGGTGATGATGCCGCCGATCACCGCGTGTGCCATCGGCGACTGCTGTTCGGAGCCGGCGCCGAACGCCAGTGCCAGCGGCAGCATGCCGCCGATCATGGCGCCGGTGGTCATCAGGATCGGCCGCAGCCGCACCTGCCCGGCGGCAAAGATGGCGTCCTCGCGGCTCTTGCCCTCGCGCCGGCCGTGATTGGTGAAGTCGACCAGCAGAATCGCGTTCTTGGTGACCAGCCCCATCAGCATCAGGAAGCCGATGGCCGAGAACAGGTTCACGGTTGATCGGAAACAGAGCAGGGCGATGAACACGCCGATCAGCGACAGCGGCAGCGAGGCCATGATCGCAAACGGTTGCAGGAAGCTGCCGAACTGCGAGGCGAGGATGAGGTAAATGAAGATCACGCCCATGCCGATGGCGAGCACGAAGTTCATGCCCGACTCCGCCATGTCCTGCGACTGGCCGCCAAACTGGAACTGGTAGCCGGGCGGCAGCTGCATGGTGGCGATCGCCTTGCGCACCTCGCTGGAAACCTCGCCCGAGGTATGTGAAGACGCCACGCCATACCAGACCTGCACCAGGCGCTGCAGGTTGCGGCGCTCGATCTGGCGCTCGGCATACGCGGGCTTGAATTCGGCGATCTGGCGCAGCTGCACCATGCGCGGGCTGCCGTCGGCATTGAGCGTGGAGGTGGGCACGGTCAGCTTGTCGAGATCGGGCACGCCGGTACGCTCGTTTTGCGGCAGTCGGACGAGAATCTGGTGGTTTTCGCCATCCGGGCCTTCCCACTGGCCGGCGTCCTCGCCGGCGATCATGGCGCGGGTGGTGCTGACCACCGCCGCCATGTTCACGCCCAGGTCGCTGGCCAGTTCGCGATTGACGATGATGTCCAGCGTCGGGCTGGTCGGCTTGTAGGAGTTCTCGACATCAACCGTTCCCTTAACGGCCTTCACCTTGGTGACGACTTCCTGGGCGATGCGATCGAGTTCACGAATATCCGGCCCCATCACGAAAATCGTCTGCCGGTTCCAGCCCACGCGTACCTCGAGGCCCGCGATGCTCGACAGGCGCTTGCGGATCGCATCGTCCAGCTCCTTCTTGCTTCTGCGTTTGCCCGGCAGGTCGATGCCGACCCATGACGCGGCGCGGGTCAGCGACTTTCCGTAGCCATCTTCCTTGTCGGTCAGTTCCAGCCCGAACCAGGCGCCATTTTTCCACGCGTTGCGCGAGATGCGGGTGATCTCCGGGAATTCCTTGAGGGCGACCTCCACCTGCTCGGCCTTGCCCTTTGTATAGTGATAGGACGAGCCGATCGGCGTCTGGATCATGGCGTTGGTCCAGTTTTCGTCCGTTTCGGGCACGAACTCGGAGCCCAGCAACGGCACCAGCAGGAAGCTGGCGAGGAAGATCAGCAAGGCTCCCCACAATACGCGCGCCTTGTTGCGGATGTGGGAAAATTCGAACTTGAGCTGGTCGGCACGAAAGCCGGATTTTACGTAGCGGACCAATGTCAGCTTGGGGATGACGGTGCGGGTGGCCTCGGGTTTGAAGGTCCAGCGCAGCGCGCGGTCGTAGAACGCATGCATCCAGTCCATCATTGCGGTCTGTTTGTCGAGCGCCCACTTGATCGGCTTGACCCGGTTGATGAATGACGGCGGATCGTGCCAGACCGCGGACAGCATCGGGTCCAGCGTGAAGGACACAAACAGCGACACCAGCACCGCGACCGTGACCGCGATGCCGAACTGGAAAAAGAATTTGCCGATGATGCCGTCCATGAACGCCACCGGCAGGAACACGGCCACGATGGTGAAGGTGGTGGCCATCACGGCGAGACCGATCTCCTGCGTGGCCTCCAGCGATGCCTGGGCGTGGCTCTTGCCCATTGCCAGGTGCCGCACGATGTTCTCGCGCACCACGATGGCGTCGTCGATCAGGATGCCGATCGACAGCGACAGCGCCATCAGCGTGAGGAAGTTGATGGTAAAGCCGAAGGCATAGAGGGCGATGAACGTCGCCAGCACCGAAATCGGGATAGTGAGGCCGGTGATGACGGTGGAGCGCCACGAATGCAGGAACAGGAACACGATCAGCACCGTCAGTGCCGCTCCCTCGAGGATGGTGTGCTTGACGTTGTCCACGCCCTGGCGGATGAACTTCGACTGGTCAAAGGTGATTTGCAGCGACAGGTCGGCCGGCAGCGACTTGGAAATCTTCTCGATGTTCTTCTTGATCGACTCGGATGCCTCGATCGAGTTGGCGCCGCGGGTTTTGCGGATTTCGATCGAAATGCCGCGGGTGCCGTTGTTGGTCGACAGCGAGGTCTCCTCGCGCTCGGTATCGCGCACGCTGGCGATCATGCCGAGCGAAATCGGCGCGGCGCTGCCGTTGTTGCCGCGGCGGGCGATGATCATGCGTTCGAAATCGGCGGCGTCCTTGAATTTGCCCTGCACCCGCACCAGGCGCTCGGTGCGTTCGCCGACCAGGAAGCCGGCAGCCTGGTTCTGGTTGTTGTTGCGGATCGCGGCCACCACCTGGTCGACCGAGATGCCGTAGGCCGCCATCTTGTCGGCGTTCAGGTAGACGGCCATCTCGCGCTGCACCGCGCCGGATACGTCGATGGTGCCGACGCCATACGAACCCTGCAGGCGTTTCACCACCAGCTGGTCGGCCAGGTCGGAGAGCTCGCGCAGGCTGCGCGCCGGGCTTTTCATCGACAGGTACATGATCGGCTGATCGTTGTCGTTGTCGGCGCGGGTGACGGTCGGTTCGCCGACGTCCTTGTTGAAGGTGCGGCGCACGCCGGCAACCTTGTCGCGCACGTCCTGCACCGCCGTCTTCACATCAACCGACAGTTCAAACTCCACCATCACGCGCGAGAAACCCTCGCGCGAGAACGAGCGGATGCTCTTGATGCCGGAAACGGTATTGACCACTTCTTCAATCGGCCGCGTCACATCCTGCATCACCGCCTCGGACGAGGCGCCGGGATAGCTGGTGGTGACCTGCACGAACGGGATGGTGATATCGGGCATCTGGTCGACCGACAGCTTCTGGTAGGCAAACATGCCCATCACCATCAGCGCCAGCATCATCATGGTCGCGAAGACGGGGTTGTTTACGCTGACTTGGGTAATTTTCATCCTGCGGCCTCCCTGTGGTGGCGCTTATTTGCCGGCCGGCGCGGTAGGGGGCGCGATCGCGACGCCGCCTTTACCCCGCACCACGACCGATGAGCCATGCTTCAGTCCCTCGGTCTTCACGGCAACGACTTGGGTGCCGGCGACAAGGCCGTCGCGCACTTCCACCAGCCCGAGTTCGACGCTCTGGCTGCCGGGGGTGATGGGTTTGCGTTCGACCTTGCCGTTGTTGACCGCGAACACAAACGACTGACCGCCCTCGTTGATTACGGCGGCCAGCGGAACGGCATTGACGCTGGCGCGGCTGGCGGCAGCCAGCGTGCCGTTGGCAAACATGCCGCCTTTCAGCGCGCCGTCATGGTTCGGCAGGGTGACAAAAATGGAAATCGAGCGCGACCCGGCCTCCGCGGCCGGGTTGATGCGCTCGACCTTGCCCTTGAAAGAGCGTTCGGCAAATCCGTCGACCTTGAACGCGATCTCCTGGCCGACCCTGACACTCGGAATGTCGCTCACCGGCACCGGCGCTTCCAGTTCCATCCGGTTCAGGTCGACGATGTGAATCACCGGTGCGTCCGGCGTCACCTTCTCGCCGATGTTGACCACCCGCTTGGCGACGATGCCGTTGAACGGCGCGCGGATTTGCGCATCGGCCAGCGCGCGCTCGGTGATTGCCGCCTGTGCGACCATGGATTTGTAGTTGGCTTCCGACACCTGCGCGCTGTTGGCGACACTGTCAAAGGCGGTCTGCGAAATGAAATTCTTGGCCAGCAGCTGGCGGTTGTTCTCTTCGTTTTTCCTCGCCAGGTCGAGCTTGGCGCGGCTTTCGGCCACCATCGCCATTTGCGAATCATGTCGCGCCTTGAGGTCGGCGGTATCGATGGAAATCAGCGGCTGGCCGGCAACCACGCTTTGACCTTCCTGCACATGCACCCGCGACACTTCACCGGAGACCTTTGACTTCACCATCGCCTGCACCACCGGGCGCACCGAGCCGGAGACCGGGATCACCAGGCCGAGGTTTTGCGGGCCCAGTGTGGCAATGTCGCTGCTGGCGAACTCGAAGATTTTCTCACTGGCGGATTTCGGCACTTCCTTCTTCGCCGAGGTCACGCGCCAGGCAACAAGGGAGCCAATGACCAGGACGGCGGACAGGCCGGCGACGGCGACCCGGACCCATCCCTGGCGGCTGTTGGCGGCAAGCGAGGCGGAGCGTTTGAATAGCATGTTATTTCTCTCTCGAAAGGTTCCCGGCGATCAGGCTAATTTGCACTGTTGACTCCACTGCCGCCATTTGGATGCGACGAAATGCACAATTGGATTTATCAGGCGAAGTCTGGAACGACGAAACGCTGGCCGGATGCAGACTTGTTACAGGACGCGCAGGCGCTGCCGGGGATTCGTTAAGTTAGCAGCTTGTCCGGCAGCTTTCTGTCACTGAATGTGGCAGGAACGCAATCGCGGGATGGCGGCAGGGTTCCAACGGCCTGTTGCCTCGGCCAGTACCCCGGCAGGCGGCCGCTGTTCAAGGCCCGGCACGATCGGCTGGCCCAGGAAAGCGAGTGCGCGGACCAGGAGGCTGCTCGCCGCGGCTGGCGAAAGTGCCGGCGCCAGGGTCTGCTTCGACAGTTTCTGGCCCTGTTCGTTGGCCGCCACGGGCAGGTGCAGGTAGGTCGGGGTCGGCAAGCCCAACGCCCGCTGCAGGCAGATCTGGCGTACGGTCGAGTCCAGCAGGTCGGCGCCGCGCACGACGTCGGTGACCCCCTGGTCGGCATCGTCGACCACCACCGCAAGCTGGTATGCGACCAGGCCATCGCGGCGCAGCAGCACAAAATCGCCAACGTCGCGGGCGAGGTTCTGGCAGATCCGGCCCTGTGTGCGATCGGTGAAGCAGATCGTTTCATCCGGTACCCGCAGCCTGACGGCGTTGCCTGCATCACCAAGGTGACGTTGCCGGCAGGTGCCGGGATAGATCGGACCATCGGCACCGGCGATGGAAGAGTCGGCGATTTCCCGCCGGGTGCAACTGCAGGCGAAGGTCAGCTGCCGCTCCGCCAGCCGCTGCAACGCAGCGTGATAGCTCGCGCCCTGCCGGCTCTGCACCCTGACGTTACCATCCCAATCAAAAGCGAAGGCACGAAGCGTCGCGAGTATGTCTTCCGCATAGGCGGACCTGCAGCGGCCGGTGTCGACATCTTCCATGCGCAGCAGCCATGTGCCGCCGCTGGCACGGGCATCCAGGTAACTCGCAAGGCAGGCCACCAGCGAGCCGAAATGCAGCGGGCCGGTCGGCGATGGGGCAAAGCGGCCGACATAGCCTGCCGTACGGGTCATGGTAGCCTCAAGTTTCGGAGAAATTTTGCGGGCATGCCAACGTGTTCTATCGAATCGCCACCTGTGACGACTGGCTGCGCGCTCTGGCAACCGGGCAATTTGCCAGTGCCGATCTTGCCGCGGAAGGATTCATCCATGGCTCGGAGTTGCACCA
The DNA here is from genome assembly GCA_964417885.1 of uncultured Burkholderiales bacterium. Taxonomy (GTDB): domain Bacteria; phylum Pseudomonadota; class Gammaproteobacteria; order Burkholderiales; family Usitatibacteraceae; genus UKL13-2. The sequence continues at coordinate 20,464 of CAYQKN010000023.1, read as the reverse complement.
GGTGATCCGGACGGCAGACAAATATTATCGTGGCCAGACCGGGCTGGTGCTGCTCGAAGTTGACGAGGATCTGCTCGCGCAGCCGGTAGTGCGCGAAGACCTGTCCGGCAGCGGCATCATGTTTCCGCATTCGTATGCGCCGATTCCGGTGGCGGCAGTGGTGCGTCATTTTGACTTTGCTGAGCGGGCCACGGGCGGATTTGCGTTGCCTGACGGACTCCCCGGCTGAACCTCCAGCAGGAGGTCGATTGTGCCCGGTTGCTGCAGGCGGTCGACAAACCAGCGCAGTGCCTTGCCGGTGCGGTTCGGCCGCCAGGCCAGCAGTACGTCGCCCCCCGGCTTGGCAATTTCCACCGGCAGAATAGTCAGGCGGCCTGCTGCAACTTCCCGCGCGGCAATGGTCGATGGCAAAAATCCCACGCCCAGGCCAGCAACATGGGCGGCAACTTTCGCGCTCATTGACGGCAAAGTAAGCACATCCTGACCTGATATCAGGCCCACTGTGCGCGGCAGCAGGTTGCGCGATGTGTCAGCCACGCTAACGGCCCGATAGCGGAGAATGGATGCTTCCGTCAGTGGCTGCGGTTCCTTATTGATCGGGTGAAACGGTGCGGCGACGAATACAAACTGGATCCGCCCCAGGTGCACGGTTGCAAAGCCGCCGCCGGATGGCGGATCGCCGGATGCGCCGATGACCAGGTCAGCGCGTTCAGAAGCGAGGGCATCCCAGCCACCGGCCAGCACCTCGGTCAGGATGCGAATGCGAGTGCCGGATTGTTGCTGGTAGAACTGGTCGAGAAGCGGAAAAAACG
>CAYQKN010000023.1:0-19552 GCA_964417885.1 uncultured Burkholderiales bacterium | reverse complement strand
CGAATGCGAGTGCCGGATTGTTGCTGGTAGAACTGGTCGAGAAGCGGAAAAAACGTCTCGCAGCCGAAAATGGTGTCGACGGCAATTCGAAGTTCGGTTTCCCAGCCCTTTGCCACTTGGTGTATGCGGCATTCCAGGTCATTGGCGGCGCGCAGCAGGTGGCGCCCCTCACTTAGCAGCTCGTGGCCAGCCGCCGTCAGCCTGGCGCGGTGGCCGCTGCGATCAAAAACCAGCACATCCAGATCCTGTTCCAACTGCTGGACAGCGTAGGTGACCGCGGACGGAACGCGATTCAGCTCCGCTGCGGCAGCCGCAAACGATCCCTTGCGATCGATCACATCCAGGACTTGCAGTGCATCCAGTGAAATCTTCATATTCAACTATTCTGAATGACTGTGTCAGATTATTCCGCTTTCATATCGCAACTGTCTCCCCCATCATCTCTGTTGTCAAGTAACAATAGTGCAAAAAAGGAGATTCAAAATGTTTGAAGTAAGAAAAGCAAACCAGCGCGGCTACGCCGATCATGGCTGGCTGAAAAGTTTTCACAGCTTCTCGTTCGCCGATTATTACGACCCCAAGCATATGGGCTTCGGGCCACTCCGGGTGATCAACGAAGACCGGGTGGCGGCAGGCATGGGTTTTGGCACCCACGCCCACCGCGACATGGAAATCATCAGCTACGTGCTCGACGGCGCTCTGGCGCACAAGGACAGCATGGGCAATGGCTCGGCAATCCGGCCGGGCGACGTCCAGCGCATGAGCGCGGGCACCGGCGTGACCCACAGCGAATTCAACCATTCGAAAGACGGCGTCACCCATTTCCTGCAGATCTGGATCCAGCCGAATGCAACCGGCATCCCGCCATCGTACGAAGAGAAACACTTTGATGCGGCGGCAAAGCGCGGGCGCCTGCGGCTGATTGCATCGCCCGACGGCAGTGAAGGTTCGGTGTTGATCCACCAGGATGCGCGGCTGTTTGCAGCGTTGCTCGATGGCGAGGAAAGGGTGCAACACGAACTGGCCACCAATCGCCTCGGTTATATCCATGTCGCGCGCGGGGCAGTTGAGGTCAACGGCACGGTGCTGGAAGCCGGGGACGCGTTGAAGTTGAGCGGGCCGGTCGATATCGTGCTGCAAAAGGGCCGCGCTGCCGAAGTGCTGTTGTTTGACCTCAATCGCTAGCCGGCGCGCAGCCGGCGATGAACAAGCCTGTGCCAGGCGCGTGGTGCGGGCTGGATTGCGCGACCAACCGCGCCGAAGGAGCACAAAGATGAGAAAAATCGACAGAATCATCCATTCCCAGGTGGCGCCGGTGGGAACGTTCACCGTGCGTCGGGCATTGCCGGACGTGGCGCGAAATTCAATCGGTCCGTGGGTATTTCTTGACCACTTCGGCCCGTTCAGCGTCAAGCCCGGCGACGACGGCGTTGGCCCGCATCCGCACGCCGGGATCGAAACCGTGACCTACCTTCTGTCCGGCCGCAACCGCCATCGCGATTCTGCCGGCCATATCGGTATTGTCGGTCCGGGTGGTGCGCAGTGGATGACGGCCGGGCGTGGCGTGGTCCATGCCGAGGCGCCGCTTGCCGACCAGGAATCGGAGCTGACCATGCACGGCATCCAGTTGTGGACGACGCTGCCGCGCGCGATGAAAATGGTGCCGCCGCGCTATCAGCGGATCGAGGCGTCGGCCATTCCGGACATCGCATTGCCTGGCGGCGTGCTGCGCGTCATTGCCGGTTCATTTGGCACGCACACCGGCCCTGCGGAGGTGTTGATGCCTCTGCTGTTGTGGCACGTGACGCTCGAGGCCGGCGCCCGCCTCGAGGCGCCGATTCCGGCCGGTTTCGAACTCGGCGCCTACGTCATTGATGGCCAGTCCGGCTTTGCCGATGGCGTGGTGGCGGTTGCCGGCGAACTGGCGGTGTTCGGCAACGCGGACGGCGACATTGCTGTTGCCAACGGCGGAGATGGCCCGGCAGAACTGATGCTGCTGGGTGGCGCACCGGCCGAGGGGCCGCTGGTTTTTCACGGACCGTTCGTGATGAATTCGATCGAGCAGGTGCGCTATGCCGAGCGCGCATACATGAGTGGCAACATGGGGGTGCTGGCGTGAATCCGGCAGTGGCAACGTAGAATCAGCGTTTCTGGAGACAACATGACAACGGCAAAAATACTCGCCTTCGCCGGCAGCGCGCGCAGGGAATCGTGGAACCGGAAAGTACTGCAGGTGGCGGTCGAGGGCGCGCGTGATGCAGGCGCGGAAGTGACGGTGGCCAACCTAGGCGATTTTCCGATGCCGATCTACGACGCCGACTGGCACGAGGCAAACGGCGTGCCGCCGGCAATGCGCGAATTGCGTGACCTGATGATGTCGGCGAGCGGACTGCTGATTGCCAGCCCTGAATACAACACGTCAATCACGCCGCTGCTGAAGAACACCATTGACTGGTTGTCCCAGGAGCTTGACGGTGTCAGCGGCAGCGCGCCGTTTAGCGGTAAAGTCTGCGGGCTGATGGGCGCCTCGAACGGCGCTTTTGGCACCATCCGCGCGCTGCCGCACGTCTCCTATATTTTGTCGAACCTCGGTGTATTTGTGTTGCCGGTGGTGGCGGTCCCGGCCGTTGGACAGGCTTTCGATACGAGCGGAAAGATGACCAACGAGCGCGCCCGCAAGATGTTGCACGGTCTTGGCGCGCGGGTGGCGCAGACGGTTGGCAAACTGGCCTGACGCCGGCTCAGCCGGTGATCGGTTGGCCATTGATGCGTTCAATCGATTCAATCGCAAATTTTGATTGGTGCCCGTGAATGGCAGGGCGCAAAATTGGCATCAATTGAACAGGAGCCGAACATGGCAAAGAAATCCGCAGGCGGCAATGCAATCAACCTGGGTATCAGCGAGAAGGATCGCGCGCGCATTGCCGACGGGCTGTCGCACTTGCTGGCCGATACCTACACGCTTTACCTGAAGACGCATAACTTCCACTGGAACGTGAAGGGCCCGATGTTCCAGACCCTCCACCTGATGTTCGAGGCGCAGTATAACGAGCTTGCACTGGCGGTAGACCTGATCGCGGAGCGGATTCGCGCGCTAGGTTTCCCCGCGCCGGGCACCTATCGCGAATACGCCAAGCTTTCCTCGATCAAGGAGACCGATGGCGTACCGGAGGCGAAGCAGATGATCCGCCTGCTGGTCGAGGGCCAGGAGGCGATTGTGCGCACCGCGCGCGGCATTTTTCCGCTGGTCGACAAGGCGAATGATGAGCCGACCGCCGATCTGCTGACCCAGCGCATGCAGGTGCATGAAAAGACTGCGTGGATGCTGCGGTCGCTGCTGGAAAAGTAGGTCGTTCCGGCGCGCGCTGCGTGTTTGCTTGCAATCTTGCTGAGCGCCCCCATCTCCCCGTTAACAACCCAATTACGGACGCAATATGGCCACCATTGAACTTACCAACGAAAATTTCAACGCGACGATCGAGAATAACAATGTCGTGATCGTCGACTTCTGGGCGCCATGGTGTGGCCCGTGCCGCATGTTTGCGCCAACTTTCGAGGCGGTTTCCGAGCAATATCCGAACGTGGTATTCGCCAAGCTGAACACCGAGGATCAGCAGGAGCTGGCAGCCGCGTTCAATATCCGGTCGATTCCGACGCTGATGGTGTTTCGCGAGAAGGTGATCATCTTCAGCCAGGCCGGCATGTTGCCCAAAGCGGGCTTCGAGCAGGTGGTGCAAAAATCGCTGGAGGTCGACATGGCCAAGGTGCATCAGGAAATTGCCGCGCAGGAGAAGCAACCGGCCTGATGCCCGTTGTCCGCCGCCGGACCAGAATGCCCGCGCCAGCGGGCATTTTTATTGGTTGTTTGCCCACTGCGGCCATGTTTTCGTGCATTTGCGATAATGCGGGACTTCACAACCCCTACTGGCTGACATGCTTCCCTCATTTGCCCCTTTGCGCGATGCCTTTCTTGCCGATGAATCACAGTCGTTGAACACACTGCTGGCTGCCGCCAGGCTCGCCCCGGACGACCGTGCCGCGGTTGACGCCACGGCGCGGGCGCTGGTCGAATCCGTACGCGGCAGGCAGCGCGATCACGCCGGCATGCAGTCGTTCCTGACCCAGTACGACCTGTCGACGCAGGAAGGCGTATTGCTGATGTGCGTGGCAGAAGCGTTGCTGCGCATCCCGGACGCCGCGACGGCGGACAAACTGATCAAAGACAAATTTTCACAGGGTGACTGGAAGCGTCACCTGGGCGAGTCGGAGTCCCTGCTGGTCAACGCCGGCACCTGGGGCATGATGCTGACCGGCAAGCTGGTAACGCCGTCGACGGATGGCATTGCCGATGTCAGCTCCTGGCTTACACGGCTGGCCGCCAAGGCGGGTGAGCCCATCGTGCGTGGCGCGTTGCGTCAGGGCATGAAGCTGATGGCGGAACAGTTTGTCATGGGGCGCAGCATTGCCGACGCGTTGAAGCGGGCAGCCGCCGGCGACCAGGCGCCGTATCGCCATTCCTACGACATGCTGGGCGAGGCGGCGATGACGGCCGATGACGCCGAACGTTATTTCGTCGCCTACCGTGAGGCAATCGCCGCCATTTCCGGCTACGTGAAGGCCGGTCAGTCAGTGTTCGAAGCTCCCGGCATTTCCATCAAGCTGTCGGCTTTGCATCCCAGATTCGAACTCGCCCAGCGCGAGCGCGTGATGGCGGAACTGCTGCCGAAGCTGGTCGTGCTCGCGGAACTGGCGCGTGACGGTGGCGTCGGCATGACACTCGACGCCGAGGAATCCGAACGGCTGGAACTGTCGCTGGAACTGTTTGGCGCACTGTACTGTGACCGGCGCTTTGACGGCTACGAGGGAATCGGTCTCGCCGTCCAGGCCTACCAGAAGCGCGCCGGCGCCGTGATCGACTGGCTGGTTGCGCTGGCCGCAACACGCGGACGTCGGATCATGGCGAGGCTGGTGAAGGGCGCCTACTGGGACACCGAGATCAAGCGTGCGCAGATGCAAGGACTTGCCGGCTATCCGGTATTCACGCGCAAGGTCAACACCGACGTGTCGTATCTGGCGTGTGCGGCAAACATGCTGGCCAATCCCGCCGTGTTCTATTGCCAGTTCGCCACGCACAATGCGCACACGGCCGCGACGATTCTGCAGCGTGCCGCCGGGCGAACCGACTTCGAGTTCCAGCGGCTGCATGGAATGGGCATGGAGCTATATGACGCCGTGCTGGCGCGATCCGGAACGGCCTGCCGGGTTTACGCCCCGGTTGGCAGTCATGAAGACCTGTTGCCGTACCTGGTTCGACGGCTGCTTGAGAATGGCGCCAATTCGTCCTTCGTCAACCGCATCGCCGATCCGGCAGTGGCCATCGAACAGGTGGTCGCCGACCCGATCGCCGCCTGCGAGGCAAACGCGGAGAAATCCAATCCCCGGCTCGCCTTGCCGCGCAAGCTCTACCTCGATTCGGACATCGCACGGCTGAATTCAAGGGGATTCAGCTTTTCCGATGCGAGTGCGACCAGTTCGATGTTCTCGGAGATGGTTGCGACGTTGGCGCGCACTGATCTGGTGGCCCAGCCGCTGATCGCCGGCGAGGCCATGCGCGGCATCCCGCTCGACGCCGTCAGCCCGGTCACGCGGGATCGCATCGGCCATGTCGAGGAAGCCGACGAACAACTGCTGAACCTTGCGCTCGACATCGCGCATGGCTACGGCAGCCGGCCGATGCCGGGTGCTGCGCGTGCCACGGTACTTGATCGTGCGGCCGACTTGCTGGAGGAGAGAAGCAGCTTCTTCATCGCGCTGTGCGCGCGCGAGGCAGGCAAGACCCTTCCTGATGGTCTCGGTGAGGTGCGCGAAGCGGTCGACTTCTGCCGCTACTACGCGGAACTTGCGCGGCAGCACTTTTCGGTGCCGCAAAGGCTTTGCGGCCCGACCGGCGAACAAAACGAGCTCTACCTGCAGGGACGCGGCGTGTTTGCGTCGATCTCGCCGTGGAATTTTCCCCTGGCCATTTTCCTGGGCCAGGTCGCGGCCGCCTTTGCCGCCGGCAACGCGGTCATTGCCAAGCCGGCCGAGCAGTCGCCGATCATTGCCTTCGAGGCGGTCAAGCTGTTGCTGGAGGCGGGCATGCCAAAGGATGCCATCGCGTTGCTGCCCGGCCGTGGCGAAGTGATCGGCGCCGGGCTGGTGGCGGACAGGCGCATTGCCGGGGTCGCCTTTACCGGTGGCACCGCGACGGCGCTGGCGATCAATCGCACGCTGGCCGCCCGCCAGGGACCGATCATCCCGTTCATCGCCGAAACCGGCGGCCTGAACGCAATGATTGCGGACTCGTCGGCGTTGCCGGAACAGGTCGTCAATGATGTCATCGCATCGGCGTTCAACAGTGCCGGTCAACGCTGCTCGGCGCTGCGGATACTTTGCGTACAAAAGGATATTGCGCCGCGGATCGAAAAGCTGCTTGCCGGTGCGATGCAGCAGCTGCGTCTCGGCGATCCGTCAAAACTGGAAACGGATATTGGTCCGGTGATCGACCGCGAAGCGTTCGACATGCTGGTGGCACATCGGGAGCGGATGGCATCGCAGTTCCGGCAAATCGGCCAGACGCCGCTGCCGCGGGATGTTCCGCCCGGTTTCTTTTTCGCTCCCTGCGCGTTTGAAATTCCTGCCTTTGACACCATTGCCAGCGAGGTGTTCGGACCAATCCTGCACGTCTATGCTTTTGACGGCGCCGAATTGATGACGGTGGTGGATGCCGTCAATGCCAGCGGCTATGGCCTGACGCTTGGCGTCCATTCGCGCATCGAGGAAACCATCGAGGCCATTCGCGCGCGCGCGCGGGTCGGAAACCTGTACGTCAACCGCAACCAGATCGGCGCGGTGGTTGGCGTGCAGCCGTTCGGCGGCGAGGGACTTTCCGGTACCGGCCCCAAGGCGGGCGGACCGCACTATTTGTTCCGCTTTGCGAGCGAACGGACGGTCACGGTCAATACCGCCGCAGCGGGTGGCAATGCGGCCCTGATCGCCAGTTCCGAATAGTCACACGCCCGCCAAGGCGTGCTGTATTCTTGCGTTTTTGCCAAACGGGGATGCGATGCGGCGAGCGTTGAGGCTGGCGTTGTGTGGCGCAATGTTGCTGCAGGCCGGATGCGCGCAGATGGTTACGCCGTGGCCGGAAGTCGCGGGCGCGGCCGGCCCCTACGCGTCGGTACAGCCGTTTTCCCTGACTTCTCCCGGTGAAACCGCGCCGGTTGGCTGGGAGCCGTGGATCCTGTCGCGGTTCCTCGCCAGGACTGAATACCGGATTGTCGAACACGATGGTGAGCGCGTGCTTGCAGCGAAGGCGAACGTTTCCGCGTCCGGCTTGCTTCAGCCGCTGGCTGTCTCGACAGCGGACTATCCCTACCTGAGTTGGCGCTGGAAGGTGCCGGAGCTGATTGCCGACGCGGACAATGCCAGCCGGATTGGCGATGATTCGCCGGTCCGGGTGATCATCGCCTTTGACGGCGACAGGTCGAAGCTGGATTTTGAGGACCAGTCGCTGGCGGAGACGGTGAAGCTTTTCAGCGGGCGCGAAATGCCCTATGCCACCATCCAGTACATCTGGGAAAACCGGCTGCCGCCGGAGACCGTGCTGGATAACGCACGCACGTCGCGTTCAAAGATGCTGGTGGTGGAAAGCGGGCCGCAGCAATTGGGTAAATGGCTGCATTTCAAGCGCAATGTCAAAGCGGATTACGAGCGCCTGTTTGGTGAATCGCCCGGGCCAGTCATTTTCGTCGGAATCATGACCGACTCGAACGCGACCCAGTCACGGGCGCTTGCCTACTACGGCGACATTCGCCTGTCGCGCGAGGAATAGAAGCCGAAATGGCGTCCGCGTACTGCAAGCGCGCGTGGCTGCCGTTGCCGCCGATTGGCTTGCCGGTTGCCGCGCGCTAGAGTTTTTTCACGCCGGGCGGCGGATGTGCACCGGAAAGCAGTACCAGCATCGATTTGCCTTCACCCTGCCAGAATTCGACTGCATCCTGAAACAGTTCGATGACCGTTTCCAGCTGGCTCTCGTGGTGGTTGGCAAACGCATCGGTGTGGTCGAAGTAGACCAGATAACCCCTGGTTTCCTCATCAACCCACTCCATGTCGGTCAGACAGTCATAGAAGGCATCCCAGTTGTTGCCAAAGTGGGATGGAAACTTCATCACCACCGCGGCATGATTGAGAAACTGCTCCTTCTTCTCGATCTTCTGGCCTTCAAGGTGGTAGAAAGCAATGTCCTTGTCGCGGGCCAGCTTGGCGAGTTCGGTGACGGTCGCGTGTGACTTCAGCCAGTACACACCCTGCGGGTGATCCCCGGCAAATACGCTTTTGATTTCCGCCAAAGGCATGATGTTCTCCGTCACTCTCTGATTAACTTGAAGGTCGCGTAATGATCGCCGGTGTAATAGCACGGCGATTGTTGCTTGCCGGCGCAGACCAGGCGCCGTGCGCCGCGATCGCGTGAACCTGGTGTGCGCACGGTGTACTCGCGATAGTAGCCGCGCGGCTGCTTTGGCAGGATGCGTTCTCGATTGGAAAACACGCTGCCGTCCTTTGAATAGGGGTATGGCCCGCCTTTGCGGATCAGCGCCAGTGTGTCCCGTCCTTCCTTTGGCAGATCCGCGGCCGCCATGACACTGAGTCCGCTGCGGTTTTCAAACGCCTGCAATGGCGAAGACAGCGAAATCAGCCAGACGATAGCGGCGACTAGCCCGGGTAGCGAGCGATTGCTTCGGGTCATGTTCCGTTTCTCCTCGAATTGGCGGACGCCACCTTGACTGCCAGTTTCTGTTTGAATTTTTCGGTATCGATGACGTAGCGCTCGTGGGTTCCGGCCGTGATCGGCTCAATGCCATCATGCGCCGAAACGGCAAACGTCAGCCTGCGCCCGTCGACTTTTTCGAGACGTGCCTCAACCGTGACGGTCAGTCCCGGCGGAGTTGCCGCCGTATGGGACAGGTTGACATGGGTACCAAGGCTTTGTTCGCCGGGCGCGTCAAGATGTTCCTTGAGCAGGTCTACACAGGCCCATTCGCACAACGCGACCATGTAGCCGGTAGCGAAAACGCCTGGCATGTCCTGGAAGTCGGCTGCCTCGCGGTAAATATGCGGGACGGTCTTCGATTCAGGTACCGTGTACTGCAGCGTGTGGCGGATTCCGGGACGAAGGCTGGATTTCATCAGGCTATTTTTTCGGACAATGCGGACAGCTTTCCGCGTAGAGGATCATGTGGTGATCCTTGATCACAAAGCCGAGTTGCTTGGCGACTTTTTCCTGGCGCTTCTCGATCTCCGGGTCGTTGAATTCTTCGACGTGTCCGCAATTGACGCAAATGATGTGATCGTGATGGGCGCCCTCATTGAGTTCGAACACCGCTTTGCCACTCTCAAAGTGATGGCGTATCAGCAGGCCGGCCTGTTCGAACTGCGTCAGCACCCGGTAAACCGTGGCGAGGCCGACATCGGCGTTGTCATTGAGCAGCAGTTTGTATACATCCTCTGCCGACAAATGGCGTTGCTTGGCGTGCTGGAACAGGTCCAGAACCTTCAGGCGCGGCAGCGTCGCCTTCAAGCCGATATTGCGCAGGTCTTTGGATTCAGGCATCACAATCTCGTCAATAACTCAGTGCCAATCATAAGCGTTTTTTATCCTGGCAATGTACTGTCGATGGCAATTGGCGGCGATCCACCACATGGCCCGGGAGGCCGGGGTCTGACAAGCTATAATTCGTGTCTTACTCAGGCTACAGGTTCGGGAAGTATCTATGCGGCACATTTCAATTGCAGTAGCGGCTATCGCGTTGGCTTTGCTGTCCGGCTGCGCCGGCTTTGGCGTCCACCGGATCGATATCCAGCAGGGCAATCTGGTTACCCAGGAACAACTGGCAAAGGTGAAGACCGGCATGAGCCGCAACGATGTCAGGAGCCTGCTCGGCACACCGCTGTTGCAGGACGTGTTTCATGCCAACCGCTGGGACTATTATTTCAGCAACGATCAGGCGACCAAGTACGGTCCGTTCGGTCGGGAAAAGCAGAAGTACGAGGTGACCATTTTCTTTGAGGCCGAGAAAGTGGCGAAGATTGATGGTGTCGCATCCCCGGTCGAAATCCTAACCGGCGGCGGGCCGCGCCGCAGCCTGCCAAATGCGACTGTGCCTGGCGCGCCCACACCGCCCAAGCAATAGGTTTCATGAGCACGATCAATCTCGCCATTGCCGGCGCAGGCGGCCGCATGGGCCGCATGCTGCTGGACGCGGCGGGATCGCAGCCCGGCATGGCCGTTTCCGGTGCGCTGGAACATGCCGACAGTCCCTTGCTTGGCCGGGACGCGGGAGAACTGGCTGCCGGCGCAAAGGGCATTACCATTACCGCCGATCCGCTGGTGGGCCTTGCCGGCGCCACGGTACTGATTGACTTCACGCGTCCGGAGGGTACTTTGCGGCACCTGGCCGCGTGCCGGCGGCAGGGGGTCAACGCAGTCATCGGCACCACCGGCTTTACGCCTGAACAACGGCGCGAAATTGAGGCGGCGGCGGCAGAGATCGCGATCGTATTTGCGCCCAATATGAGCATCGGCGTCAATGTGACGCTCAAGCTGATTGAAATGGCCACACGCGCGTTGCACCAGCATTACGATATCGAGATCATCGAGGCGCATCACAAGTTCAAAGTCGATGCCCCCTCGGGCACGGCAATCCAGATGGGCGAAGTGGCTGCCGCGGCGATGGGCAAAGCGCTGAATGAAATTGGCGTGTTCGAGCGTCATGGCGTGGTTGGCGAGCGCAAGCCTGGCACGATCGGGTTTAGCGCCATTCGCGGTGGCGACATCATCGGTGATCACACCATCATGTTTGCCGGGACCGGCGAGCGGATCGAAATCTCGCACCGGTCCTCAACCCGCTCCGGCTATGCGCAGGGTGCCATGCGGGCGGCGCAATTCCTCGCAGGCAAGTCATCCGGTCTATTCGGCATGGCGGAAGTGCTGGGTTTGCATCAATGAGGCAGTAGCTGGCTCCGAACGTATTGTTCGATATGAGAAGTATTATAAAATAATACGATGTAGAATTATTTTCGTATTTTTTGTCAGAATGATATTCTTCGCTGCTTGGAGCCTAGGCTGCGACGGAAAACAGATTTCATCCCGGCCGGCATTGCTCGCATGCGGGCATTCAGAGTTCCTGTCTGAACATGAGGCCAAGATGAAAAATCCGTATCGAAATGCCGCCATCGTTGCGTTCGGCCTGGCCGCCAGCCATGCCCTGGCGACGGTGCCGACGGCTGTTGCGGTCTCCGGTCCGTTGGAGCAGTACTCGCACTTGACCGCGGTGGAATACTACAACCCGCGGCTGGACCGCTACTTCGTGACGACTGATCCCGGTGAACAGGCGGTTGCCGACGACGAAGCCTCGTTGTTGGAGTCAGGATGGCAGCGAAGCGGCAGGTCGTTCGGTGTTTGGCATGTCGATGCCGCGGTGCCTGGGACGGCGGTTGTTTGCCGGTTTGCAGCAGACCCGATCATTCCACCGCGTTCTTTCTACGACACGATGAGCGAGACCGAGTGCGCAAGCCTGCTGCAACTGGAACGCGATAGCCCTCCGGGGCGGCGTGCATGGCGCTACGTCGGGGAACCGTTTCGCGCCGTTCCGGCATTCAGCGGCGTCTGCGCCACGGGTTTGGTGCCGGTGTATGCACTCTACAATCTGGGTTTTGAGCGCGGTGTTGACTTGAATTTTCGTTATGTCAGCAGCCATGATGACTTCAATGCGATGATCGATCAGGGCTGGGTTGGTGTTGCGCGTCCGCACTTCTGTGCGCGGCCGGATTGAGGCATCGGGCCAAGCCGATTGCCGCACCGCAGCACTTGCGCTAAAATAGCTGCTTAATCGCGCAACGAAAACGCGGGAAAGGTCCAAAGGGCCTTTCCCGTTTTTTGTGCCCACGCGCGGGGCCCCTTCCAGCACTTCCGGAGTCATCCTTGGTTCATCCTGCCCCCGCCTTCCTTGTTCTCGCCGACGGCTCCCTGTTCAGAGGCAGTTCAATCGGTTCGAGCGGACACGCAACCGGCGAAGTGGTTTTCAACACGGCGATGACCGGCTATCAGGAAATCCTGACCGATCCGTCGTACATGGGGCAAATGGTCACGTTGACCTACCCCCACATCGGTAATACCGGCGCAAACGCCGAGGACGCCGAATCAACGCAATGTTTTGCGTCGGGGTTGATCATTCGCGATCTCCCGACCCTTGCATCAAACTGGCGGATGCAGGAAACGCTGCAGCAATACCTGGTCCGCAACAACGTGGTGGCGATCGCCGATATCGATACGCGCCGCCTTACCCGCCTGATACGCGAAAAGGGCGCGCAAAATGGCTGCATTTTCGTCGGCGAGGCCAGTGTGGCGCACGTAGAGCGGGCTCGTGCGCTCGCCGGCTCGGCGCCGAACATGGCCGGCCTTGACCTCGCGCGCGTGGTTTCGTGCAAGCAAGCATACGAATGGAACCAGTCTGTCTGGGCGCTGGCGACCGGTTACGGTACGCAAACGGATGCCAGCTACCACGTGGTCGCCTACGACTACGGTATCAAGCACAACATCCTGCGCATGCTTGCCGAGCGCGGTTGCCGCGTGACTGTCCTGCCGGCGCAGACGACCTCTGCCGATGCGCTGGCACTCAACCCCGACGGGGTGTTCCTCTCCAATGGGCCCGGCGACCCGGAACCGTGCGGTTACGCCATTCACGCGATCCAGGAAATCATCGCTGCCAATGTGCCGGTATTCGGCATCTGTCTCGGTCACCAGCTGCTCGCGTTGGCGTCGGGTGCCAGGACAACGAAAATGAAATTTGGCCACCACGGCGCCAACCACCCTGTCCAGGACCTGGCGACGAAGAAGGTCTTCATTACCAGCCAGAATCACGGCTTTGCGGCGGACGAGAAGACGCTGCCGCCAAACCTGCGCATTACCCATGTCTCGCTGTTCGACGGCACCTGCCAGGGCCTTGAACGGACCGACAAAGCCGCATTCAGTTTTCAGGGACACCCGGAGGCGAGTCCCGGGCCGCATGAAGTCGGCTACCTGTTTGACCGCTTCATCACGATGATGCAGTCGAATAAGGCGGCATAGCGATGTTCGGCATTACCGATCTGGCCACCTACCTTGTTGGCACCATCTTCATCATTTTGCTGCCCGGACCCAATTCGCTTTACGTGCTTTCTGTCGCAGCCAAGCGCGGCGTGCGCGCCGGTTATCAGGGGGCAGCCGCGGTGGTGGTTGGCGATTCGATACTGATGTTTGCTGCCGCGGCAGGTATCGGTTCACTGCTGGTGGCATATCCGGATGTGTTTACGCTGATCAGACTGGCCGGCGCGGCGTATCTTGCCTGGGTCGGCGTCCAGTTGATTCGCACTGCGTTCGCAAACTGGCGCCAGCGTGCCAGCATTGTGGCGGCAAGCAATGAAGATCAGCCGCAGGACAGCAGCCATCCGTTCCGGCGCGCGCTGCTGATCAGCGTGATCAACCCCAAGGCAATCCTGTTTTTTGTCTCGTTCTTCATCCAGTTTGTCGATCCGGCCTACCCGCACCCGTTGCTGACCTTTGCCGTGCTCGGGGCAATTTTGCAGGTTATCAGCATTGTTTACCTGAGCGTGCTGATACTTGTGGGCAGCCGCGTCGCGGTTGCGTTCAGGCGACGCCATCGCGTTGCCGCTGCCATGACCGGCAGTGTCGGGACCCTGTTTATCGGCTTCGGCGCCAAGCTCGCCACCGCCACCATCGAGTAAGCCGCATGCCAAAACGCACTGATATCAAATCCATCCTCATCATCGGTTCCGGGCCCATCGTCATTGGTCAGGCGTGCGAGTTCGACTACTCGGGCGCACAGGCCTGCAAGGCGCTTCGCGACGAGGGCTACAAGGTCATCCTGATCAATTCCAACCCGGCGACGATCATGACCGACCCGGACATGGCGGACGTGACCTACATCGAGCCGATCAACTGGAAAATCGTCGAAAAAATCATCGAAAAAGAGCGGCCGGACGCGCTGCTGCCGACCATGGGCGGGCAGACCGCGCTCAACTGCGCGCTCGACCTGGCCAAGCACGGTGTTCTGGAAAAATACGGCGTGGAAATGATCGGCGCTTCCAAGGAGGCGATCGACAAGGCCGAGGACCGCGAAAAATTCAAGCAGGCGATGACGCGCATCGGCCTCGCGTCGGCGCGGTCGGCGATCGCACACTCCATGGAAGAGGCTTTGCAGGTGCAGGCGGCGATCGGCTTTCCGGCCATCATCCGGCCCAGCTTCACCATGGGCGGATCCGGCGGCGGCATTGCCTACAATCGCGACGAATTCATCGAGATCTGTGACCGTGGCCTGGAGGCGTCTCCGACCCACGAGCTGCTGATCGAGGAGTCGCTGCTCGGCTGGAAAGAGTTCGAGATGGAGGTCGTGCGCGACAAAGCCGACAATTGCATCATCATCTGTTCGATCGAAAATCTCGATCCAATGGGTGTGCACACCGGAGATTCGATCACGGTTGCGCCGGCACAGACCTTGACCGACAAGGAATACCAGATCATGCGCAATGCATCGATCGCGGTGCTGCGCGAGGTTGGCGTGGAGACCGGTGGATCGAACGTGCAGTTCGCCGTCAATCCGAAGGACGGCCGCATGGTCGTGATCGAGATGAACCCGCGCGTGTCGCGCTCGTCGGCACTGGCATCGAAGGCGACCGGATTTCCGATCGCAAAGGTTGCGGCCAAGCTGGCGGTGGGTTATACGCTCGACGAACTCAAGAACGACATTACCGGCGGCGCTACGCCGGCTTCGTTTGAGCCGAGCATTGATTACGTGGTGACCAAGGTTCCACGCTTTGCGTTTGAGAAGTTTCCGCAGGCGGACGACCGTCTGACGACGCAGATGAAGAGCGTGGGCGAAGTGATGGCGATCGGGCGGAATTTCCAGGAGTCGCTGCAGAAGGCGCTGCGCGGACTGGAAACCGGTGTCGACGGATTCAACCTGAAGACAGTGGATCCGGAGAAGATCGGCGATGAGCTGGCCTACCCGCGCGGCGAACGGCTGTGGTACGTGGCCGATGCATTCGGCATCGGCATGTCGCTGGAAGAATTGCACGGCTATACCAAGATTGACCCATGGTTCCTGGCACAAATCAAGGAGCTGGTCGATCTCGAACTGGCGGTGGAGAAAAAGACACTTGAGGCAATTGATGCAGTCGAATTGCGCGCACTCAAGCGCAAGGGTTTCTCCGATCGCCGCCTGGCCTATCTGCTGAAGGTCAGTGAGGACGACGTACGCGCCAAGCGGCACGCCAACGGCATCCGTCCGGTCTACAAGCGCGTGGATACCTGTGCCGCGGAATTCTCGACCTCGACGGCATACATGTATTCAAGTTACGACGAAGAGTGCGAGTCCCACCCCACCGACCGCAAGAAGATCATGATCCTGGGCGGCGGACCGAACCGCATAGGCCAGGGTATCGAGTTCGACTATTGTTGCGTGCATGCCGCGTTGGCGCTGCGCGAGGATGGCTTCGAGACCATCATGGTCAACTGCAATCCGGAAACGGTATCGACCGACTATGACACCTCGGACCGGCTGTATTTCGAGCCGCTGACGCTTGAGGATGTGCTGGAAATTGTCGACAAGGAAAAGCCGGTCGGCGTGATTGTGCAATTCGGCGGGCAGACGCCACTGAAGCTGGCGCGAGCGCTGGAGGCCAATGGAGTGCCCATCATCGGCACGACGCCGGACTCGATCGACATCGCCGAGGATCGCGAGCGGTTCCAGCACCTGATCAATGATCTGAAACTGCTGCAACCGCCGAACCGCACCGCGCGCACCAACGAAGAAGCTATTCTCAAGGCGCGCGAGATCGGCTACCCGCTGGTGGTCAGACCGAGCTATGTGCTGGGCGGACGGGCGATGGAAATCATCCATGTCGAATCCGACCTTGAGCGCTACATGCGCGAGGCGGTCAAGGTATCCAACGATTCGCCGGTACTGCTTGACCGCTTCCTCAATGACGCGATCGAGGTGGACGTCGATGCCGTCAGCGATGGGCACGATGTGATGATCGGCGGAATCATGGAACATATCGAACAGGCCGGTGTGCACTCGGGTGACTCAGCCTGTTCATTGCCGCCGTTTTCGCTGTCGGTCGAGCTGCAGGACGAACTGCGCCGCCAGACTGTTGCCATGGCCAGGGCGTTGCATGTCGTCGGCCTGATGAATGTGCAGTTTGCCATCCAGAATGCCGGCAGTGGCGACCGAGTGTTTGTCCTTGAAGTCAATCCACGGGCTTCCCGCACCGTGCCGTATGTTTCCAAGGCCATCGCGCAGCCATTGGCGAAAATCGCCGCGCGCTGCATGGCCGGCAAGACACTGAAAGAGCAGGGCAGGACAGGAAAAAACGGCGGCGAAGTAATACCGCCATATTTTTCGGTCAAGGAGGCGGTATTCCCGTTCATCAAGTTTCCTGGTGTTGACACCATCCTGGGTCCGGAAATGAAATCCACCGGTGAAGTCATGGGAGTCGGCAAGACCTTCGCCGAAGCGTTCGTCAAGTCGCAGATGGGAGCCGGCATCAAATTGCCGACCGGGGGCAAGGCATTCATCAGCGTGAAAAATGCCGACAAACCCAAGGCCGAGGAAATCGCCCGCACCCTGCAGGAACTGGGATTCGGCATCGTTGCCACCAAGGGAACCGCCGCGCACCTGCAGAAATGCGGCATTGCCTGCGAGCCGGTCAACAAGGTGCTGGAGGGCCGACCGCACATCGTCGACATGGTGAAAAATCGCGAGATTACCCTGATCATCAACACGGTCGAGGAAGACAAGCGGTCGATCAGGGACTCCTGGTCAATCCGCAACGCCGCGCTGCAGGGCCGTGTAACCTATTACACCACTATCTCCGGTGCGCGGGCGGCCTGCGTCGGCATGCAACATCTGACCGAATTGAAGGTCTATGACCTTCAGTCGCTGCACAGATCAATCGGCGCAGCAGCCTGACATTTGCCTGACAGTACCATGGTGCCGGATTTTCCAAACGGGTGCGCCGTGCGTGCCCAACCTTACTTTCCACAGGATGGTGTTATGAGCAGTATTGCCAAAGTTCCCTTGACCGTTGCCGGCGCAGACGCGCTGAAAGCCGAATTGCACCGGTTGAAGACAATCGAGCGTCCCGCTGTCATCGTCGCCATTTCGGAGGCGCGCGCGCAGGGCGACCTGTCGGAGAACGCCGAATACGACGCGGCCAAGGAGAAGCAGGGCTTTATCGAGGGCCGCATCATCGAACTGGAAGGCAAGCTGTCCAGCGCGCAGGTCATCAATCCGGCGATGCTGGAGGAGGACGGCCGTGTCGTGTTTGGCGTGACGGTCGACCTGGAAGAGACCGAGTCCGGCGACAAGATGTCCTACCAGATCGTCGGCGAGGACGAAGCGGACATCAAGTTTGCAAAGATTTCCTTTTCATCGCCGATTGCGCGCGCGATGATCGGCAAGTCCGCGGGAGACGTGGTTGAAGTACGTGCGCCAGGCGGGACCAAGGAGTACGAAATCGTCGACGTCCGCTACGTCTGAAATGCGGCGCCGGCGGAAGGTGCGCTACTTCGCGCGTTTGCGGGTCCGGCCGGCCGCAATGTTTTCTTCCTGCTGACGTGTCAGCCGCGCAGTCTTTCGCTTGACTGGCGGAGCAGCGGCGCGGGCGCGCGCCTTGACCAGTTCCGGATTCTCGCGCCATATCACCAGCATTTTGCCGATGTGCTGTACCGGCGCGGCATTCAGTGCATTGCAGATTTCGTCCAGCCACGCTTCGCGTTCGTCGCGGATGTCGTTTGAGGCGCGGATCTTGATCAGCTCGTGGGCCTTGAGGCTGCGTTCGATTTCGCGCACGACGGCGGCGGTCAGGCCCTGGTCGCCGATCATGACGACGGGATCGATGGTGTGCGCCCGGGCTTTGAGGGCCTTGCGCTCGATGGGGGATAATGTGATTTTCATACCGCAATTATAAGGCTCTCGGCCGATGGCTCATGCCCGCCCCAAAAACAGTCGCGACTGGGTCAAGCGACACCTGAGCGATCCCTATGTAAAGCGCTCGCAGGAAGAGGGCTATCGTTCGCGATCGGTCTACAAACTGACGGAAATTGACGCCGGCGCAGGGCTGATCAAGCCGGGCATGACCATTGTTGACCTGGGGTCGGCGCCGGGCGGCTGGTCGCAGTGGGCTGCCAAGAAAGTGGGGCCAAAGGGCAAGGTGGTGGCAATTGATCTGCTTGAAATGGCCCCGATCCAGGACGTCCACTTCATCAAGGCAGACTTTTCGCACGACGCCGGACTAGCGGCAGTCATTGCCGCCATTGGCGGCGAGCAGGCCAAGGTTGATCTTGTGATTTCGGATATGGCCCCCAACCTGACAGGTATCGTGATAACGGATCAGGCACGATTGTTTACCCTCGGTGAAATGGCGATGGAATTTGCCGTCAAGTTCCTGAAACCTAACGGGGTTTTTCTGGTCAAGGTATTTCAGGGCGCAGGATTTGAACCGTACGTAAAGTTACTGCGAGGCCATTTCAAAAGCGTCGCGGCGAAAAAACCGGATGCGTCGCGCGACGAAAGCCGCGAAACTTACCTGTTGGCCCGTGAACTGAAGAATTCAACCGTTTGAATCCAAACGACTAAATTCCGCGTTTAGTGTAGGATGGTAATCCGGAAAAAATGATTTTGCTGTCGCCGTAGGCCCGGCTGGGCTTTCTCTGGAAATTTTGAAGGAACGCGTGTGAATAACTGGGTGAAGAATATTGGTGTCTGGCTCGTCATCGGCATTGTGCTGATGATGGTGTTCATGCAGGTTTCCAATCGCGGTGGCGCGCGCAACGACATGGATTACTCGACCATGATGGCCGAGGCCAAGTCCGGCAATATCGAGAAAGTACGCATGGAAGGGACGCGCACCGCCAAGGTCTACACGCGCGACAGCAAGGTATACACCACCTATACGCCTGGCGATGTGTTCATGTGGGACGACCTGCGCAAGGCGGGTGTCAAGATCGAGGCCAAGCCCGAAGAAGAGCAATCGCTGCTGATGTCGATTTTCATTTCGTGGTTCCCGATGCTGCTGCTGATCGGCATCTGGCTGTATTTCATGCGCCAGATGCAGGGCGGTGGCAAGGGTGGTGCGTTTTCGTTTGGCAAGAGCCGCGCCAAAATGCTGGACGAGGGTAACAACCCGGTAACCTTCGCCGACGTTGCCGGCTGCGACGAGGCCAAGGAGGAAGTGTCCGAACTGGTCGATTTCCTGCGGGACCCGTCAAAATTCCAGAAGCTTGGCGGACGTATCCCGCGCGGCGTGCTGATGGTCGGCTCTCCCGGCACCGGCAAGACCTTGCTGGCGCGGGCGATTGCCGGCGAAGCCAAGGTGCCGTTTTTCTCCATTTCCGGTTCGGACTTCGTCGAAATGTTTGTCGGTGTGGGCGCTGCCCGTGTGCGCGACATGT
>CAYQKN010000022.1:0-37656 GCA_964417885.1 uncultured Burkholderiales bacterium | reverse complement strand
TTGGGGACTCAACGCGGAATGAAAAATGCGTGACAATGCACGCCATGCCGACAAAAGCCGATCCCGCCACGCCTTGCTGGCTGCTGTATCTGATCGAATGCCGCGACGGCACCCTCTATGCCGGCATCACCACCGACCTTGCACGCCGCTTTGCGCAGCATATGGCCGGCACCGGCGCGCGCTACACCCGCTCCCATCCCCCGCTGCGGGTCGTGGCCTCGATGACGTTTGCTGACCGGTCAAGCGCATCGAAGGCCGAGGCGGCGCTGAAGAAGCTGCCACGGGCACAAAAGGCGACCTATTTTGATACGCCACCGGCACTGATCGGCACGGACTAGCGCACGGTTGCGTTCTTCAGGTCGCCGCGCCGGTAAGCCTCGCTGGCCAGCTGGTAGTAGCCGATGGCCTCATCGATCAGGTAGGTTGAAATATCGTCCATCGGCGCCGGCTTGCCGCTGTCGGCGTACACCACGCGCACGCGCGAATTCGGTTTCAGTTCGACCACGCGGCCGTTCTCGTAATAGCCGACGGTCTGGTAGTTGGCCATCAGCGCGCGCGGATGGGCCGCGCCCTCGCGCAGTATGTCGTGACCGAAAAAGCGCGAGCGGTAGCTGAAGTTGAGCATGCCGAGCAGCGTCGGCGGAACATCGATCTGTGACGCGATGGTGTCCACCGTTCCTGGTGCAACGTGGCGGGGCGAATACATCACCATCGGGATGTGGTAGTTGTCGATCGGCAACTCCTGACGCCCGCGGCCTTTGTGGGTGTGGTCCGCGACAAAGACGAACAACGTATTGTCAAACCAGGGTTTGCTCCGCGCCTGCTCGATGAATCGGCCGATTGCCCAGTCGGTGTACTTGACCCCGCCCTCCCGGCCGGTCTTGCTCGGAATGTCGATCCGCCCGTCAGGGTAGGTGAACGGCCGGTGATTGGAGGTGGTCATGATGTGGGCGAAAAACGGCCGGCCGGCCTGGTGACGCTTGTCCAGTTCGCGCACCGCCAGGGAATACAGATCCTCGTCTGCCACGCCCCATATGTTTTCGAAATGAATGTCGGCCGACTGCAGCGCCGTGCGGTCGATCACGGTGTAACCGTTGCCGGAGAAAAAGGCGTTCATGTTGTCGAAATAGCCGTATCCGCCATAAAAGTACAGCGGCTCATAGCCCTTTTCGCGAAATACCTCGCCGATGGTGAACAGCTTGTCGTTGTCGGGCCGCTTGACGATCGAATGGCCCGGCGTCGGCGGCACCGACAGCGTCAAGGCCTCGAGCCCGCGGACGGTACGGGTGCCGGTGGCATAGAGGCGGGTGAACAGCAGCCCCCCGCTCGCCAGCCGGTCCATGTTCGGCGTAATGCCCTGCTGGTTACCGAAAGCCTTCATGAATTCGGCGCTGAAACTCTCGATCGACACCAGCACCACGTTCAGTTTCTTTACCTCGCCAGGATTGACGACGTCGCGATCGTAGGGCTTCTGCGTGACGGTAACCGGAACGCGGTTGCCGCCGATCTCGGTCGCAAGCTCGGCAATGGCCTTGGTACGCGGCATGGTCTTGTAATAGCGCTCGTAGTCGATCTCGTTGGTCCAGAACGCGTGCCAGAAATCGAAGTAGCCATTGCCCGCCAGCTCATTGGCCTGGGCGTCGGCGGAAAACTCCTTGTAGCGGGCATCGAGCGAGAAAGTTGCCAGCGGCGGCAACGCGAGCAGCACCGCTGCCGTGGCGATGCGTCGCGCCGGGGACAGGCTGCCCTGCCACCAGGCCTCGCTGTGGCGCTTCACCCGCCACCAGATCAGGAGCGAAATCGCACCCACGCCACCGAGCAGGAGCGGCAGGTTGTAGGACTCGCGAATGTTTCCCACCACTTCATTGGTGTAAATCAGGTAGTCGACCGCGATGAAATTGAACCGTGAGGCAAATTCATTCCAGAACGTGAACTCGGCAAAGCCGACAAACACCAGCAGTACCACGAGTGGCAGCAACACGGCCAGCAGGGTCCCTCTCAGCGCGCGCGCGCGGCCGTTCGGCCAGACCAGCAGCAGCAGGCCGATCGGCGCCAGGAAAAATGTCGCGGTGCCGATATCAAATACCAGGCCGATTGCGAGCGCCGGCAGCAATCTCTGCGGCAACATCGGATCAAGCTCGCCGTTGTACAGCGCGAGGCCGACCCGCACGGCGGCGTTGAAGGCGATGTAGGTGATCAGCAGCACCCACAGAATGCGCAGGCGGTGGGGAAGGAGGTGTTCGAGGATTTTTTTCAAGGTACGGGCGCGGCGTGCTGGTCAGGGGCGCGGCTGACCAAAACGGTCTTCCGGGTGGATTTTCAGGCGACGGCAACACCTGCCCGGCAATTTTAACCCCTCGTGCCGGCTCGGGGCTTCAGACGTGAAAACGGGCGCCGGAGGCGCCCGTTTTCAGCGAAAGGCAGCTTACGCAGCGAGCGCCTGCCGAGGAGCCAGCAGCGGAGACCTACTGGACACGGCGTTCGATAATGATTTGTTCCACTTCGACCCGGCGGTTGGGTTCCAGGCATTTGATCAGCGCCGGACGGTTCCGGTCGTTACACACCACGACCGGGTTGGCTTCTCCCTTGCCCTGCGCATCAAGCCTGCTGCCGTTGATGCCCTTGCTGACCAGGTATTCTTTGACCGCCATGGCGCGACGCTCGGACAGCTTCTGGTTGTACCGATCGGACCCGAGCCGGTCCGCGTAGCCGGTGATGACGACGCGATTGATCTGGTTATTGCCACTCAGCGCGGCGGCAATCTCATCCAGCTTGGGCTGGGGCATACGCAGCGTATCGCGGTCAAACCCAAACAGTTCGGTGGCCGAGAGGGTATAGCGCTCGAAGCGCGGCGCGGGCGGCGGCAGCGGTGCCGGTGGTGGCGGTGTCGGAACGGCCATCGGCGGCGGCGGTACTTCAACAACGGCAGGCGCCGGGTCCGGCGCCATCGCGGTTCGCGTCAACGGCGCCGCGTGGCGGTCAAACGAATAAACCAGCCCGACCGAAACCAGGTCGATGTCGCCCTTGTTGCCAACCGCATCATTGATGCGATAGCGCTCGACTTCGCCGCGTACGGCCAGCGCCTCGTTAAAGGCGTACTGCAGTCCGAGGCCAACTTTCAGGTTGGTGTCGCGCTTGCTCGGACTGGTGTTGAACACATGCACCGCACCGGTTCCGGCAAAGGTGTCGCGCGCCTGCGCGTGGTTGACGCCGACGCGGGCAAATGCCGAGAACCGCTCCGTGATCGGCAGTGTGCCAACCAGGTCCAGATTCAACCCTTTGACCTTGATGCGTCCGCTCAGCACGCCAGGGGGAAGCGTGACGGCCTTGAAGCCGAACTTGCCAAGGTCAAAATATCCGCCCTCCAGGGCGAAGTTGCGGTTGATCCGATACCCGCCAAAGACCTTGAAGCCGGTGTCGCGGTCATCGTCCTCGATCGAGGTGGTGGTAAACCCGCCAGCCAGCAATCCGCCGATGATTCGCGGGTCGTCTATTTTTGCGCGCGACTGGCCCGCGTTGATTCCGGCATACCAGCCCGCATCCTGCGCCAGCGCAAGCGGGCTACCCAGTGCGGCGATTGCCACCAAACCCAGCGTGCCTGAGGCTTTTGCTATTTTCATTTTCTTCTCCATTTGGATCCAGAAACCTGTTCGCCGGCGGTCCGCGGTGTCTTGCGCACTGCGCGCACGGTCCGGCGCGAACGAATCAGCGCGCGTACCGTGGGCGACGATCGAATTCATCCGTTCAGTCCTGCCGGCCATCTATCACGGGGCCGGCACGTTAACGGTGTTGCTGTCCAGCGCCACGGTGGCGGCGCCGATCGCACCAGCCAGGATGCGGCCGTTGATGGTCGCACCGGTTTTGCCGGTGACGTCACGACCGGCGAGGATCGTGCCCTGGAAAATGGTGTTGGTTCCGATGGTCGCGTCGGCCGTCGGCACCCAGAACACATTCTTCGCCTGTGCACCACCGATCAGCGACACGCTGCCGGTCACGGTCGTCAGCGAAGAACCGATCTGGAACACCCAGACCGCGTTGGCGTTGCCGCCGCCATCCAGAATCACCGGCGCCGGCCCGTTGATCAGGATCGTGGTCGCCGACGTATACGTGCCTGGCGGCAAAGTCAGTCCGCTCAGATCCGTACCGCCGCCCAGCGAGAACGGCCCCACGCCCGGCGGCAGTGCCTTGGCGTAGTTGTATGCGGCAAGCAGGTCGACCTTGGCCTGTGCGGCGGCCGCATCGTTGACATGGATGACCCCATTCACCTGCGGCGGCGGAATGCCCTGCGAGGTGCCTGGACTCAGCGAGACATCGCCGTTGATTTGCGTCGGGCCGGTACTGGTGGTAGCCGACGTTGCCATGATGCCGAAACCGGCAGCGGAACCCAGCGGCACAGCAGGCGCGCCGGTTGGCGTGGTGCAACTGGCAACCGTGAAGTTCCAGGTGAAATCATTCACCATGGCGTTGGCCGGAACAGCCAGGTCCTTTACGCCATTGACGCCACCCTTGATGGTCGCGGTGTAGGTGGTTCCGACGATCAGATTGCTGGCGGGAGTGAACGTCGCAATACGGCCGGTTGCCGCGTCCAGCACGACCGATGCCGCGGTAACGGGTGAAAAGGCCGGGCCGGGACCGGTCACGGTGAACGTTGCCGTGTTGATCGTTGCCGGATTCATGCGCAGCCCCGTGGTCAGGCTGAAGGTGGCATTGACGGTCGCACCCGGGCAGACGCCGGACGCACTGGCGACCGGGTTGGTTGCAGCCACCGCGACGTTGCTGGTGACCACCGGAACGGCAGTGGTGAACGTCCACACATAGTTGCTGGCCGCAGGCAGGGCAGCCCGATTTCCAGCCAGCGCATTGCCGGCCAGGTCGGTCGCGCCGGTGGTGATGGTTGCGGTATAGGTCGTACTGCCAAGCAATGCAGATACCGGTGTGAATACGGCCGTGCGAGTACCGACTGTGTAGCTGACGCTTCCGGCTGGCGAGACGCACGGTGCAGCACAGGTCAAGGTAAAGGTCGCGGCATTGATGGTTGACGGCGCCATTTCTTCAGTGAATACGGCGCTGATAGCGGTATTGCCAGGTACGCCGGTGGTGGGGCCTGGTGTCGATGTTGCGGGTACCGTCAGCACCACCCGCGGGCGAGTGGAGTCGGGCGCGGCGCCGGTGGTAAAGCGCCAGACATACGGGTTGTCCAGTGCAAGGCCGTTGGCGATGCCTCTGGCGCCGGTGATGGTGGCGGTGTAGAGCGTGAATGCAGCCAGCGAGGTGCCCGGCGCAAGCGTATAGGTGGCGACGCGGCCGGAAGCATCCAGCGTCACGGTTCCATTCGGATTGGCGCAAGGCGCTGCACAGGTCAGTACAAAACTTGCTGCGCCGGTGATCGGCGCCATGGGTTCGCTGAAGGTGGCATTGATAATGGTGTTGTTGGTTCCGACCGCAGTGGCGTTGTTAACCGGAGAGACTGCCGTGACCGTCGGCGCCAGCACCGCGATGCCGCCGGTTCCCAGAATTGGATCGCGGCCTTCACCACCACCGCCGCAACCGGCGATGATGGCCGTCGCCAACGTGGCAATGGCCCAGGCAAAGCGCCTGGAACTAGCTTGGAGTCGGTTCATTTTTCTACCCTCTTGATGTTCTCGGCCATCGCTGGCCATGGCTGCGGAGCAACCACTGGTTCGATGTCGACCAAGCGGCACCGGACGGCGAAATGCGCGCGACATGCTGCTGGCCGTCCTCGACAATCCACCTGGCGGTTATCAGGCTTGCAGCTTGTGCGGTTGTCCCGAGGCTGTCTGTTCGGCGCCGTACACAGCGCGCATTTGGCCGCCGGTCGCGAAGCGCGCGATGCCGGTGCGGAAGCGAAAAACGGGCGCAGATCATGCGCCCGTTTTTCATCCGTCGTTGCGACAGCTGTTGGCTAGACGCGACGCTCGATCGTGATCTGCTCGATCTCCACCCGGCGATTCGGCTCGAGGCACTTGATCAGCGCCGGCCGGTTCTTGTTGGTGCAGGTCACCACCGGGTTGGCTTCGCCACGACCCTCGGCGCGCATCCGGTTGCCGCTGACGCCCTTGCTGACAAGATAGTCCTTGACCGCAACCGCGCGGCGCTCGGAGAGCTTCTGGTTGTATTTGTCGGAGCCAATATTGTCGGCGTAGCCGGTGATAACGACGTTGGTAACGTCGGTATAGCGGTTGAGCGCGCTGGCGATTTCGTCCAGCTTCGGCTGCGGCATTTGCAGTTTGTCACGGTCAAACGCAAACAACTCGGTTGCCGACAGGGTGAATTTCTCGAATCGCGGCGCCGGCGGCGGCAGCGGCGCAGCAGGTGTCGGCGCCGGCAGCGGGGCCGGCGGTGCTTCTGCCACCACCACGCGAGCCGGTTCCGGCTCCATCGCGGTCCTGACATATGGTGCGGCGGGTTTGTCGAAGGCGTAGTTGAGGCCGACCGTCACATAATTGTTGTTGCTGCGATCGAAGCGAAACGCGTCGCTGCGCAGGAAGCCGTAGACGCGACGGTAGTCTGCCTGCAAGGACCATTGATCGTTCAGCGAAAGCTGCAGACCCGCGCCGCCGCTGATGTACGGTGACGAGCCGACGAGATTGCGCGGGCCGCTCAGCTTGTCCCGCTGATAGCCGGCTCCAACCAGAATGAACGGGCGCAGGGCTTCGCGCGAGAACATGTAGAGCATGTCGGCGCCGAGGGTGTTCTGCTGGTAGCGCGAACCGCCGTTACGCGAGCGTGCGTAGGTGGTACCCAATTGCAGGTCCCAGTAATCCGACAGCGGCTTGCCAAGGCGCAGGCCAAGTCCGGCGCCGTTCTTGTCGACGCCAAATCGCGAGTCGGGATCGAGCGCATTGATACTGGGCGCAAAATACCACGACGGATTGTATGCGGTGGTCTGCGCGTGCAGGCTGGCAGCAGTGCTGCAGCACATCACCGAGACGGCAATGGCGATTTTATTCAGGTTGTTCATTAGTCAGCTCCAATGGCCGGTTTCAAGTAACCGGATAACAGCACCGGCTGACAGCGAGCATCTGCTTCGTGTCGTGGTGGAGATTACGGAAATGTCGTTATCGTCTCTGTTCGCTTCCGCACGCATGGGGGATCAAATTCGCATACCCGCGGATTGCGCACCGGACGCGCACGGGCTGGTTCGGCCCATGCGATGCCGCGCCAGTGCTGCTGCCGCACGACGATCTTCGAGCCGGCGTGTCTTGGTGCGAAAAAAATCACCCTGCAGGGGTGATTGTGGTGAATGCCATTTCAGGTACCAGCCCATCGAGGCGCTGCCCGCCGGTGGTAACCGGCGGTGCTCAGCAATGCGGTGGCGACACGGGATTACCGGCCACCGGATCAGCTAACCCAGTCCTTGCAGCAGCGACGACAAATCATCGGCGTGCTCTTCCTCGCTGGCGAGGATCTGTTCCAGCATGCGCCGGGTGGTCGGGTCCTGCGTGCCCAGATAGCCGATCATTTCCCGATAGCTCTCGATGGCAATGCGCTCGGCAACCAGGTCTTCGCTGATCATTTCCTTCAGGTTCGCGCCCTCGACGTACTCGGCATGGCTTCGCGCCGACAGTCCATCCGGGGAAAAATTGGGCTCCCCGCCCAGTTCGACGATGCGCTTGGCAATGGCGTCCGCGTGCAGCATTTCCTCGGTGGCGTGTTCAAGGAACTCGGCCGCGACCGGCGCCGCGTGGATGCCCGTCGCCATGAAGTAGTGCCTCTTGTAGCGGAGCACACAGACCAGTTCGGTGGCCAGCGCTTCGTTGAGCTGCGTGATCACGGTTTCCCGCTCGGCCGCATAACCGGCGGTCACGGCACCCTGTTCAACGTGCTGGCGCGCGCGCGCGCGCAACGTTGCGACATCGGACATGGCGGGTTTTTGCCTGGAAACGTCGGAGAGCTTGGTGGGATTCATTTGCATTACCTTTGTGATGGGTTGCAGGCAGATGCGAATGGCAGCGCCCGGTCAGACGATGAAACCGCTCGCGCCAGATGGCGCGCACCACAATTGTTGATGTGCCAGGTGCGCCCGTGCGTCCGGCGAATGTCAGCTTTTCCGGCCGGTCATCAGGCCGGCAAGACCGGCAACCAGCATCACGATGCCGCCCACCAGCATCCAGATGGCACGGTCGGTCGGTGCGCCGGTAAAGAAGCGCGAAATGTCGGAGCTTGCCGAATTCATCGCTGTTGCGCCAAAAATTACCAGCAGGATCCCGCCGGCAAGCAGCGCCAAGGAAACAGCCTTGATCATGATCCGGCCCTCAAAGCGGACTGCGCCCGCTGATCACACGCAGCAGGACGACCACGATTGCGATCACCAGCAGGATGTGAATCAGGCCGCCCATGGTGAAAGAAGTAACCAGTCCCAGCAGCCACAGGATGACGAGGACTACAGCAATGGTATAGAGCATGATGGCTTCCTTTTTGACTTGACGGTGGTGTCCGGCTCTCAGCACCGGCAACAAAGCCATGTTGCCGCGGGCCGCGCCACCGGTCTGTGCGCTCGCGTACAGAGTTGCGGACGTGACCGGCGGCCGATCAGCGCGGGCCGGCACGGCCCCGCGGCATCACTGGTCGCGAAACAACCGCCGCAATTCGGTCTTGACAACGGCGTAACACTCGCAGCTACGCAGTTCAAGCCCCGATCGCTGCAACACCGAGATATGGCCGCGCCGGTACTGGATCAAGCCTGCGGCCTGCAGCCTGCCGGCTGCCTCGGTGATGCCTTCGCGCCGCACGCCGAGCAGACTCGCCACCAGTTCCTGCGTCATGACCAGCTGGCCGGACGGCACGCGGTCGAGCGTCATCAACAGCCAGCGGCAAAGCTGCTGCTCAACCGAATGGTGCCGGTAACAGACAGCGGTCTGGAACATTTGCGTGATCAGTGCCTGGGTGTATCGCAACAACAGTTGCTGGGTGGCGCCGGCAAGGGCAAATTCCCCTTTCAGCCGATGGCGGTCCAGGCGGTAGGCATATCCGGCCGCCTGCACCATTGCCGAACTGGTCGTGGTGTCCCCACCCATGAACAGTGAAACGCCGACAACGCCCTCGTTGCCCACGCCGGCAACCTCGACCGAGGCGCCGGACTCGGTTACGTAGTGCAGCGATATGATGGAGGTGGTCGGAAACAGGGCGTGCTGCAACTGGCCGCCCGGTTCGTACAGCACCAGGCCAAGCGGCATCTCGACCAGTTCGAGGTGGCCGGCAAGACGCTCAAATTCCTCGGCGGGCAGCGCCGCCAGCAGGCGGTTCTGCAGCGGACTGTGAGTCGGGTTCATCGACTGGCCTCGGCATCAATCATTGGCGGCAAGTTCCACCCCGATACCGCGATAGCCGACAAAGCGGGCCGACTGGTTGAACATCGGCTCGCCGCTGACGCGAAATTTCTGTAGTGCCCCGTCCTCGCTGACCCGGCTCAGGACAAAGTCGAGGAACGGCTGCCTGGCGGCAATTTTTGCGAGCAGCGCTGCGCGCTCCGCTTCGTTCCAGCCGCTCACCGGCTTGGCCGCCGCGCCCTGGGTCAAGGGATCAACGCGAATGCCCAACATTTCCAGGACCGGACCGGAGACCTTGGTAAAGCTGCCGCCGGCGTCCTGTTCCCAGTACCAGTCGGCGGCAAGCTCCGTCAGGCTGCGATAGCGGGCCTCGCTCTCGCGCAACTCTGCCGTGCGCTCTTCCACCTTTCTCTCCAGCACCTTGCTGTACAGGTCCAGTTTCTTGTTCAGCAGGCGCACCTCAATCACGTTGCGGATACGCATCCTGACTTCGGCGAGATCAAACGGCTTGCTGATAAAGTCCCTGGCACCGGCTTGCAGTGCGCGCAGCTTGTGACCCGGCTGGGCCGTGAGCACGAGTACCGGCAGGTACTCGTCCGCTTCATTGGTTTTGAGGCCCGCCATTACCTCAAAACCGTCCATGCCGGGCATCTGCAGATCCAGCAGAATCACGTCATACCGGTTGTTGCGGTGCAAGGCACAGACTTCGGAAGGCTTCATGCACACGCTTACATTGATATAGCCGGCTTCCGCCAGCACCTGCTCGAGCAGGGTCACGTTTGCCTCCTGATCGTCGACAATCAGGATGCTCGCGCTGAGAATGTCGCTTGCGGATACTTTCATGCTGGTTGCTCCTCGTTGCCGGCGTCGGCCCTGATTGCTGATTGCTCAAGCGCCTGGTCCAGTGCCGCCATGAACTGGCTGATCTTTATCGGTTTGGTGATATAGCTGCTAAAACCTGCCTCAAGCGCCTTTTCGATGTCGCGCGGCACCGCATTGGCGCTGAGGGCAATGATGGGGATATGTGCAGTCAGCGGATCGCCCCGGAGCGTCTTCATGGCATCGGTGCCGCTCATGCCGGGCAGGTTGATGTCCATCAGGATCACGGCGGGCAAGTAGGCGCGCGCAAATTCAACGCCGAGATTGCCATCGGCCGCGCTGAGCAGCCGGAGATCCGCACGGCGCTCGATGATCCGCTCGACCAGTTCAAGATTGGCCGGATTGTCTTCCACATACAGCACGTCGCGTTGCGGCACATTGGCCGACAGCGGTGGCGGATGGGGTTCACAGTCCAGGTCAAGCTCTCCTGAGACCTCTGGCGCCCTGGTCAGGCCGACTTCCACCCAGAACACGCTGCCGCTGCCGACGCTGCTGTCGGCGCCGATGTTGCCGCCCATCAATTCGACCAGCCTCTTGGTTACCACCAGTCCGATGCCGGTTCCCTCCTCCGCGCCACCTTCCTTGCCAAGGCGATTGAACGGCTGGAAAAGCTGCGCGAGCTGATGCGGCGCCAGACCCGCACCGGTATCGCGGACACTGATGCGAACAAAGTCGGCGCGGTCGTGGCTGCACTCCACGTCCACGCTGCCAGCTGTTTTGTTGTACTTGATTGCGTTGAACAGGAGGTTGATCAGCACCTGCTTGATGCGGGTGCGATCGGCAATGATGAAGCATGGCTGGTCGAACCGGGGAAACGTCATGCTGATCGTGCGTTTCTGCGCCTGCGGCTCAATCATCTGGCGGCATTCCTGCAGCACCTCGGCCAGGGAGACGGCCTCCTGCGAGAGCGACAGCTGCCCCGATTCGATCAGCGCGAGGTCGAGGATTTCGTTAATCAGCTCCAGCAGATACCAGCCGGCCTTGAGAATCTGGTCAATGTGGCGCTTTTGGGTCGTCGTCGGGCTAGGCGTACCGGACTCGACCAGTTGTGCAAAGCCGAGGATTGCGTTCAGTGGCGTTCGCAGCTCGTGACTCATGCTGGACAGGAAATCGGTTTTGGCGCGATTGGCTTGCTCGGCGGCGGCCAGCGCCTCATTCAGCTCCGATTCCACGCGCTTTCTGGCCGAGTTGTCGGTGCCGATCAACAGGTAACCGATAATGCCGCCAGCGTCATCGCGCAACGCGGTGATCGAAATCAGTGCCGGAAACCGGCCGCCATCCTTGCGGATGTAGGTCAGTTCGTAGATATCCTCGATGCCTCGCGACGCCTTGAACGCCAGCGCCTCGAATCCCGGCGTGATGGTGGTGGAAAGCTCAAGGCTAAGCGCCAGCGCGCGCGCCATGACTTCCTGCGGATCATGCATGTCGCTCGGAATGATGCGGTTGACAACTTCCGCCGCCGTGTAGCCCAGCATGCGTTCGGCGCCGACATTGAACAGCTGGATAATTCCCCGCTCGTCCGTGGCAATGATCGAGAAGTTGGCGCTGGTCAGGATGGCGTTCTGCAGCGCGCCCGCCTTCAGCAGCGCACTCTGGTACCCCGATTCGGTCGCGTCGGCAGCCGTTGCAGCTATGGCCGCTTCGGTGATGCTTGTTGCTGCTTCTGGCATGAGTGTCTTTAGTTGTATGCGGCAGTCCGGCATGCTATCGCGCTTTCCCGCCCACTGAACCGACAACTGCCGTTTTCGGCTGGCGCGCCAATGAGAGCCGTTGCGATCCGGGTCATGCTGCTTCATACAGGCGTGCGCTATTTTCATCTGTGCGCCAGCACACATTGTGCAACGGCTTGGCCGCGCCACAGCGCGCTGCCGCGCGACGCAGCAATCCATTCGCGAGGCCAGTGCGAAGTGTTGGTGCGCCGCAGATTTGGCTATGCCTGTGGCCGTTTGCACTGTACGATCCCGTACAGACGGCCGGCCGGAATCAGCCCAGCCTTGCCATCGTGGAGCGCGTCCATGCGCTGCAACACTACACCGGATTTGAATCTAGGCTTCTCCGATGCATCCTGCGGATTTCCGCATGGTGACTACCCAACAGGAGAGCCGGACAATCATGAGAATTTCGACCCCCGTGCCGGTGGCCAACAAACTGCTCGCCGCGCTTTCGCGCGCTGACTACCAGCGCGTGGCAGCCAATCTTCAGGTCGTGTCGCTGGAGTTTGGCGAGGTGCTGTATGAACAGGGTGACGCCATCAAATTCGTCTACTTTCCGATTGACTCGCTGGTATCGCTGCTGACAGTGGTCGACCGTCATCTCGCTCTTGAGGTCGGCATGGTCGGGCGCGAAGGCATGGTCGGCGTGGCCTTCGCGCTGGGCATCGGCGTCAGCCCGGTCCGGGCAATGGTTCAGGGCGCCGGTACGGCGTTGCGAATGAAGGCGGCGCCGTTCCGCAAGGAACTGGGCCTCAATCCGCTGTTGCAGCGAAAACTCGATCTGTACATCCACACGCTGATGGCGCAAATCGCGCAGACTGCGGCCTGCAACCGGTTTCATGTGGTTGAGGCACGGCTGGCGCGCTGGCTGTTGATGACGCGTGACCGTGTCCGCTCGAACGAGTTTCGACTGACGCAGGATTTTCTCGGCCACATGCTGGGCGTGCGGCGGGTCGGTGTTACCAATGCGGCACTGGCGCTCAAGAAGCGAAAGCTGATCGACTACAACCGCGGCAACATCAGCATCACCAACAGCCGGGGCCTCGAGGCCGCCGCCTGTTCCTGCTATGAAAAGGTGCGCGGCGCGCACGGCTAGCCGTAGGTTTGCAGGCTCTCGTCCCATTGCACGGATCCGTATGTTCGATTGCGCACATACGATCAGCAGGGTTGCGGATAACCTGCTTGGACAACGGCGCTGAATCGTAACCAGCGACAAGCGCGCTTTCGGCCAGGCACGACGTTGCCAACCATTGGCCTTCTTCGCCGCATCTGTCGCGGGTCCGTACCCGCGATCGTCGGTTGCGTTCGCCGCCGGAAGTGAAACCAAAATTTGCGCTGGCCGCCCGGCATGTCGACCGGCAAGGCAATGCCGTCCCCGAGGAGCTCTCGATTTGAAGGCAGCAGCCAACCCCGCCACTTCGGCAACGCCAGCATGGCGAGACTGGGCCGCAAGGCTCGGCCGAAAGATGGTGACCCAGAAATACGCCGCGGCTGAACCGCCGTTGCGCGCTGTTCTATTCAGTGCCGACCAGATGGAGCGCCACGGTCGGACGCTCGCCGAGTCGCACCGGCTGACCCGGGGTCGCGGCCCGGATAAATTGCTGGCTCGGCTGACCGACAACGGGACGGTGCTGGCCGACGCCTGCGAACTGCTGACGCAGACTGTGAAGGCGAACCGGCGTATCACGCCAGCCGGAGATTGGCTGCTCGACAATTTTTACCTGATCGAAGAACAGATAAGGACCGCGAGGCGGCACTTCCCCAAGGGCTACAGCCGAGAGCTTCCGCTGCTCGCAAACGGTACGTCTGCAGGCCTGCCACGAGTCTACGACATTGCCCTCGAGGCGATTTCCCACGGCGATGGTCGCGTTGATCCGGAAAGCCTCAATCGCTTTGTCGCGTCCTATCAGAAAACAAGCGGCCTGCAGCTGGGCGAGTTGTGGGCAATTCCGATCATGTTGCGCCTGGCGCTGATCGAAAACATGCGACGGGTCGGGACCCGTGTCGCCGCCGGCATCATCGATCGGAACCGGGCAAACTCCTGGGCCGACCAAATGGTCGACGTTGCCGAGAGAGATCCCAAAAGTCTGATCCTGGTGATCGCCGACATGGCGCGGTCGAATCCGCCGCTGGTGAACTCGTTTGTCGCGGAATTGGCACGCCGACTGCAGGGGCACAGCTCCGCGCTGGCACTTCCGCTGACCTGGATTGAACAGCGCCTTGGTGAGTCGGGCCTGACCATCGAAGCGCTGGTGCAATCGGAGACCCAGAGTCAGGCCGCCAACCAGGTTTCCATCAGCAACAGCATCGGCAGCCTGAGGTTGCTCGCCGCCATCGATTGGCGCGACTTCGTCGAGTCGATGAGCGCGGTTGAGCAGAAGCTGCGAGAAGATCCGGACGGCATTTACGCACAGATGGATTTTGGCACCCGCGATCAGTATCGGCATGTGATCGAGAAAATCGCCAGGCACAGCGAGCTCTCCGAGTTCGACGTGGCGCGAAAGGCGGTCCAGCTTGCGCATCAGGGCAAGGCGCAATCTGTTGAAGGCGGCAACGATCGCAAGGCGCACGTTGGCTATTTTCTGATCGACAACGGCCGGCCGGAGCTGGAGCGCAGCGCGGAAGCGCGCTTCTCCCTTCTCGAAACTCTGCGTCGGTTCGACAGCCTCGGCAGGCGGGTTCCACTGCTGCTCTATCTTGGCTCAATCGGCCTGCTGACGACGGCGCTGGCTGGCTGCTTCTTTCTCATGGCTGTTGCCAGTGGTTTGGCCGGCTGGCTGCTGGCCGGGTCGGGCATCGCAGCAATTCTTGCGGCCAGCCAGCTTGCCACAGCGCTGGTGAACTGGCTGGCGACCTTGCTGGCCTCCCCGCAGCTGTTGCCGCGCATGGATTTTTCGAAGGGCATCCCGTCGCTGTCGCGTACCCTGGTGATTGTTCCGACCATGATCTCGAACCGCCAGTCCGTCGACGAACTGGCTGAGGCGCTGGAAGTCAGGTTTCTCGCCAACCGCGATCCAAACCTTCATTTTGGCCTGTTGACCGATTTCCCCGACGCCAGCCTGGAGACACTGCCGGAGGACGCCGCAATACAGCAGCGAGCCGGCGCGCTGATCGATGCCCTGAATCTCAAATACACCGGGACGGACCATGACACGTTTTTTCTGTTTCATCGTCCGCGCCGGTGGAATGCCGAAGAGCGCATCTGGATGGGCTATGAGCGCAAGCGCGGAAAACTCGCCGACCTGAACGCGCTGCTGCGGTCAGGATCGGCTGCGCCCTTTTCGCTGATCGTTGGCCGCATCGCGATCCTGCGGGAGGTCAAATACGTAATCACGCTCGATACGGACACGCAACTGCCGCGCGATTCCGCACGCGAACTGGCCGGAACCATGGCGCATCCGCTCAACCGCGCGCGGTATGACCACGCGCAGCAGCGCGTCACTGAGGGATACGGCATCCTTCAGCCACGCGTCGCCGTCAGTCTGCCAAGTACCAATCGCTCGCGTTTCGCGCAATTGTGCGGCAGCGATTCAGGGCTGGACCCGTACACCCGCGCTGTCTCGGACGTCTACCAGGACCTGTTTCATGAGGGCTCGTACGTCGGCAAGGGCATCTATGACGTTGACATCTTTGAGCGATCGCTTAAAGACCGCCTGCCTGAAAACCGGATTCTCAGTCACGATCTGCTGGAAGGCTGTTACGCGCGCGCCGGTTTGCTGAGCGATGTACAGCTATACGAGGACTATCCCGCCCGCTACGGTGCCGATGTAAGCCGCCGCCATCGCTGGATACGCGGCGACTGGCAAATCGCGACCTGGCTGCTGTCGAGCGTGCCGGGACCCGGCGCAGGCAGTGCGAAACGCCTTCGAAATCCGCTGTCGAGACTTTCCCAGTGGAAGCTGCTGGATAACCTCCGACGCAGCCTGGTTCCGGCAGCGCTGCTCCTGTTGTTTCTGTTCGGCTGGGCCGAGATTGTTGCGGTCCAATACTGGACCCTGGCCATCCTTGGTATCTTCTTCCTGCCTGCCTTGATCACGTCCGGATTGAGGCTGCTCGGCAAACCGGAGAACATCCGGACAAGCCAGCATGTTTCCGCTTCGCTGCGCGCCACCGGCAGGCAGCTTGGCCAGGCAACGCTGGATCTGGCCTGCCTCCCTTATGAGGCCAGCTTCAGCATCGATGCGGTGGTTCGAACCACGATCCGCGTGCTGATTACCCGCCGGCGTTTGCTGGAGTGGAATCCGTCCGGCGAACCGGAACGCTCGGGTGACGTCGCGCGAAAACCTGCGCCAAAGCCGGGAGGTACGGACGACCTGATGCAAAGCCTGGCAACGATGTGGGTTGCGCCGGCCACGGCGACTGTCACAACACTTTACCTGTTCGCGGCCAGGCCCGGTTCACTCGCTGTGGCGGGCGCCATTCTTTGCCTTTGGTTTGTTGCGCCGGTGCTTACCTGGTGGATCAGTCGTCCTCTCGCAAGGCAGCCTGCCAGACTCCGGCCTTCACAGACACGCTTCCTACATGTTCTGACGCGCAGGACCTGGGCGTTTTTCGAAAGCTTCGTTACCGCCGCGGATCACTGGCTGCCGCCGGACAACTATCAAGAGCAACCGGTCGCCGCGCTCGCGCATCGAACCTCACCCACCAACATGGGTCTTGCGTTGCTGGCCAACCTGGCCGCCCATGATTTTGGCTTCGTTTCAGCCGGAACACTGATTGAACGCACCTCGAGCGCACTTGCCTCGATGAGCAAGCTGGAACGGTATCAGGGCCACTTCTACAATTGGTACGACACCCTGACGCTGGCGCCGCTGCGACCTTTGTATGTTTCGTCTGTCGACAGCGGCAACCTTGCCGGCCACTTGCTGACCCTGCGACCCGGCCTTCGTGGACTTATCGACGAGAAGATCGTTGGCCCGCGCGTTTTTGCCGGGCTGGATGACACGCTGGCCGTGATTGAAGATTTGGCCCACGACATTGCGTCGCAGGAAGTGGGCCGGTTGCGCCGGGATGTTGAGGCGGCTCAGGACTCAGGACCGACAACGATCACCGCGGCCAATCACTGGCTGGGCCGGCTGAGCGCCGCCGCCGATACACTTGCCGGCGTGATGCCGGTGACACCGGCGGAGGATGTTGCGGCTGCTGCCGGCAACGATTTGGGCTGGTGGGTGGATGCGCTGGTTCGGCAAATTCGTGACCTGCGGGCTGAACTGGAATTTCTTGCGCCATGGAGCATGCTGCAGGCGATACCCGACCGATTGCTTCGCGACCTGCCCGGCCTGGTCACCGTGCCCACCCTGCGCGAGCTGTCGATGCTGGACGAAAATTTCGCGGCGAGCATCACCGGTGGCCAAGAAGCCGATGCCACGAAGGCGGAGCTTGCCAGCGCGGCAGAGCTTCACCCTCTTGTTGCGCTGGGTTCCTTCCGCGCGCGGGCCCGAATTGCGGCGATCGAGGAACTTGCCCGTCAATCCGGCGAGCTGGCCCAGTTTGACTACAGCTTTCTGTACGATCAGGCGGTCCACTTGCTTGCGGTCGGCTACAACGTGGATCAGCGCCGGCGTGATTCCGGCCACTATGACCTGCTGGCGTCGGAAGCGCGGCTGTGCAGCTTCGTTGCCATCGCACAGGGAGCGGTTCCGCAGGAAAACTGGTTTGCGCTCGGCCGCCAGTTGACGACGGCTGCCGGCGAATCGATCCTGCTCTCATGGAGCGGCTCCATGTTCGAGTATCTGATGCCGTTGCTGGTGATGCCGGCGTATGAAAACACACTGCTGGACCAGACTTGTCGTGCGGCAGTGAAGAGCCAGATCCAGTACGGGAACCAGCGCGGCGTGCCATGGGGCATATCCGAGTCCGGCTACAACACGGTTGATGCGGGGCTCAACTACCAGTACCGGGCTTTCGGCGTGCCTGGATTGGGCCTGAAGCGCGGATTGGCCGAGGACCTGGTGATCGCGCCGTACGCGTCGGTACTGGCTTTGATGGTCATGCCCGAGGCTGCCTGCCAGAACCTGCAGCGACTGGCAAACGATGGCCTGCTCGGCAAACTTGGCATGTATGAAGCGGTCGATTTCACCCCGTCACGCCTGCCGCGCGGCCAATCGAGCACGGTGGTGCGTTCGTTCATGGCCCATCACCAGGGCATGGCAATGCTGTCGCTCGCCTACCTGCTGCTCGACCGTCCGATGCAGAAACGATTCGAAACCGACCCGCAGTTCCAGGCAACCATGCTGCTGTTGCAGGAAAGGATTCCTGTGGCAACGGCGCTGCACAGGCAGGCGCCCGACCTTGCAGAGGTACGTCCCCTGTCGATCGGACAGGAAACGCCGATGCGCGTGCTGACAAGTGCCGACACCAGAATACCGGAGGTTCAACTGCTTTCAAATGGCCGCTACCATGTGATGGTAACGAATGCCGGCGGCGGTTGCAGCCGATGGAAGGATCTGGCCGTCACGCGCTGGCACGAAGACGGCACCCGTGACAACTGGGGGATGTTTTGCTATTTGCGCGATGTTGCAACCGGTGCTTTCTGGTCGACCGCGCACCAGCCGACGCTGAAGCAGGCCGATACCTATGAGGCAATATTTTCCGAGGGCCGGGCAGAATTTCGCCGGCGCGACCACGACATTGAGACCCACACCGAGATCGTCGTATCACCGGAGGACGATATCGAGTTGCGCCGGATTCACATAACCAACTGCGGGCGAGTCAGGCGAACGATCGAGATCACAAGCTACGCAGAGGTGGTGCTGGCGGCGCCGGCCGCCGACGCGCTGCACCCGGCGTTCAGCAACTTGTTCGTCCAGACGGAAATTCTGCGCGATCGACAGGCAATCCTGTGCAACCGCCGGCCGCGATCGGTTGATGAGCACTCGCCATGGATGTTTCATCAAATGGCGGCACGCGACGTCCAGGCTACGGCTGTTTCCTACGAGACCGACCGCATGCGCTTCATCGGGCGGACCCGTCGCGTCGACTCGCCACTCGCGATGACGGAAACCGGGCCGCTCTCAGGCGGCGAAGGCTCCGTTCTTGACCCGATCGTGGCGATTCGCTGCCGGATAACACTGGAGGCCGAGCAGACCGCAACAGTCGACGTGGTTTCCGGCATGGCCACATCCCGCCAGGATGCCTTGGGTCTGGTCGGCAAGTATGGTGACCGGCATCTCGCCAGCCGTGTCTTCGACCTCGCATGGACACACAGCTGGGTGAGCCTGCGGCAAATCGATGCCAGCGAATCTGATGCGCAGCTGTATGGCCGTCTGGCAGGTTCGGTGATCTATGCCAACAACGCGTTGCGCGCCGATGCGGCGGTGCTTGCCCGCAACCGGCGCGGCCAATCCGGACTCTGGGGATATGCCATTTCCGGCGACCTTCCGATTGTGTTGTTGCAGATTGGCGATATTGCAAATATTGAACTGGTGCGCCAGATGGTCCGGGCACATGCCTACTGGCGACTGAAGGGGCTGGCAGTCGACCTCGTGATCTGGAATGAAGATCACGCGGGCTACCGCCAGGCCCTGCAGGAGCAGATCATGGGGCTGATTGCCGCCGGCAACTCGGCAAACGTCACGGATCGACCCGGCGGCATATTCGTTCGTGCGGTCGAACAGATTTCCGCCGAGGATCGCACCCTGTTCCAGAGCGTCGCGCGGCTGATCGTCACCGATGGCCGCGGCACCCTCGCGGACCAGATTAGCCGGCGTGAGCCCCGTGGTTCGCGGGAACAGGCGATGCCGCCGTTTGTGCCAACTCGCCAGCCAATGCCGCGTACCGGCCGGGCACGCATCAACGCGGATCCGCCGCAGGCGCACACTGACCTTCAGTTTTTCAATGGCTTCGGCGGTTTTTCACGTGATGGACAGGAATACATCGTCACCGTGAACAGGGAGAAGCCGACCCCGGCGCCCTGGGTGAACGTGATCGCGAATCCGCATTTCGGCACCGTCATTTCCGAAAGCGGCGCCGCATATTCGTGGAGTGAAAACGCCCACGAATTCCGCCTGACGCCCTGGAGCGACGATCCGGTCAGCGACTCGACAGGCGAAGCAATTTACCTTCGCGATGAGGAGACCGGCAATTATTGGTCGCCCACATTGCTGCCGTGCGGCGGGGAAACGCACTATGTCACGCGACACGGCTTCGGCTACAGCCAGTTCGAGCACGAGGAACAAGGCGTCAGATCGGTGCTCACCATATTTGTGGACACCGAGGCGGCCGTCAAGCTGTCAGTGTTGAGGATCAGCAATCTTTCGGACCGTGCCCGGCGCCTTTCGGCCACTGGCTACGTAGAGTGGGTAATGGGCGATCTTCGGCCGAAATCTGCAATGCACATCGTGACCACCATCGATCCGGTGAGTGGCGCGCTATGCGCACACAACCCGTACAGTACAGAGTTTGCGGACCGTATTGCGTTCTTTGATGCCGACGATGCCATGCAGCAGGATGGCGTGACTTTCACTGGTGACCGGCGCGAGTTTCTTGGTCGCAACGGCACCCACCGGCGTCCGGCGTCGATGAGCCGCGCCGGCCTTTCCAACCGGGTAGGCGCGGGACTGGACCCCTGCGGCGCGATACAAGTTCCGTTTGAACTGGCCGCCGGGCAAAGCCGCGAGATCATATTCAG
Source organism: uncultured Burkholderiales bacterium (assembly GCA_964417885.1). Lineage (GTDB taxonomy): Bacteria > Pseudomonadota > Gammaproteobacteria > Burkholderiales > Usitatibacteraceae > UKL13-2. Next base: position 17,146 of record CAYQKN010000022.1, on the reverse strand, counting down.
GCTTGGCGCAAAGGGGCGCCGCAATACTGACGGCCGAGAACTGGTGCAGCGGTTGCGAGGCGCGGATGTCGCGCAGCATTCGCTTGCTGCTGTGCGCAACTACTGGCGCCACACGCTGGATACGGTGCAGGTTGATACGCCGGACCCCGCGCTGAATATCCTCGCCAATGGCTGGCTGCTTTACCAGACCCTTGCGTGCCGCATTTGGGCGCGCAGCGGCTTTTACCAGTCGGGCGGCGCCTTCGGATTTCGCGACCAATTGCAGGACTTCATGTCGCTGGTCTACGCCGAGCCCTTGCTGGTGAGGGACCATTTGCTGCTTTGCGCTGCCCGCCAGTTCGTCGAGGGCGACGTGCAGCACTGGTGGCATCCGCCAACAGGTCGAGGCGTGCGCACCCGCTGCACCGATGACTTCCTTTGGTTGCCGCAGGCGACCTGCCGCTACGTGGTGAAAACAGGCGACGTCGGCGTCCTGGGTGAATCGATACCGTTTCTGGAAGGCCGCCCGGTGAACGCGGAGGACGATTCGTACTACGACCTTCCTGGCCGTTCCGGGACGGCAGCAACGCTCTATCAGCACTGTGTGCGGGCGATACTCAGGGGCCTGCGCTTTGGCGAGCACGGCCTGCCTTTGATGGGCTCGGGGGACTGGAACGACGTCATGAATCTGGTCGGCATTCAAGGCAGGGGTGAAAGCGTCTGGCTGGGGTTTTTCCTTTATGACACGCTGGTTCGCTTTGGCAAGGTGGCGAGCCTGAATAATGACGCCGCGTTTGCTGATCGCTGCCGTGCCGAGGCGGATCAGCTGCGCCGCAACATCGAGCAGCACGGATGGGATGGAGAGTGGTACCGGCGCGCATATTTCGACGACGGCGGGCCACTGGGCTCCGCGTCCAATGACGACTGCCAGATTGATTCGATATCGCAAAGCTGGTCGGTGCTGTCCGCGGCGGCCGATGGCGCGCGCGCGCGCATGGCGATGGACGCGGTGGACCGGCGCCTGGTGCGGCGCGACCACGCGCTGGTGCAATTGCTTGACCCGCCTTTTGACAAATCCGCGCTGAATCCGGGATACATCAAAGGTTATGTTCCAGGGGTCCGGGAAAATGGCGGCCAATACACGCATGGCGCGATCTGGGCAGCCATGGCGTTTGCCGCACAGGGAGACAGCCGGCGCGCCTGGGAGCTGTTCAACATGATCAACCCGGTCAATCACACCAACTCCGCCGATTCCGTCGCCACCTACAAAGCGGAGCCATACGTCATGGCGGCCGATGTCTATGCCCTCTCACCGCACATCGGTCGTGGCGGATGGACCTGGTATACGGGTTCGGCCGGCTGGATGTATCGCCTGATTGTGGATTCGCTTCTCGGTCTGCACGTCGAAGGCGGCAGGCTGCGGTTTGCGCCGTGCCTGCCTGCGGATTGGGCAGGCTTCAATCTGTCCTACAGACACGGTGAAACCAACTACTCAATCGCGTTGCTGCAATCCAGTCCGGGCGGCCCGCTCGAGGACGTCACAACCGTTGATGGTGTCGTGCAGCGAGACTCGAGCGTTGAACTGGCCGACGACGGCAAGAACCACGTGGTTGAAGTGCGGCTTTCACGCACGCCAGCCTGATGGGCAATGCCGGTGTGGTGACGGTCCAGTCCCGCCACCGATGCTGCTCCGGATAACGACAATGGTGTGAATGCAGCGCCCCAAATGGGACCGGGCAGCCGCGGGCGAGGTGGCGTCTGTCCGTGTTCAGCGCTGCCACCGCTTGAACAATCGAAACATCGATGACGTGGCGCCCGGCTGGCTCAGGGCTTGCGTCGGCAGTGACCGCATTGGCGACCGTTGCGGCGGCTTGCAATGATGCCCATAAAAAAACCCGCGTAGAACGCGGGTTTGGCAGAGTCGGCCGTTTCGCCGATTCTCTGTGTACTACTTGCCAAATTTTGCTTTTGCATCAGCATTGCAGCGGTCTTTGATATCACCAGAGAACGCGTCGCATTTTTCCTTTGCGACGGCGTACTCGGCATCACGCTTGTCGGTGTTTGCGGCCTTCTTTGCATCGGTTGCTTTTTTGTTGGCATCGACGCGTGCTTCGGTCATTTTCTCGCCTGCCACGACATTTGCATCGGTGACTTTCATCTGCGCCTTGGCGTTTGCCTTGGCTGTCGTCTGTGCGGCCTTTGCTTCCTTGACGCAGACGTCTTTCTGGTTTCCTGCCTGGTCATCGCACTTTTCCTTGGCGACGGCATAGTCCGCTTCGGCCTTTGCGTTGCTCACCTCATATCGTGATTTTTGCGTTGGCTTGTAGCGGGCCTCGAGCTCAGCCTTGGCAACCTTTTCCTTGCCCTTGGCTTCCGCCAGACAGATGTCCTTGGCGTTCTTGGCGAAGGCGCCACAGGATGACTTGGCCGCCTTGTACTCCTGCTCAATCTTGCCTTTCTCCTGCTTGTAGTCTTCTTTTGACATGTTCTGTGCGCCAGCGACTCCGCTGAAGGCGAGGCCCAGCGCCATTGCGATGGCGGTAAGTTTGAAGCTTTTCATGTTGATTCCTTTGTATTTGATTCGGGGGCGACAGCTCGGCGCGGGCAGTCTTGCCAACGCGAGGCCATCACTTTGATTTGGCAATTTCTTCCTGGCGTTCCTGCCAGTCGGCAACCTGCTTCTCGGCGGCGTCCTTGGTGATCCCGTAGGATTCCTGAATCCTGCCTGCCAGATGATCGCGCTTGCCTGCGATCACATCGAGTTCGTCGTCGGTGAGCTTGCCCCACTGTTCCTTGACGTTGCCCTTGAATTGCTTCCAGTTGCCTTCTATACGATCCCAGTTCATTTGGCGTTCCTTTTGGTTGGTTGAATGTCGAAGCCGGCATGCAAACGGCGCCAGGTCCCGGCAAATTCCGAAATCCGGCAATCAGTCGCGGGCTGCATTGGAATGTGGCTGCGGGTGAAAACGTTGGCGGATTCAGTGTCGCTAGCGTTCCGTCCTGACCTCAATGATCCGCGCCCGACTCGCGGCGATCTGTGCGCTAGCGCTCAGTTCGCCGCGATATATCGCGCTTGATGAGCCAAATGGCGATGAGCTAGCGGCCGAGCAGTTCGCCAACCGGCTTTAGCGAATCGACCCGGTCGCAGATGACTTTGGCAATTGCCAGCAAAGGCGCCCCCAGCAGCAGTCCGGCAATGCCCCACAGCCAACCGAAGAACAGAAGCGCAATGAACAGCACGGCGGCATTCACCCGCGAGAACCGGCTTTGCAGCAGTGTCACCAGCACCAGCCCGATGCCGCCTGCAATCAGCGTTGCCACACCCGCAACCCCCATTGCGGCCAGCAGGGTACCGAACTGCAGGAACCCGGCAACGCCGGCCGCAATGGCGATCAATACCGGCCCGAGATACGGTATGAAGTGCAGCAGTGCCGCAAACAGTCCCCAGAGAATCGGCTGATCCATGCCCATCGCAGCGAACGCCAGCCAGGTACAGAGGCCGATCAGCGCATTCGAGGCGAGCGTGACCAGAAGATAGCGTTGCACTTGCGAATCGATCTCTTCAAGTATCCGCAGCGCATCTTTCTTTCGCGACAGCGATGGGCCGACAAACTGCAGCAGCTTGCGCCGGAAATGATCGCCGGAAGCGAGCAGAAAATACGCCAGCAGCAACACGATGGGCGCCTGGGCAGCCACGGCGATCAGAAGTGCGGATTGTGCAAGCGCGTAATTGCGCAGCCAGGCGGGTGAGTCCGGCGGCGGCGTGACCGCCACGCGAGTGCCGCGCTTCTGGCCCGCATCTGCCGCCACGCGCTGGAGCTCGTTTGCCGCCTCTTGCACGTTCTGCAGCGCGGTCGGCGCGGCACTTTTCGGCGAATTCAGGTTCTGCCGCAGCTTGCGGGCTGCGTCGGGGAGCTTTTCAATCATGACCACCGCTTCATCGCCGACGTAGTAGGTGACCCAGGAAAAGGCGGCGATGACCGCCACCAGAACCACCGCGGCGCCCGCTGGCCGCGGGATGCGCAAGACCTGAAGCCACGTGACGAGGGGACGAAGCGTGTAGCTTGCGAGAATGCCGATGAGCAGCGGCACAATGAAGGCGCGCGCAAAATAGAGCGCGGCCACGAGCGAAATGCCGGCCAGGATAATCAGCGCCCGGCTCATGCGGGCATTGCTAAGCACAATGAGCGAACTATCCCGGGGAACATCTACCGGGCGACTCGCACCGGTCGGGGAATCCGTGAACTCTTCAGCGGGAGATGACATGTGACGCCATTCCGCCTCGGTCCCGGCACCGGCAGGGCGCCCGCGCCGTTGACCGCGCGATCACTAACGGCCCACCAGTTGCCAGCCCATCCGGGCGATCGCAAGCCAGCGGGTGGTACGCTGTACCAACTGGAACGTGCGTAGCGCCTTGGAAAACCAGCCCCCCCGCATCAACAGAAATGCCGTGCCGGCGCCGACCACACCGACCAGCATGGCATGGCGCCGGATGACGGTACCAACATCCCGCGCGATCTCGAAGGCCTGCAGTGGTGTGCGATAGGCATTTAGTTGCAGGGCGAGCTGTGCGCGTTGGGACACGATTTCTGCCATCACGCGCTGGCGACGGCGCTCCAGTGTTGCGTCACCATTCATCATTGCAGGTGTTCCAGATCCGTCGCGAGCACTTCAACGCTGCTGGCAAAAAGTTTCGGCTTCGCCTTCAGCTTCTTGGCGAAGGTCAGTGCACAATACAGGCCCGCCGCGCCGGGAATGATCGCCGCGACGACGATGGCAAGCGTCCGATAGGGCGTATCCCAGAGCCACGCAAGTACCGAGCCCGCCAGCACGACGCCGGCAAGGAACAGGCAAACGAAAGCGATGGCGCCGTAGAGGATGAGCTCAACCAAGCGGCTTTGCTCCTCGGCAATCTCAATCACCAACAGGTCGAAGCGCGAGTGGACAATGTCCACCGCGGTTCGACCGAGGGCTTTCAGCGAGTCAAATGGGCCGCTCACGCGAACCCTTGCTGTCGGTTAAGTGGCAAGCCACGTCAATCAGCGGCGCGCCAGCAGCAGGCCAACCAGGAGGCCGCCGGCTGCTGCGACACCGAGCGCTTTCCACGGGTTGGCGCGGACGTACTGGTCGGTTGCGCTTGCATATTGCTTTGCGCTGTCGGTGACGACTGCCTGCGCATGCGAGATTGATGTACGCGCATTGTCCAGCTTTTGCGCGCTGATGTTTTTCACCAGGTCGGTTGCTTCGGTGACCATGCCACCGATTTCACCGGAAATTCTGTCTTTGCTGGCGCGCAGTGAGTCTGCGCCGGCGCTTAGTTGGGAGTTCATTGTTATCCATTCTTCAGGTTGCATTGTTTTGGCGCTGCCATGCGAAGATTTTCCGGCGCCTTACCGCTGGCCGGGCAAACCATGGTCCATGGCGTTTTTGCAGGATCAGCCGTTGTCGGCGTTGCGCCTGCGATCGCTGGCGCAACGCCGGTTTGGCTTTGATCCGACTTCGTGCACGATCCGATTGCCAGCGACAACGGTTGGCAGAGATGCCCGTTCCGGGGCGTGCAGCCCCCGGATTGGGATCTTACTTGAGGCGCATGTCGTTCTTGACCGATGTCACGCCACCAACGCCACGGGCCACGGATGCGGCCTTGTCAATATCCGAACGCGAATTCACGAAGCCGCTCAACTGCACAACGCCCTTGAACGTCTCGACATTGATCTCAGCAGACTTCAGGGTCGGCTCATTGAAAATGGCGGCCTTCACTTTGGTGGTGATGGCGCTGTCGTCAATGTACTGGCCCGGGCTTTCATGGGTTCTTGTCGCGGCGCAACCGACCATGGCTGACAACGCGGCGGCCAGAAGCACGACGGAAATACGGGATTTAAGTTGTTTCATGATTTCATTCTCCAGTTAGATAAATTGTTGCAGAGGCTTCAATGCCCGGTGTTTTGACCCGCACATGGATCTTTTTTGCGCAGTGGGTCTGACGACGCAGAAAATGGCCGGTTTCTCGCGGAAACCTGGCAAAACTCGTGGTGTTTCCTTTGTCAGGATGGGCCGCACAAAATGTCTCGCCGCAATCGGCAGGCTGGTGCCGGCGGCTGCAAAACCCGGGTACAACGCAGTCGCACCCAATGCGGCAACCGCAAGTCTTGTGATCGTGTTCATCGAGCCCGCTCCTAAGTTCCGGTTGCATCCGTGGATGCTCGGGTTGGGGTCACTCCATCAGCCGGCATTCGTGCAGTCGCGATACCAAATTCGCACGACTGACGACGCCTATTGCCCAACGGTTGGACATTACCGTGCCGTCAACTGACGCGTCTGTACGTTAACGCACAGTTGCGTTGGGGTCGCTACCGGGCAAGCGGATGACCACTGGCGAACAGCGCCGGCAGCAGGGGAAACAGCGGGTTGGGGGCCGACCGCGCTAGGTGCGATTGCGAACACATGGCGCGCACAGGCCAAACGTTTCGTGCTACCTTACGTCCATCCTGGCCGATCGGACCCGGTCAACAATTCGCCACTACGGCCCTGAGGATGGAGTACCAGCATGGCCACTTCGCACAGTCCGATGCAGAATCACCTGCTTGCGGCATTGCCCGCCGCAGAGTTTGACCGGTTATCGAAATTCCTGGAGCTGGTGCCGATGCCGCTTGGCGAGGCGCTTTATGAATCCGGCGGTCGACTTCAGCACGTCTATTTCCCGACCACATCGATCGTGTCATTGCTTTACGTGCTGGAGAATGGTGCGTCGGCGGAAATTGCGGTAGTCGGCAACGAGGGCATTCTCGGCATTTCGCTTTTCATGGGCGGCGAGACCACGCCCAGCCGGGCTGTCGTGCAAAGCGCCGGTTTTGGCTACCGCTTGAAGTCACAGCTGCTGAAGGACGAATTCAATCGTGCCGGACCCGTGTTGCACCTGCTGCTGCGTTACACGCAGGCATTGATTACGCAAATGACACAGACGGCGGTCTGTAACCGACATCACTCGGTCGAGCAGCAACTCTGCAGATGGCTTCTTCTGAGCCTTGACCGCCTGCCGTCAGATACCTTGACCATGACCCAGGAACTGATTGCCAACATGCTCGGCGTGCGGCGGGAAGGTGTGACAGAGGCTGCCGGCAATCTGCAGCGCGCCGGGTTGATCCGCTATAGCCGTGGCCGCATCCAGGTGCTCGACCGGCCGGGCCTGGAGCGGGATGTGTGTGAATGCTACGGCGTCGTCAAGCTTGAGTTCGATCGTTTGCTCGCCGACATTCCACCCGGCGACCCGAACCATATACTGGGCAAATCGACGCATTAGGTGCCGCGTTGCGGCTTGCTGCCCGTTCCGCTTTGCGACCGCGTCGATCAACTGCCAACTTGTCGGCGCCCTGCTCCGCCTGAGCCACGCCAACGCGCAGTCGGTCAATCACTGCGGCAGGGCCGCCGTCAGTCATCCGCTCCCCAAGGTGGAAAGACGGTCGCGCGTGGCGGCCTATAAATCTATGTGCGTAACCGAACAGACGCACGGCACGGAACAGCCGACGCTGCTCCCATGGCACGGCTACTTGCTTTGCAACCATGCGTTCGAACGTCGCTTGTGGTTGAGCGCGCAGGTTGCGCAGGCTTCCTGCTGGCACCGATGCCGTATTTGGATTGGTGCGTTGCTCATTCGCCCGCGCTGCTCGCGCCGGCTGTCAAAAACTTATACCGGAGACATCAATGAACTGGAAACTAAAATCCGCGCTTGGCGTAACCGCCCTGCTTCTCGCTGGTCAGGCTTCAGCGCAGATCACCTTTTACGAAGGCGAGGGCTTTCGCGGGCGGGCATTCACCACAAACAAACAGGTCGGGAATTTCCAACGGTTTGGGTTTAACGATCGTGCATCCTCCGTGGTCGTCGACCGCGGCCGCTGGGAAGTCTGCGAGCACGAGCGTTTCGGCGGGCGCTGCATGGTCCTGCGACCGGGAAACTATGACTCGCTGGCCGGCATGGGTATGAGCGACCGCATTACGTCCGTACGACCCGCGGGCAACAAAGCACGCTATGACAATGAGGCGCCGGCGCCACTCGCGTCCGCCAACTACGACTATCGGCGCCGCACGAACGAACGTGTATTCGATGCGCCAGTAACCTCCGTGCGCGCTGTAATGGGTTCGCCCGAACAGCGTTGCTGGGTTGAGCGGCAGCAGGTCAACGAGCCAGGCCGTGGCAGCGCAAACATTGGCGGCGCAATCATTGGCGGTATTCTTGGCGGCGTGCTTGGCCATCAGGTTGGCGGCGGTCGCGGCAAGGACCTGGCCACTGCCGGCGGTGCCGTTGCTGGTGCTGCCATCGGGGCAAATTCGGGCCGCGGTACGGGCGAGTCATACGATCGGGACGTGCGTCGCTGCGAAACAACAGCAACGGGTGCACCCGCCTACTGGGACGTGACCTACGAATACCGTGGCGTCGAACATCGCATGCAAATGAGCGCGCCACCCGGCTCGACGGTTGCCGTCAATGCTCGCGGAGAACCCCGCCAGTAAGGTTCACCTGCATTCAGCCGATGCGGCCGACAGGCGGCCGCATCGGCTGCATCGCCATCCTTGGCCAACCTGCCCGACTTGCGCGACTTGCGCGAGACGATCGGCCAGGCTGTTCTTCATGTACCTGGTCAGTTTGCTGCCGCCGGCATGGCATTCTGCCGAGCCAGTTCCCTGCGTTTCATCGACATGTATTCGTCACGCTCAATCTCATGCAGCTGGAGAGGGTAGCGTTCGACGGCCGCGAACCAGTCTCGCATCCGTTTTTCAGGCTGATCGCGCGACGGCGATTGATATGCCCCAAGGTACGCCTCGATGGCAAGGTAATAGCGCATGGCGTTACGCTCGATCAAACCGCGCACATTTCCCAGATACACCGGCGTACCGTCGGGCCGATGTTCAACAATGCTGAAACCAACCTTGTTTCTTCCGGCCGTTGCAAGATAGCCCTGCATCGCCAATTGCGCGGCAAAGCCGTATGTATATGAATACGACATGTGTACAAAGCTGCTGGTTGCGTCGAGCGGAATTGCCTCCAGCACAAAGCGGTAATTCTTGGTGCCAAACGGGCCGACATCCGCGTTGAGCTGAACCCTCAGGTAGCCGGGACCGCTGTTGATCACGCGATAGGAAAAGTCCAGCAAATAGGTGTCTGCAATGGGTTGGTCGAACCTGCGCCCAACCGCAACGCTAAGCGTGCTGCCTGCCCCCGCACCGCTGGATGTACAGTTCTTCACATTCAGGTGAATGATCAGAATGTCGCACCAGTGATCCATTCCCTGCATCGCAGGTCCGACTACACTGTATGGCTGGGCGACTACGGCGTATACATCCCCCTTTAGTGCGCCACCGAGTTCAGTCGACTCCAGCACCAGTGGCCGCTGAAATTGATTGCGCGACAGACGCTCGCGAAGCGCCTGCTCACGCGCCGCCAGCGCCTCCGCGTTTTGGCCAAGCGCACCCGCAACCGGCAGGGCTGCAGCGAGCGCCAGCAGGACGGTTGCAATCGCGTTGCCTTTACGGCGGGTCAACTTGCCAGTCATTGATATTCCTTCGAGGTTAGCCATTCGGCTGGATTTTCCGGCATTGATGCAGCGCGGGCCAAATAGGGTCGCAAGGAGTTGCGCGCCAGTTACAGCCAGTACTGCCACAGGCGGCTGAACAGCTCCCTGACTCGCATGGCAATCGGACGTCGATGCCAGGATTCCAGCGTGATCTGTTCGGCATTCGCCACGTCTCGTTCGAATGCCGCGCGCATGCGCGCGCCAAACTCCGCTCCGAGCACCACCGCATTGACTTCCTGGTTGTGAAGGAAGCTGCGCCAGTCCAGATTGGTAGAGCCCACGGTCGACCACACGCCATCAATCAGCGCCGTCTTTGAGTGCATCAACGCGTTACGCCGCTCGAAAATTTTGACGCCGTCGGCCAGCAACTGCTCGTAGAAGGAGCGGCCGGCATGAAACACCAGCGCCGAGTCGGTGCTGCCCGGCAGCATGAGTCGTACGTCGACGCCGCGCGCGACCGCATCACGGAGAGCGGCCAGCAATTGCGGGTCCGGCACAAAATAGGCGTTGGTTAACAACACCTCGGTCTCGGCACTATTGATGACGGATATCAGCGTTACATATATTTGGCTGAACGCTTCATCAGGCGAACTGCCGATCGCCCGGACTACTTCGTTGCCCTGCGGCTGGAGTGTCGGAAAGTAGTTGCGTGGTGCCAGCGGCTCACCTTTTTGTTTCTGCCAGGTCTCGACAAAAAGCTTCTGAAACTCCGCCACCACCGGACCGTCAATCTGGAGATGGGTGTCACGCCATGGAAGTGAGCCGCCGGGACGCACCTTGGAGTGCGTGCTGAAGGAGCCGCCCGAATAGACGCTGCTGATGTTGATGCCGCCAAGAAATGCCGACTTGCCGTCGACGATCAGGAGCTTGCGGTGATCGCGCCCGTTGACATCCCAGCCGGCCTTGGCTGTCAGAGGATTCACCGGATTGAATTCAAGCGTTGAGATGCCGCTTTCGCGCATTCTGGCGACAAATGCGGCCGGTGTAGCCAGGGTACCAACGCTGTCATAGATAAGATTGACCTGCACTCCCTGCTGTTGCTTTTCAATCAGCGCATCGGCAAAGCGCTGACCGACCTCGTCTGCCTCGAGAATGTATGTCTCCAGATTGATATGGTCTCGAGCTGTTTTTATCGCGGCGAACATGGCCTGGTAGGTCAGCGGGCCGTCCTCAAGCAGGTGAACGCGATTGCCGGCCATCAACGGGCTATCCGATACCGCCTGTTCCAGCGCGAGGTGCCGGTCAAAGACATTTGTTGTCTTGCCGCCCTGTTCGAGGCGGGCCAGTATCTCGCGACTTCGTTTCGACGACAGCGGGCCGCGGGCGCCGTCTACCTGAACAGCCACCGCAGACGGTGCCATGTCCGGAACAATTGCCGGCAGCGTGCTGCAGGCGGACAACAGGGCCAGGGCAATGCAGGCGAAGCCCGTCAAGAATCCTGACATCGAATGTGGCGATGTTGGGTGCTGGCGGCTGGCTAGCAGTTGCGCCGCGGGGTCTGCGCAGCGTGCACGTTCTGCATGTCCGGTCATTCGCGTGCCCCTGTCAGTGGTCGTGCTGCAAAAAGCGGTGCGGCAGGCCGGGTGCAAATGGGTTGGCCGGCTTTCGCCGCGCCGGCCAAAGCTTGTTCTTCGCGGATTGACAGCGTCCACTCAATCAATTCGATTCTGAGCATGGTGATCCGGCGTTGGCTTGGCTGATGACCTCACTTGACCATCCCGCGCCGCCGGCTTGCCATGGCACCGTCGCATTCAAGCTGGTTCGTGTATCAGCTTGCGCGTTGCGCGGCAACCAGTCTGTTCGTTGGCGCACCCTTTTCTACATGCGCTGCACCATTCTGATCGGGCCGGGTTGCGCGTCTCCACCTGCCGTTTCGCTTGCTTTTGCCTACACCATGCCAAAGCGCCCGACACGCGCAAAGGACGGTAAGGATCGCCGCCGACGCCTGCATTCTGTTTCATCGCGCGGCTCAGGCAGTGGTTGCAATTGCCGACTGTGGCGAGCCGGGTACCTCAAACCCATCTGATCTGCGTCGCGGTTTAGTTCCGCCGTGGGCGAGGAGCGTCATTGCCGTGCGGTCGACTATGCTGATCTCGCGGCGCTCGACCCGCAATAGACGGTTCGCCTGGAGAGAGGAAAGACTGCGGCTGACTGTTTCGAGTTTCAGGCCCAAGTGTTTGCCGATATCTTCGCGTGTCATTCTTAACGTGAAGCACTGTTCGGAGTAGCCGATCGCCTTGTGTCGCATGCCAAGTCGCAACAAGAACCGGGCAACTCGCGCGTCAGCTGTCAAGGTGCCAATTGACAACAGCAATTCGTTTCTCTCGGAGAGTTCGCATCCAAGCAGCCGGAACATCAGAATTTCCAGTGCCGGGCATCGGCAGCACATGGCTGCAAGCTGCACAACAGGCAGGACTACAACCTCGGATTCGTCGAGTGCCGTCAGTTCCGAGTGGTGCACGCCGCTCGCAAGCCCGTCGAGGCCGAGGAGATTGCCCGCCATGGGAAACGCGAGCACATGTTCAATCCCCGATTCGTTGATGGCAACGGCCTTGAGAAAGCCGAAGCGCACAACGAAAATGGCATCGAACAGGTCGCCCGCCCGGTATAGAGTCCGGTTGGTCTGGATGCGCCGGCGCGCGAAAGTGATGCCATTGCCGCTGGCTTGTTCTCCAAGTTCGACCTGAAACATGCCGGCAAGATCCTGCAGTGATGTGCGATTGATCTGGTCAGTTTTCGGGCGCTGCCATTTGCTGTCTGTGGAGGTCGCGCTCATGCTCTGCTTTCATGGCCGGCGATGCCTGGCAGTGTTCCGGTGACCGTTCTGGCGAGACGGCATCGCGGAGACAGCGTTACTTAACGTGGTACCGGTATCACCCGCTTTGTCGACATTGGGGCTTCGAGCGGAGCGGGTCTGTTCGCTACCGCACCCAACGGTCGGAGCGGCCCTGCCGCAGCAGGGCCGAGGCAACATGCCTTGCAAACGGGGAGCAATCACCGCGACCGCCAACCCCTCCAGTAAACCGGCGGTTTCGCAAGTCTGGGGATGCGCGTGCGCGGGACGTATTGAAGGCAGCTACGCCAGGCACAAAACCTGACAGTCGGCGATTGCTGCGGCCTGATGGTCACCGTTGTTGGCGGGTATCGTAGGCCGGCAATGGCGGCGGCAGCGGTTTCCGCCCGATCAAGCACGCTGGCTCGGGTTACGCCCGCCGGGCGTCACTCTACGGTAACGCTCTTGGCGAGATTTCTCGGTTTGTCGACATCGGTGCCTTTGACCAGCGCGGCATGATAGGCAAGCAGCTGAACCGGGATCGTATGTATAACCGGTGAAAGCAAGCCGCAATGGCGTGGCGCGCGGATGATATGCACGCCTTCACTTTCAACAAAATGGGAGTCAAGGTCGGTAAAAACAAAAAGCTCGCCGCCGCGCGCGCGGACTTCCTGCATGTTGGACTTTACTTTCTCCAGCAGCGCATCGTTTGGCGCGATCACAACAACAGGCATACGGCTATCGACCAGTGCCAGCGGCCCGTGTTTGAGCTCTCCCGCCGGGTAGGCTTCGGCATGGATGTAAGAAATTTCCTTGAGTTTAAGCGCGCCCTCGAGCGCGATCGGGTAGTGCAGCCCGCGCCCCAGGAAAAGCGCGTGCTGTTTCTCCGCAAATCGGTCGGCCCATGCCTTGATCTGGGGCTCCAGGTTCAGGGCGTGCTGGATTCCGCCTGGCAGATAGCGCAGCTGTTCGAGAAAACCCGCTTCAGCCTCGGCTGAAAGCCGGCCCTTCACCTTTGCCAAGGCGAGTGCAAGGGTAAACAGCACCACCATCTGGGTGGTCATCGCCTTGGTTGACGCCACACCAATTTCCGGACCCGCGCGGGTATAACAGACAAGTCTTGATGCTCTGGGTATTGCAGACTCGCGTACGTTGCAGATCGACAGTGTTGCGGTGTGGCCCAGTTCCTTCGCGCGTTTCAGTGCTTCCATGGTGTCCAGCGTTTCGCCGGATTGGGAAATGGTCACGACCAGTTGCTTCGGGTTTGGAATAGAGTCGCGATAGCGATACTCATGGCCGAGCTCTACGACGACCGGGATCCGCGCAATCGTTTCGATCCATTGCTTTGCCACCAGAGCAGAATAGTAGCTGGTGCCGGATGCAAGAATAAGCAACGCATCCGCTTCGAGAAAGATCCTGTCTGCATCCGGGCCGAAGAGTGCTGGACTAATTCCGTCCGTCAGCGCCGCGTCGAGCGTGTCCGCGACCGCGCGCGGCTGCTCGTGAATTTCCTTTTGCATATAGTGCTGGTATGGACCAAGCTCACGGGCGTCGTCGGTGAGATCGGAGGTCTGGATATCGCGGGTAACCTGTTTGCCATCGCGATTAACCACGGTAATTCCGTCCCGGGTGATTCGTGCCACATCGCCTTCATCCAGATACATGACACGACGGGTTTCCGGCAAGATGGCCGAAACATCCGAGGCGATGAAATTCTCGCGTTTTTCCGCGTCACCTAAACCAATCAGAAGCGGGCAACCCATTCGTGCGCAGCACATTGCGTCCGGGGCCGAAACGGAAATCACACCAATGGCGAATGCGCCGTGCAAATCCCGAACCGCGCGCTGTGTTGCCGTAAACAGATCGCCGGATTCCTTGTAGTAGTGATGCACCAGGTGCGCGATAACTTCCGTGTCTGTTTGCGATTCGAATTCGTAGCCGGCTCGCTTCAGCCTTTCGCGTTGCTGATCGTGATTTTCAATGATGCCGTTGTGAACAACCGCAATTTCCTCGTTTGAAACGTGTGGATGTGCGTTTGGCTCAGTCACACCACCATGCGTGGCCCATCGGGTGTGCCCGATCCCCAGTACCCCGTTCAGCCCCTCCGCGGCTATAGCCGCCTCCATCTCTGCTACGCGGCCGACCCTGCGGACGCGCTTGATGCCCGCGTTGACGACGGCAATGCCCGCTGAATCGTAGCCGCGATACTCAAGGCGCTTCAGTCCTTCGGTCAGGATGGGAACGATGTTTCGGTTAGCGATTGCTCCGACGATGCCGCACATGATTGCCCCTGGGTTCTCTGCTTTTGATGGATGCAACTGATTCGAAATCTGCTGTTCGCGTGCACCGCTTGATCCTGAGTCGCGATTTTACAATCCCGGCGGAAAAATCCCGCTACTTTTTCTTGGTTGGCCGCTTCCAATCCGGATTGGTGACCTGGTTTTTTGCATTGAGCGTCAAGCCACCAGGGGGAACATTTTTCCATACCGTTGTGCCAGCCGCGATGTCTGCCCCCTGGCCGATGGTGACTGGGGCGATCAATTGGACATCGGATCCGATGTGAACACCATCCTCGATGGTGGTGCGGTGTTTGTTGGCGCCGTCATAATTGCACGTTATGGTGCCTGCGCCGATGTTTACGCTTTTTCCGACTGAGGTATCACCGATATAGGAAAGGTGATTCGCTTTTGATCCGGCGCCGAAGTCGCTGGCCTTGATTTCGACAAAGTTTCCAACGTGGACGTCATTGCCTAGCGTCGTGTCCGGCCTGATACGGGCATACGGGCCGATTCGCG
The DNA here is from genome assembly GCA_964417885.1 of uncultured Burkholderiales bacterium. Classification (GTDB taxonomy): domain Bacteria; phylum Pseudomonadota; class Gammaproteobacteria; order Burkholderiales; family Usitatibacteraceae; genus UKL13-2. The sequence goes on along the minus strand of CAYQKN010000022.1, from coordinate 2,030 downwards.
CGGAGGTGCCAATCCTTGCTCCGTCGATAAAGGAAAAGGGCAATATTTCGGATTCTTCTCCGATGGTGCAATTTCGCAAGATGCAATTTGCGCCAATTTTCGCGCCCCGTGACAACTTGACCGTTCCCTCAAAAAGACAGTTGATATCGATGCTGACATCGCTGCCGCACTTGAGCTCGCCGCGAATGTCGACGCGGGCGGGGTCAATGAGCGTCACGCCATCACTCATGAGTTGCTCTGCATTTACGCGTTGGTAGGTACGCTCGAGTTCGGCAAGCTGGGCCTTGCTGTTCACCCCCGCGACTTCCCAGTCGGCGCCGGGGTGCAGCGTTTCAACTGCCACGCCTTCGGCGACCGCCATGCCGAGAATGTCGGTCAAGTAGTATTCGTGTTGTGCATTGGTGTTGGTCAATCTGGGAAGCCATGCGGCAAGCAGGTCCGTTGGACAGGCTACAAATCCGGTATTAATTTCCCTGATTTCTTGCTGGGCCGGGGTGGCATCCTTGTCTTCGACAATGGCGCATACCTTGCCCAAGCTGTCCCGTACCACGCGCCCCAATCCAGCGGGGTTTTCGACCAACTGTGTTAGCCAGGCCACCTTGCCGTGGTTGGCGGTGGAAACCAACTTTGCGAGTGTTTCGGTGGCGATCAGCGGTACGTCGCCGTACAGGATGAGGGTTACGCCGTCTGCAAGCACCTCGGGTAGTGCCTGCATGACAGCGTGACCGGTGCCCAGCTGCGGCTCTTGCCTTGCCCATTGCAGGTCCATTTTTTCGAACGCTGCGCGCACCTGGTCGCCGCCGTGCCCATAGACGACGCAGGTCTTTTGCGGCTTCAGCGCCGCCGCCGTAGTCAGTACACGCTCCAGCATCGGCTTGCCGCCAATCTGATGCAGCACTTTGGGCAATGCGGACTTCATCCGTTTGCCCTGCCCGGCAGCCAGAATAATGATCGAAATTCTGGTGGCCTGCTGGTCTGCTGGGGTCGATTTCATGGGCAAATTATGCGTCAGGCGGAGCGATTTCCAAATTGGGCGAAAAAAAAGGCAGCGGGGAGTTATTCCGCTGCCTGTATGTGTTGCGCCTCTAAACCGTTACGGTGAAAAAATTATACCGCAAGTCAAAGTTTTTTGCGCAATTTTTGAATTGCCTGCAATTGTGCTGCCAGCTGGGCTAGCTCTGCGACAACCATTGCCCGATCGTGGCCGCTTGCGCGGTTAGCAAGCGCTTCCTCTGCCGCGCGCTTCGCCTCCATGACCTTTGCCTCATCTAAGTCATGTGCGCGAATGGACGTATCGGCAAGAATTGTCAACGCCTTCGGCTGAACCTCAAGAATACCGCCTGAGACATAAATTACTTCCTCGTCGTCGCTACCGGCAAGTTTGACCTTTACAGTGCCTGGCTTTATGCGCGTCAGCAACGGTGCATGACTCGGCATAATGCCAAGCTCGCCGGTTTCTCCGGGGGCGACGACCATGTCGGCCTCGCCCGAGAAGATCGACTGTTCAGCAGAAACTATGTTGACGTGTAGTGTTGCCATGGAGCTTTTTTCCGGTTGGACAGCGTGTACTAACTTTCACGGATAACGAAATCAATTCATTGTCTTGGCTTTTTCAAACGCCTCATCAATACCGCCAACCATGTAGAACGCCTGCTCTGGTAGCGCGTCACACTCACCATCCACAATCATCTTGAAGCCGCGAATGGTTTCCTTCAGTGGCACGATCTTTCCAGGGGTTCCGGTGAACACTTCTGCGACGTTGAATGGCTGGGAAAGGAAACGCTGGATTTTTCTGGCGCGGGAAACAGCCAGTTTGTCCTCTGGCGACAATTCGTCCATGCCGAGAATCGCGATAATGTCACGCAGCTCTTTATAGCGTTGCAGCGTTGATTGGACCCTGCGTGCAACCGCGTAATGTTCCTCACCGACAACCTGGGGATCGAGCTGGCGGCTGGTGGAATCGAGCGGATCGACCGCTGGATAGATGCCAAGCGAAGCGATATCTCGGGACAACACCACCGTAGCGTCCA
>CAYQKN010000021.1:37592-39278 GCA_964417885.1 uncultured Burkholderiales bacterium | reverse complement strand
GGCACCTGCGCCTTGGTCGCGGTGCCGCCGGCCTGCGTCACCGTCTCCAGCATCTGCGCCATGGTGCGGGCGGTCTTCACCGACAGGATCTGCTTGCCGATCACATCGCCCTCGCGCTTGAGGAAGGTGGCCGGCAACAGCACGCCATCGTTGGTGAACACGGTGTAGGCGCGCGCCAGCTGCAACGCACTGACCGAGACGCCATAGCCGTACCCCATGGTCGCCTGCTCGATCGGTTTCCAGCTTTTCACCGGCCGCAGCCGGCCGCTGGCTTCACCGGGGAAACCGGTCTTCGGCGCGGTGCCGAAGCCGAGCTCGCTGTACAGGCTCCACAGCCGCTCCGACGGCAGCTGCAGCGCCATTTTGGCGGTGCCGATATTGCTCGATTTCTGGATGATTTCTGCCACCGACATCTGGTTCAGCGGATGCGAATCGGTAATGGTCTTGGTGCCGACGGTGAATCCGCTGCCGGTGGCGATCATGGTGTCCGGCTTGACGATGCCGGCCTCGAGCGCGGCCGACACCGCGAACGGCTTGAAGGTCGATCCCGGCTCGAAGGTGTCGGTCACGCTGCGATTGCGCGCCTGTTTCGGGTTCCATTGCGCGCGGTTGTTCGGGTTGTAGTCGGGCTGGTTGACCAGCGCCAGCACTTCGCCGGTTTTGGCGTCAAGCATCACCAGTGCGCCGCCCTTGGCCTTGTTGGCCTCGACCGCCGCCTTCAGCTCGCGATGCGCCAGGTACTGGAAGCGCTCGTCGATCGACAGTTTCAGCGGCCGCCCTTCACGCGGTGTTTTCAGATTCTCGATGTCCTCGACGATGCGTCCCTTGCGATCCTTGATCACGCGACGCTGCCCGGGCGAGCCGGCCAGCAGCGCCTGCTGGGCCAGCTCGATTCCTTCCTGGCCCTGGTCTTCCTGGCCGGTGAAACCGATGACATGAGCGGCGACATCGCCGGCCGGATAGAAGCGGCGGAACTCGCGCTGCTGGAACACGCCGGGAATCTTCAGCGCGATCACCCGCGCCGCCTGGTCCGGCGACAGCTGCCGCTTCAGCCAGACGAAGTTCTTGTTGCGCTCGGCCAGGCGCTCGGCCAGCAGCTTGCGGTCCATGCCGATCGCCTGCGCCAGCTTGTTCAATTCGGCGCGATCGAGGTCCATTTCGGCCGGGCTGGCCCAGATCGACTCCACCGGCGTGGAAATGGCCAGCGGTTTGCCGTTGCGGTCCATCACCGCGCCACGCGACGCCGGCATCTCCACCACGCGCATGAAGCGGGCTTCGCCCTTGGCCTGCAGGAAATCGTTGTTGAGGCCCTGCAGGTAGAACGCGCGCCCGAGCAGCAGGCCAAACGCGGCCAGGCACAGCACCAGCACGGTACGCGAGCGCCAGCCTTCCAGCTTCAGGCGCAGGTTGGGTTCGAGGCGGCGCGACGAATGGTTCATTTGCCCGCCTCCTGCCGCACCGGGGGCGCGCCGTCGCCGAGCACCACCACCACGGTCTTTTTCGGGTCCGGCAGGCTCATGCCGAGGTCGCGCGCCGCCTTCTGCTCGATGCGCTTGCCGTTGCCCTGGGTCTGCGCCTCGATCTGCAGTTCACGCCACTCGTTGTCCAGCCGACGCTCGGCGTCCTGCTCGGTCTGCAGCTCGATGAACAGCTTGCGGGCCTTGTGCTGAGAGGTGACGACCGACA
>CAYQKN010000021.1:24908-37492 GCA_964417885.1 uncultured Burkholderiales bacterium | reverse complement strand
CACAGCCGATCAGTATCAATAGCAGGATGGTGTTCAGGCGGGTCATCGTTTCACCGCCGTGCGCATGATGGCGCTGCGCGCGCGCGGGTTGGCGGCGACTTCGGCGTCGGTGGGCCGCACCGGCTTGCCGACGATTTTCAGCGTGGCGACATCGACTTCGTTGGCGCGTATCGGCAATTTCGAGGGAAGGTGGTCCGCCTTCGCCGCGTTCTGCATGAAACGCTTGACGATCCGGTCTTCCAGCGAATGAAAAGCAATCACCACCAACCTGCCTCCAGTCCGCAGACCTTCTATCGCCTGCGGCAGTACGTGTTCTACCTCTTCAAGCTCTTGATTGATGAAAATCCGAAGAGCCTGAAACGTGCGGGTTGCGGGATGTTGCCCCGGCTCGCGCGTCCGGACGGTCTTACCCACGAGCTCGGCAAGCTCGCGCGTCGTCCGAATACGTCCGATGCCCCTTGCCGCAACAACCGCTCTTGCAATCTGCCGAGCAAACCGTTCTTCACCATAGCGCCAGATGACCTCCCCTATTTCCTGTTCTTCTGCGCGGTCCAGCCAGTCAGCCACCGTTTCGCCGCGCGTGGTGTCCATGCGCATGTCGAGCGGCCCGTCGAAACGGAAACTGAAACCACGTTCCTGCATATCCAGCTGGGGGGACGACACACCCAAATCCGCCAGCACCCCGTCCACCGCATTGCTGCTGCTGCCCGTTGCCTTTTTCAGCACCGCGCCGAGTTCACTCAGCGTGGCGTGATAAAGCGAAAACCTGCTGTCTGCCGCCGCCAGCGCCTCGCCCGCCTCGATCGCGTGCGGGTCGCGGTCGATGGCGATCAGCCTTCCATCCGCACCCAGCCGTTCAAGGATGGCGCGCGAATGCCCGCCGCGGCCAAACGTGCCGTCGACATACACGCCATCGGATCTGATTGCCAACGCATCGACCGCTTCGCTGAGCAGAACGGTGATGTGGGTCGGCGAAGTCGGCAGCTCATCCATGCCACCGGCTACAGGGAAAAGTTCTCGGTGCCGGGCGGTAGCCCCGCCGCACCCGAGGTGAGGGATTTGAGCTGTGCCTCCCAGGCGCTCGCGTTCCAGATTTCGAAATGCGAACCCTGGCCGACAAACATCACCAGCTTTTCGATGCCGGCATATTTGCGCAGCTCGGGCGAAATCAGCACCCGCCCGTTGCCGTCGAGCACGTGCTCTTCGGCAAAACCGATCAGCAGGCGCTTGTACAGGGCGGCGGTGCGGTCGAGGCTGGGAAAGCCCATCACCTGGTTGCGGATCGGCTCCCAGTTGGCGAGCGGATACATCAGCAGGCAACCCTCGGGGTGCGCCGTCAGCACCAGTTTGCCGTCGCTGGGCGCGGACAGGCCCTCCCGGTGCTTGACCGGAACGGCCATGCGGCCCTTTACATCGAGGTTAAGTTCTGACGCACCCTGAAACACGATCCTGCCTGCCCCTCTTGTCTTTTTTTGGAATGCAAACGGGCAGAATTTTCCGGGTTTTCCAGAAAACTCCACTTTTCACCACTTGTGGACACTATAGGCAAGAAAAAACCCGCGGTCAAGCAGGTTTCTGGGAATTTTTCTTTATTCGTCAAACACTTAGCCGTGTTTCTTCAAGGGAAATTCCTGTGGAAAACTTCGTTGATAATTAATGAGATGCCATTAATACTTCAAGTAACTTCACAGGAATTGCCTGAATAAAAACAGGATCTTACTGTATTTTTGTACACCACATCATCACGGTATTAACATTCGCACGAAATGGCCCGGTCGACAGCCCATTTCCGGCCGTCAAGTAACGATTGTCACAACCCCGTTGCGGCCTTTTGCCGTGCCGGTTTCGCTATCATCGGCGCATCCCATCCTGCTGTGGACCCGCCATGCGCAACGTCTCGCTTCCCGCCCTGCTGCTATCCATCATCGCCACTGCCAGCCTGCACGCCGACGCGGCAACGGCGGCGAAAAAGCAGCCGGCAATTGAGCAGATCGTCAGGCAAATTTCGGCTGCGCGCATTGAAGCGACGATTCGCAAGCTGGTGAGTTTCGAGACCCGCAATTCGCTCTCCGACACCACCAGCAGCACGCGCGGCATCGGCGCCGCGCGCAACTGGATCAAGAGCGAACTGGAACGCTGCAGCGCCGAAAACGGCGGCCGCATGAGAGTCGAATTCGACCAACACCTGGCGCCGGTCAGCGCGCGCATTCCGCAGCCGACGCCGATCGTCAACGTCGTCGCCACGCTGCCGGGTGAGCAGCCGGAAAGCCGCGACCGCGTCTACGTCGTCAGCGGCCATTACGACTCGATGCGCGGCACCCCCACCGATGCCGACGGCTTTGCGCCGGGCGCCAACGATGACGGCTCCGGTACCGCTGCCGTGATCGAGATGGCCTGCGTGATGTCGAAGTACAAGTTCAATGCCACGCTGGTATTCATGACCGTCGCCGGCGAGGAACAAGGGCTGATCGGCGCCACCTTCTTTGCCAGGGCGGCAAAGGCAAAGGGCATGAACATTGCCGGCATGATCACCAACGACATCATCGGCAACACGCGCGGTTCGAACGGTCAGGTGGAGCGCGGCAAAGTGCGACTGTTTGCCGAAGGCGTGCCGCCGCTGAAGGAAATGCCGGACGAGATGCTGACCCTGATCCGCACCGGCGGCGAGAACGATTCCGGGCCGCGCCAGCTGGGCCGCTTCATCAAGCAGGCCGGCGAGCGCTATGTGCCGCGGATGAAGGTCGAGCTGGTCTATCGCCGCGACCGCTACCTGCGCGGTGGCGATCACTTTCCGTTTCTCGAGGCCGGTTATCCGGCAGTGCGCATGACCGAATACATCGAGGATTTCCGCCACCAGCACCAGAACGTGCGCGAGGAGAACGGCGTGAAGTACGGCGACCTGCCCGAGTTCGTCGATTTCGCCTACGCCGCCGACGTCACCCGCATCAACGCCGCGGCACTGGCCTCGCTGGCGTTGGGTCCGGCGGCGCCGCAGGAGGTGCAGATGGAAAACCTGTTCCTGGAGAACAACACCACGTTCCGCTGGAAAGCCAACGCCGAACCGGACGTGGTCGGCTACCGCGTGGTGTGGCGCGACACCACGGCGCCGTTCTGGCAAAAGAGCGAGGACTTCGGCAACGTCACGCGTGCGACCGTGATCGGCGTATCGAAAGACAACGTGGTGTTCGGCCTTCAGGCAATCGACCGTCACGGCAATGTGAGTGTTGCGACCTTTCCCAAACCGTTCCGGCGCTGAGGCCATGATGAGCCGGCTGATTCGTAACCTGGTGCTCGGCGCAAGCATTGCCCTCGGCATTTTTACCTCGGGCGCAACCAGCGCAAGCGAACCTTCGTCGGCACCCGACCCTGTCCACGCGCTGAACAGCCGCCCGCTGCTGGATGCGCTGCGCAAAGGTGGTTACACGCTGTACTTTCGCCACACTTCAACCGATTTTTCCAAACTCGACGGCGCCATGAAAGGCTACAGCGATTGCGCAAACCAGCGCATGCTTGCCGACAAGGGGCGCGACGAAGCACGACTGATTGGCAAGGCCATCGCTGAGCTGAAAATCCCGATAGGTGAAGCGCTCGCCAGCCCCTACTGCCGCACCAGCGAAACCGCGACCCTGATGTTCGGTCGCGCCACCGCCGACAATACGATCCGCGAGGAAGCGGGCAACAACTACGCGGCGCTGAAGCGGCTGCTGGCGCAGCCGGTGGGCGCCGCCGGCGTCAATCGCGTCATCGTCGGCCACGGCACGCCGTTTCGCGCCATTGCCGGGCCGCCGCACCTGGCAGAAGGCGAAGCGGCGGTGTTAAAGCCGCTGGGCGATCGCTACGCGGTGGTGGCGCGCATCACGATCGGCGACTGGGCAATGCTGGCGGATGCGACGAAGAAAGTGGAAGCGCACCGATAAGCCGGATTCTGTTACGACGCTTGCGCGTTATGACGGTCATTCCTCTGGGACGCACGTTACCGTGCGACTCAAGCTACCTACCCGCAGGCTCCGCGGGACACACGTCAACGCCTGCCTATTTGGTATTGCTCCAGGTAGAGATTGCCCGTTTCACCCCACACAGGTTTCCCTGTATGGACTCGTCTCTGTTGCTCTGATCCTCACCTCGCGGTGGATGGGTGTTACCCACTACCCTGCCCTGTGGAGTCCGGACTTTCCTCTATGCACAAGTGCACAGCGACCGTCTGGCACGCTTCCGCCGCGATTATCTCACGCGGCCCGCGCTCAGTCGCCGCGGCGGCCGGGGCGGAAGTAATCGGCGTTGTCGTAGAAGCGAAAATCCTCGTTGCGCGCGTCCCAGCCCGGGATGCCCAGCAGCGGCAGCGGCGCCAGGCGACGGCTGTCGGCGAGATTGTCGTCGCGGCGCAGCCATGCCGCCGCCGCCGCATCGAGCGATGCGCCGGCCGCGACCGGCAGCAGCATCGCCTTGGCGGTGATGCCGATGAACGGCGCCAGCGATTTTTCCATCAGGCCGTGGCCCGCCAGCATGAAGCGCATGTCGCTGACGACGGCGTGCCGGCGCTCGACAAACAGCTCGCGCCAGCGGAAATCACGCACCAGGTCCAGCAGCGACTCATCCGCGCTGGCAACGATGATGCCGCTCTCGTCGAACATGGTCAGCACGTCGCGTGGCGCGGATCGCGCCGCCGCCTCGGCCGCCCCGCCCATTTTCAGGCGCTCGACGTGGCCGCGGTTGATCGCCGCCTTGGCTTGCGGCAACGCCAGCCACTGCAGGGCGTTGAACAGGTCATGCCAGTTGTCGCGGGTGGGAATCTCGCCGGTTTCACCGATCTGAATCTCGTAGCCCATGGCGGAGGTGGGCGCCGCGCCGGGTGCAACGAAGCGCACCGGCACTCCCCAGGCATTGACCAGGCCGCGTGACGCCGCCAGCGCATTGAGCTGTTCCAGACCCGGCCAGCGCGCGCTACCCAGTTCGTCGAGCAGCGGCCGGACCGCGGCAAAAAACGGCCGCTCGAACGCGGCCACGGCTTGATCCCAGTCGAGCCGTGTCGCGGCCGGCTTCACGCCCTCATGCCAGCCGCCAGTCCATCTGCTCGCCGGCGCGCAACGGCACCAGCCCCGAATCGGTGAACGGCAGTTCCTCTGGAACGGTCCAGCTCTCGCGCTTGAGCGTGATGCGGCCGCTGTTGCGCGGCAGGCGGTAGAAGTCCGGGCCGTGAAAACTGGCAAACGCCTCCAGCTTGTCGAGCGCGCCGGCGCGCTCGAACACCTCGGCGTAGAGCTCGATCGCGTGCAGGGCCGAATAGCAGCCCGCCGCGCCGCAGCAGGCCTCCTTGGCATTGCGGGTGTGCGGCGCGCTGTCGGTGCCGAGGAAGAATTTGCGGTTGCCGCTGGTCGCGGCCTTGACCAGCGCGAGGCGATGCTCTTCGCGCTTGAGGATCGGCAGGCAATAGAAGTGCGGCCGCACGCCGCCCTTGAAAATGGCGTTGCGGCTGAACAGCAGGTGCTGCGGCGTGATGGTGGCGCCGACATGGTCGCCGGCGGCCAGCACGAACTTGACCGCGTTGGCGGTAGTGATGTGCTCCAGCACCATGCGCAGGGACGGGAAGCGCAGCGTGAGCGGAATCAGGTGTTTCTCGACGAATACTTTCTCGCGGTCGAATACATCGACCTCGTCGCCGGTCACCTCGCCATGCAGCAGCAGCGGCAAACCGGCTTCCTGCATCGCAGTGAACACGGCATCGCAGTGGCGCAGGTCGGTCACGCCGGAGTCCGAATTGGTGGTGGCGCCGGCCGGATAGTATTTGACCGCCTTGACGAAGCCGCTCTGTGCGGCGCGGAGGATTTCGTCCGGCGACGTATTGTCGGTCAGGTAGAGCGTCATCAGCGGCTCAAAGCCGGAGCCGGCCGCCGGTCCGCTGTCGAGGGCGGCCAGAATGCGGCTGCGATAGGCGGCGGCTTCGGCGACCGTGCGCACCGGCGGTTTCAGGTTGGGCATGATGATGGCGCGGGCGAACTGCCGCGCCGTGTGCGGCAGCACCGCCTTGAGCGCGTCGCCGTCGCGCAGGTGCAGGTGCCAGTCGTCCGGTCGGGTGATGGTGAGGGTTTGCTCGGTCATGGGTGAATTATAGGCGGCGGCTAATTGGTCTCTGCGTCTGGTGTCACGCCACCCTTCAGCGCCAGCGCCAGATCGTAGACCCGGTTCTTCTTTGCTCCGGTCAGCTTGACCGCCAGCGCCACCGCCTGCTTGAGCGGCAATTCCGCGCACAGGATGGCCAAGGTCCGCTCCAGCTCTTGCTCCTGGGCCGATTCCGGCCCGGAAGCCGCGCTGGTGCTGGGGTTTGACAAAATCAGGACGAATTCTCCACGGCGATGGTTGTCATCTGCGTTCAGCCACGCGACCGCGTCGGCCAGCGGGATGCGGTGTATCGACTCGAATTTCTTGGTCAGTTCGCGGCAGATCACCAGCTCGCGGCTGGTACCGAACGCGGCGGCCATCGCCTCGACCGATTCCAGCACCCGGTGCGGCGACTCGTAGAACACCAGCGCCTGCGGCGCCGCGACCAGTGCCTCGAGCTGGCGCCGGCGTTCGCCGGCCGAGGCCGGCAGGAAGCCGCAGAATGAAAATCCGTATTCGCCCTCGCCGCTGGCGGACAGCGCGGCGATCAGCGCCGAGACACCGGGAATGGGGATCACGCGAAAGCCCGCCTGATGCACCGCCGCCACCACCTTGGCGCCCGGATCCGACACCGCCGGGGTGCCGGCATCGGTCACCAGCGCCACGCGCTGACCCTGCTGCAGCAGGTTGACGATGCCGTTGGCGGCATTGCGCTCGTTGTGCTCGTGCACCGCGATCATGCGCGTGGCGATGGCGAAATGGCCGAGCAGATTGCGGGTGACGCGGGTGTCTTCGGCAGCGATCACGTCGACCGCCTTGAGCGTGTCAATGGCCCGTTGCGTGATGTCGCCCAGATTTCCGATGGGAGTGGCAACCACATATAATGCACACTCCAGTTTTTCTTCCTGCCGGGAGCTCACGATTCACTTTTCCTGCTGCGCCATGCGCGTTCGACAACATTATTTGCGACGGTTGATGGTGGTGTGCTTTCTGGCCCTCATCGCTCCGGCATTGTCGGCGCAAGGCCAGGATCGCGCAAGCCAGCCGGCGCCGTCGAAACCGGCGGCCGCCGAGGTTGCGCCGTCAACCCCGTCGGCGCGCGAAGAAAGCCGCAACCCGAAAGATGCCATCGCGGCCGACAAGGTTCCCGCGCCACAGACGACTGCCGCGCCGGCCCCCGCACCGCGACACATTGCGCTGATCCTGCCGCTGGGTTCGAAAACCCTGGGCAAGGTCGCCGATGCGGTCAAGCAGGGGTTCATCGCCGGCGCCAATGCGGACGGCAAAAATGCACCGGCGTATCGCATCTATCCGGCCGACGACGAAGCCGGCTCGCTGGCCGCGCAGTACCGGCGGGCCGCCAGCGACAGCGCGATGGCGATCATCGGCGGCGCCACGCGCGACGGTGCCACGGCGCTCGCGCGCGAAGCGGGCTACCTGCCGACGCTGGCGCTGAATGCGCCGGCGGTTGCCAGCGACAACGACCTGCCGAGCCAGTTTTTTCACGTCTCGCTCAACCTCGACTGGGAGGCGCGACTGGCCGCGCGCGCCGCCACCGATGACGGCCTGCGCCGGGTCGCCGTGATCAGCGCCGCCTCGCCGCTTGCCCGTCGCATCCAGGAAAGCTTCGAGAAGGAGTGGATCCGCCTGGGCGGCGAAGTGGCGGTGCGGATTGCCTTTGGCAACGAACTCGGTGACGGCAGCAGGGTGATCTCGGCAATGGAGAAGGCCAACGCCGACGTCGTGTTCCTGGCCACCGAAGTGCGGGTGGCGCGCTTTGCCCGCCCCTACCTGCCGGTGGGCATACCGGTGTTTGCCACCTCGCTGACCATCGACCCCAATGCCAGCGCGGTGGAAAACCTCGATCTCGAAAGCGTGCGGTTCATGGAGATGCCGTGGTTCGTGCAGCCCGACCACCCGGCGGTGATGGCCTACGCGCGTCCGCTGGAGCCGCTGCCGATCGACTACGAGCGCCTGTATGCGTTGGGCATCGATGCCTGGCGTATCGCGCAGAACCTGATCGCGAATCCGAAGCAGCCGATCACGCTGGACGGGGTCACCGGCCGGATTTCGCTCGACGGTCGGCAGTTTGTGCGCCAGCTGGCGGCGGGTGAAATCCGCGACGGCCGGCCAACCCTGTTCAAGCCGGTTGAGTAATGCCGGGCCGCCTGTTTGCTCCCAGGCAAACCGGTGACGATGCCGAGCGCGTGGCCGAGTCCTATCTGACGGCACGCGGGCTGACGCTGGTGGCGCGCAACTATCGCTGCCGCCTCGGCGAGATCGACCTGATCATGCGCGAACGCGACACCCTGGTGTTTGTCGAAGTGCGATTGCGCCGCAGCGCGAAGGAGCGCGATTTCGGCGGTGCCGCCGCCAGCATCACGGCAAAAAAGCAGGCGCGCCTCATCGCCGCCGCGCAGCACTACCTGGCCGGCATGCGGCAGTTGCCGCCCTGCCGCTTCGACGCGGTGCTGATGCGCGGCGTGGCCGCCGGCGATATCGAATGGCTGACCAATGCCTTTGAAGCGTAAAATTCACCCATGACAACCATCGAACAGCGCATCGCCGGCCACTTCGCCGACAGCATCGCCACCAAGCAGCGGGTGGCGGCATCCCTCGCCCCGCACATCGCTGCCGCCGCGCGCGCCATGGCTGAATGCCTCAAGTCCGGCGGCAAGATCCTTTCCTGCGGCAACGGCGGTTCGGCCGCCGACGCTCAGCATTTCGCCGCCGAGCTGGTCGGACGTTTCGAACGCGAACGCGAGGAGCTGGCCGCCATCGCGCTGACCACAGACAGTTCGATCATGACCGCGATCGCCAACGATTATTCGTTCGACGAGATATTTGCCAAGCAGGTGCGCGCGCTCGGCAAGCCGGGCGACATCCTGTTCGCGATATCAACCAGCGGCAATTCAAAAAACGTGGTCGCAGCCATTGAAGCGGCCCACAAAAAGGGCCTGCGCATAATCGGCATGACAGGACGCAGCGGCGGCAGGATCGGCGCCATGACGCGCACACAGGATGTGCTGCTCAACGTCGATGCGCCGGCCACCGCGCGCATCCAGGAAGTCCACCTGCTGACGCTGCATTGCCTGTGTGATGCCATCGACCAACTACTGTTCGGAGAGATCTAGATGAACCCTCGTTCCCCGTTACGCATCGCCGCGCTGCTGCTGGTCGCGGCCGCAACACTGTCCCTGCAGGGCTGCTTCACGCTGGCCGCCACCGGTATCGGCGCCACCGCGATGATGATCGACGACCGCCGCTCCGCCGGTATCTACATCGAGGATGAAAACATCGAGTGGAAATCGCGTGCCCGCCTGATCGAGCGCTTCGGCGACGGACATGTCAATGTCACCTCCTTCAACCTGTCGGTGTTGCTGACCGGCGAAGTGCCCACCGAGCAGATGAAGAAGGACATCGAGCAGGCGGTGCGCGCGGTGCCCAGCGTGAAGAATGTGACCAACGAGCTGGTCATCGCCGGCAATGCATCGCTGGCCTCGCGCAGCAGCGATTCGCTGATCACCACCAGCACCAAGGCGCGCTTCATCAACAACGGCAAGTTCGCCACCAACCACGTCAAGGTCGTCACCGAGGCCGGCACCGTGTTCCTGATGGGTATCGTCACCCGCGAGGAAGGCGATGCCGCGGCCGAACTGGCGCGCACCACCAGCGGCGTGGCGCGCGTGGTCAAGGTATTCGAATACATCGACCAGGCGCCCAAGCGCTAACGCGGTCGATGTCTGCCGTCCCCGACCACGGGGTCATCCAGTCGATTGCCACCCGCACCCAGGGTGGCGACCTGGCCGGTGCGCGCGCCGAATGCGAGCGTTTCCTTGCCACGGTTGGCGACGCCGCGCGGCAGGCGCCGGTGCGCTTCTGGCTGGGCGTGATCGAACGGCGCAGCGGCGCGCTGGCGGCAGCGGCGGAACAGTTCGAGCGTGCCCTGGCGGTCGACCGGCGCGATCCGCAGTGGCTGCTGCAGGCCGGCCTGACCTGGTTCCAGCTGGCCGACCTCGGCCGCGCCGAACCGCTGTATCGGGAGGCGCTGCGGATCGAGCCGCGACTGGCGCTGGCGCACTACAACCTCGGCGTGCTGCTGCAGCAGAAGCGCGACTGGACCGGCGCGGTGCAGGCATTCGAAAGCGCGCTGTCGCTGGCGCCGCAGATCGCCGAGGCCTGGAACAACCTGGCCAATACACTGATTGAGCTCGGCGACCGGGCGCGTGCCGAGCCGTGCTATCGCCAGGCCATCAGCGTCAACCCGCGGCTGGCCAATGCGCACCACGGCCTGGGCCTGCTGCACGCGCAGCGCCAGCAGCGGTCACAGGCGCGGCAGGCGTTTGAAACCGCGATTGCCCACAACCCCGCACTGCTCGACGCCTGGATGGACCTGGCCGAGATCCATCACCAGGACGGCAACCGCGAAGCCGCCATCGCGGCGGTGGAACAGGTGCTGGCGCGCGATCCCGGCCACACGACCGCGCAGTTCAAGCTGGCACAGTATCGCGGCGAGCAGCCGGCGGCCGCACCGCCTGAAATGGTGGAGCGCCTCTACGCCGGCATGGCGGGCACGTTTGACGAACACCTGGTGGACCGCCTGGGTTATCGCATTCCCGCGCAGCTTATTGCCGCGCAAGGCGAATGGCTTGCGGCAACCGCCCGGCAGCTGGGACGCAAGCCCGATGTGCTGGACCTCGGCTGCGGCACTGGCCTGCTCGGCATCGAGATTCGTCCGTTTGCCGGCAGCCTGGTTGGCGTCGACCTGTCGGCATCGATGCTGGATCGCGCGCGCCAGCGCGGCGTCTACGATGAGCTGCAGCAGGCCGAACTGGTTGCCGCGCTCGACGCGACGCCGCGCCGTTTCGAATTCATTGCCGCCACCGATGTGCTGATTTACCTGGGCGATCTCGGTCGCGTGTTTGACGCAGTGGCGAGGCATCTCGCACCGGGCGGGAGGTTCGCGTTTTCGGTCGAATCACCGCAGGGCATGCAGGGCACGTTTCAGTTGCAGGCCTCGGGCCGCTTCGCGCACTCGCCGGGCTACCTGCGCGATGCGGCCGCTGCCGCGGGCCTGGTGATGCTGGACGAGACGCCGACCACCATCCGGCTGGAAAACGGGCAGCCGATTGCCGGCTACCTGATTATTGCCACACCCATTGATGCGGTGAGCCGGTAGTCGCCAGCGCTGCGCAGCGTGGCAACGCGGGCGAGCTAACCCGCGCGTTTTTTCAGGAATCGCATCAAGCCGCCCACCAGCGGCAACTGCTCGTACAGCTCCCCCGCCGCATCCCAGTAATCGCGGTGGTAGTGCACGCGGCCATCGGCGGCAAAGCGGATGTGCGAGGCGCCGTGGATGCGCCGCTTCAGTTCCGGCTTCAGCGCCTTGATGCGGAAGTCGAAATCCCAGATCAGCATCGCGCCGTGGTCCTGCTCGATGGTTTCGATGATGGTGAACACCGGTTCATCGAGCCGCACATACATGTCGCCAAAAATGTGCTGGATCGCCTTGAGGCCGGTGACCTCGTTGAACGGATCGCGGAAATAGGCGTCCTCGGTGTACCTCTCGCCCAGCGCCGCCACCTTCTCCGGCGTCAGTGTCTGCCAGAAGTGGACCAGGTGATGGAGGGGTTCGCTGCGCATGGCGTCCACTTTACAGCTTTGTCGATTTCTTTACCGCCGGGAAGTACAGCGAATACGGCAGCAGCTGCAGCGACTTCAGCATGCGGGTGAAGGTCTTCGGGAAGTGGATCTCGAATTCCCCCTTGCCGAAACCCTTGATGATTTCGTCGGCCGCCTCTTCGGGCGTGATCAGGTAGGGCATTTCGAAGTCATTCTTGTCGGTCATCGGCGTTTTGACGAAGCCGGGGCAGATCACGTAGACGTCGAGCCCCTTGTCCTTCAGGTCCAGGTAGAGCGTTTCGGCCAGGTTGATCAACGCCGCCTTGGTCGGGCCGTACACCAGGCTTTTCGGCAGGCCGCGATAGCCGGCCACACTCGATACCAGTGCGATGCCGCCGGATTTTTCCTGCATGAAACGCGGGATCACCACCGACAGGCCGTTGAGAAACCCTTCCCAGTTGATCGACACCATTTGCTTGGCCACCTTGAGATCGAGTTCCCAGGCGCGCATGGCGGTGTAGTCACCGGCCATGAAAATCACCAGGTCGTAGCCCCCCCAGGCGGCGACCAGTTCCTGCTCGGCGGACTGGATGGTGTTCACTTTGGTGATATCCAGCGGCAACGCGATGGCGCGTGACGCACCCAGCGTGGAAACCAGCTGCCGGAGCTTGTCCTCGCTGCGCGCGGATACCGCAACCTTGGCCTTGAGTGCATGCAGCTTGTTCGCCAGCGCCGCGCCAATGCCGGTCGAGGCGCCGATGATCCAAACGCGTTTTTTTGACCAGTCGGTGATTTTGGGATTCAGTGACATGTTGACCTTCCGGGCTGAGTGCGGTGCGGCGAAATTTGATCAAACTCCAGCACTG
>CAYQKN010000021.1:0-24808 GCA_964417885.1 uncultured Burkholderiales bacterium | reverse complement strand
AAGATGGTGATCTCGGCAAACTTCACCCCCAGCTTGCTCATGGTGGTTCGATTGGTGAGGGTCTTGTCATCGACCATCCACATCCAGTCGTCCATGTTCATTTCGTAGCCGCCGACGTCATCCGGCAGCCGCAGCACGTAGCGCCACTGCAGCGCATTGCCGGCCGCCTCGCCCTGCGCCTCGCCGACCACGTCGCCGGCGGTGCCGATGTAGCGGTCGCCCTGCTTGCGGATCTTCCACACCCGCTTCTCGGTCTTGCCGTCGGACCAGCGAAACGATTCGTCCAGCACACCCTCGTTGCCGTTCCAGGTGCATTCCATCTCGACCACCATCCGCCGCAGCACCTTGCCGGAACGGTCCTGCACCATGCCCCAGCCGTCCACCTTGCCGTTGAAATAGGTCTTCAAGTCCAGCTTCGGCGACTCGCGCGCGTAGTCCTGCGGTGTCACCGTGGCGCAGCCGGCCATCAGACCAACCAACAGCAGCGAAAGCCAGGCGGCGGCGAATTTGCGAATCATGATGCGACTCCGGGTTTGAGGGTGGTTGGAACGGCGGGCGCCTTGCAGAACGGCGAGCGCAGCAGCGCCAGCACCGCGCCGCCTTTCAGCAGGCAGGGCAACAGGGCATAGACGGCGGACAGGTACACCAGCGCCTGCGGCGAGGTGGTGACCTTCGATTGATAGCCGAGCAGCGAAAGCGCCGGCAGCGCAATGCCGGCGGCGAGCGCGAGGTTCATCTTGGTCACCAGGTTCCACAGGCCGAAATAGGCGCCCTCGTTGCGGCCGATGCCGTGTTTTTCGTCCTCGTCGATCACGTCGGCCAGGATCGACGGCGGCAGGGCCAGATCGGCGCCCAGGCCCAGGCCCGACATCAGGCAGATGATCATGAAGGCGGTCGAATCGCCGGCCGACAGCATGAAGGCCCAGACGAAGGCGGCGATCGACAGCAGCATGCCGACCAGCCACGCGCGGCCCTTGCCGATGCGCGCCGACAGCCACACCCACAGCGGCATGCCGAGCGCGCCGGCAGCGAAGTAGGCGATCAGGAAATGCGCCGACAGGTCCGCGCGCTGGATCACGTCCTCGATGAAGAACAGCACCAGCGTGGCCGGGATCGAGGCGGCGATGCCGTTGAAGACAAAAATCAGCAGCAGGCGGTTGAAGGAGCGGTTGCGCAGCGGTTTCAGCATGGTGCGAAACGCAGTCTGCGGCGCGGCCCGGGTGCGCACCGGCGCCTTGGGCGAGAACAGGATTGTGACGGTCACCAGCAGCAGCACCAGCGGCGTGAAGATGACGGCAAACTGGGCAAAGCCCTCACGCGGCCCGCTGGACTTGGCCAGAATCTCCGGCAGCGCCGCCGCCAGGAAAACCCCGACCAGGCCCAGCCCTTCACGAAATGACGTGACGCGGGTGCGCTGCAGCGGGTGATCGGAGATCTCGGCGCCATAGGCCTGGTAGCTGATCTGCACCATGCTGAAGGCGGTGTAGACCAGCATCAGCATCGCGATCAGCCACCAGGTCAGGGCGGCCGCATCCCAGGCCGGCGGACGGAACAGCCCCAGCATGCCCAGCGCCAGGAACGGCGTGCCAAGCCCGACCCACAGCATGCGGCCGGCGCGGCGGTCGCGCGCCAGATCGCTCCAGTATCCGAGCAGCGGATCCTGCACGGCATCGAACACGCGCGCCGCCAGCAGCAGGCCGCCGATGGCGATCAGGTTGAGGCCGAGGACGTCGGCATAGAACTTCGGCACGTGCACGTAGATCGGCAGCGCGGCCATCGCCAGCGGAACCGCGGTCAGGCCATAGGCCGCGAGCCGCCAGGCCGGCGGCGCGCCGGTTGATTGCGCGCGATCGGTCACGCCGGCCCAGGCTCAGGGGCTGCCGAGCAGCTTGGCGCGCACCGCCGGTGCGCTGGTCTTTTCCGACAGCCAGATGTCGAAAAACGCGCGCGCGAACTCGGGGTCGGTGACCGAGGCGATGAACTTGTCGCGGTTGTAGAAGCGCGCCTCCTTGCCCGGGATCGATACGCCGATCAGCGTGTCGCCCTTCTTGATGTCGGGGAAGATGCGCGCCATTTCCTCGCCCCAGCGCTTCAGCTTGGCTTCGTCGGCATGGCCCTGACCGCGCATTTCCTGCACGCTGCGCTCGGCAATGTCGCGGCCGCTGAACGACATGTCGTAAACCAGTTCGAGCGCAAACGGATCGCTATGGGTGAAGGCCCGCATCGCGCTCCACAGCCTCACGTCGTACACCTTGAGGCCAAAAAAACGCATCACGCCATCACCGCGCAGGGTGAGGTTTGGCAGCTCGCGCGCCACCACCTGCGGCAGCATCTGTGCGGCGGCCGGCAGCGCTGTCGCCAGCGCGAGCAGGAACAGCAAACGGGTGACGAATCTGGCCATGGAATCCTCCGCTGACGGCTATTTGGCGAGTTCGATCTGCATCACATTGGTCCGCCCGGTGCGGAACCCGGCTTCACAATAGCAAAGATAGAAACGCCACAGTTGCAGGAATTTTTCGTCGAAGCCGAGCAGCTTGATCTCGGCCGTTTTTTCATTGACCCGATGCAGCCACCACCGGAGCGTCTCGGCGTAATCGATGCCGAAGCGGAACGGCTCGCCCGCCGACAGGCCGGCCGCGTTGGCGTCGGCGATGAACCGCGGGATCGGCGCCAGCATGCCGCCGGGAAAGATGTACTCGCGGATGAAGTCGCTGGTCTCGCGGTAGCGCGGGAACGCGGACTCCTCGATGGTGATCGACTGGATCACGGCGCGGCCGCCGCGCTTCAGGCGATCGTGAACCGCCTTGAAGTACGTCGGCCAGAAACGCTCGCCGACCGCCTCGAACATTTCGATCGACACCACGTAATCGAATTCGCCGCGCACATCGCGATAGTCGATCAGGTGCAGTTCGACCTGCTGGTCCAGCCCGGCCGCGGTGATGCGCGCGGCGGCGAACTCAAGCTGCGCGCGCGACAGCGTGATGCAGGTGACGCGGACGTTGCGGGTGCGCGCGGCGTGCTCGGCAAAGCCGCCCCAGCCACAGCCGATCTCCAGAATGGTGGAACCGGGCGCCGGATTGAGTACCTGCAGGATGCGCTCGTATTTGGCCGTCTGCGCGTCGGCCATCGGCGTCGCGTAATCGCCATGGAACACGGCACTCGAATAGGTCATGGTGTCATCCAGCCACAGCCGGTAGAAATCGTTCGACAGGTCGTAGTGGGCATGGATATTCTTGCGCGCGTTGGAGCGGGTGTTCGAGCGCAGCATGTGCTTGATGCGAAACATCAGCGCCACCAGCGGCTTGCCGTAGAACACGCTCTCCAGCGCGGCCTGGTTTTCGGTGCACAGCATCAGGAAGGCGGTCAGGTCGGACGTGAATACACGGCCGTCGCGATAGCACTCCGCGAGGCCGATCTCGGCCGACTTGAACGCCTCGCTGGCCACTCCCCAGTCGGCAAAACGCAGGTCGGCGCGCACGCCTTCGTGGGCGCCGCGAAATATCGTGGTGTAGCCCTCTGGCGAGGTGAACGACAGTGAGCCGGAATCGAGCCGCTTCATCAGGCTGTAGAACACTTTGGCAATCGCCGGCAGCTTGGCTTCGACGGGCAGTGCGGATAGATCGTTGGCAGTCATGTTTTATCGGCTGGTTTCGATGGTGGGAGGTTCGGGCTTGGAAAAGAACGGCACACGCTTCAGCCACAATTTCAGCGCATGCCAGTGAATGCGTGCGACCACGGCAAAGGTCATCAGGGGATGGGTGAGGAAGGCCAGCAGCGTGCTGCGCGCGCCCAGCGGCCGCGGGGTGCCGTGCACCGTCGTCACCAGCAGCTTGGACTGGTCGTCGCCCTCCGCCGCGTCGAAGTAATCCACCTGCGCGTAGGCACGGCCGGCGGACTGCTCGAAGCGAAACCGGTAGTGGCCCTTGACGTCGCAGAACGGCGAGACGTGAAACACCTTGCGCGCCTTCAGCCAGTCGCCGGGCGCTATCGGCCGCTGGTCGACGTGCGCCACCAGGTAGTTGTGATGCTCGCCGAAGGTGTTGTTGACTTCGCACAGGACGGCGCGCAGCGCGCCCTCGCGGTCGTGGCAGTACCAGATGCTGATGGGATTGAACACGTAGCCCAGCAGGCGCGGAAAGGTCTGCAGCACCACCTCGCCATCGGCGGCATCGATGCCTTCACGCGCGAGCAGGCTGCGAATCCACTGCTCAAGGCTGGTGCCGTCGCGCGGACCATAGTCGCGGGTCATGAATGACACCAGGTTGAAGCGGTCGCGCGACAGCCAGCGGTTGCCCAGCTGGTGCAGGCGCGACAGCGGAATCCGCAGGAAGAAAACACCGTAGGAGAACTGGTGTACGGCCGGGCGCAGCCGCTTGTGAAACACGCGGCCGACGCAAAGTTCGGCGGCGCCGGCGTCAAGCCAGGTCGTCATGCGTCGACCCCGGGATAAGGTGTGGCGAGATCGTCGGCCGCCGGTACACTGGTCATCCACGGCACCCGGGCGCCCAGCGCCCGCGCCACCGCGATGCCCGACATCAGGCCGTCTTCATGGAAACCATAGCGGGTCCAGGCGCCGGCATACCAGGTGCGGTTGCGTCCCTGCACGGCGCGCAACTCGCGCTTGGCGATCGCGCTCTCGGCCAGGAACACCGGATGTTCGTACTGGATGGTCTTGATCACCTTGGCGGGATCGGGCGCAATCAGCGGGTTCATGGTGACGATGACCGGGGTAGAGAACGGCAACGGCTGCAGGCGGTTGATCAGGTACGACAATGATACCGGCGCATCACCGGATGCAGTGATACGGGCGCCGGCCGCCTGCGGATGCCAGGCCATGTAGTTCCAGGCCGCCCACGCCCGTTTGCGATCGGGCAGCAAACGCGTATCGGTATGCAGGATGGCGGTATTGGGCTGGTAGGGGATGCGCGACAGGATCGCCACCGCCGCGTCGACCGGGTCCTGAAGCAGCGCCGCCGCCTGGTCGGTGTGGCAGGCAAACACCAGCTGGTCGAAATGCTCGCGCTGTCCGTCCGATTCGATCGTGACCCGGTCGGTCGTGCGTTCGATGCCGCCAATGCGCGCGTTGAGACGCACATCCGCAAGCTCGGCGGCCAGCTTGCGAACGTAGCTGCGGGTGCCGTTTGCCACCGTGCGCCACTGCGGACGGTCGTTGACGGATATCAGGCCGTGGTTGCGGCAGAAATTGACAAACGTGGCGAGCGGGAACTGGTCGATCTGCTGTGTCGGCGTCGACCAGATGCAGGCCGCCATCGGCTTCAGGTACCAGTCGCGAAATGCCCGGCCATAGCGGTGCGCATCCAGGTACTGGCCAAGCGTGCCGGGCAATTGCGAGGCATCACCGCTGGCGCGCTCGGCCAGGGCGGTCGCCTCGCGATTGAATCGCAGCATGTCGCGCAGCATGCCGATGAAGGCGGGGCGAAACAGGTTCGACGGCTGCGCAAACACGGTGCGGATGTCGTTCGAACCGCACCATTCGAGGCGGCCGTTGCCGGCGGCATCGAGCAGCTTGATGCCGAACGACATGTCCGACGCCGCGGTCTCCACGCCGAGATGGCGGAACAGGGCGATCAGGTTCGGGTAGGTCCAGTCATTGAATACCAGGAAGCCGGTGTCGACCGGATGGGTGAGGCCATCCAGGGTGACATCGACGGTATTGGTGTGTCCGCCCAGGTAATCGCCCTTTTCGAACAGCGTCACCTGGTGCGCGCCCTCGGCATGGCGCGCCAGCAGCCACGCGCAGGAAATGCCGGCGATGCCTGACCCGATAACGGCGATTTTCATGCTGCCCCGATCTCCAGTTTGACTTGCCGACCCGACCCGCCCGGCTGCACTATTTTGCCGCCGCTGCCGGCACAACCTCGATCAGGACCTCGTTGCGCCGCATGAACCACGGCGTGAACGGCCCGTTATATCGCGCGAATTCGACTTTGCCGCGCGCCATCCAGCCGGCGCGGGAAATCGCCTCGCGCAATTTGCCCTCATGATCGGCAAAGCGCTCGGCACCCCAGGTGCCTGAATACATCAGCGCAGCCATGGTCCGTGCCGGAACCTCGCGGATCGTCACGCGTGCATCGTCCGGCGCCGGGATGTTGTCGATCCGGTATTTCGCCGGCATGGTGAAGCTCACCACGTAACTCCCCGCCCGGCCTTCATCGGCGACCTGGGAAACCGGTGCCGTCATGGCAATGGTCTCGCCCGTGCCGCCGTTGCTGACCTGGCTGACCGGTGCCGTCATATCGATTTTCTCCTGGCGGCGATTATTGCCGGAAATGTAGCGGAACAGCGGCTGAAAGGCCTGGTTGCCGGCCTCGGAGAACGAACCCTGAACGCGTGTCTCGGCCACCAGGAAAGGCGCATATTCGCGAATTTCGATTGCGTCGTTCCTGGTGATGACGCGGAAAGCCGGCTCTTCAATGGCCATGGCAACGGAACTTGCGGTGGCGGCAAGCAGGGCAAGCAATCGATTGCAATTCATAGATCCTCATTGACGCGACAGGCCGTTGGTGGGCCGGCAGCGCGGATAAAAAAACGGGTGATGGCAAACATGCCCGATCGCTGGAAAGTACAACCGAAGCGGCCGTTCAAGCGGTTACTTGGCAGCCGCCCGCCGTGGTGGCACAATCAAAAAATCGTTCGCACTAGTCAAAAGATGACTGTATAGTCACGAATTGAACCAACAAGTTCGTACAAAGTCAACAAAAATGCTCTCAATAAAAATTCCCTTTCGTAAACAACAGTTTGAGGCGCGCGAAGAAGCCATCCTGGATGCCGTCAATGGCCTGTTGTCGGAAAAAGGGTTTGACCTGATGACCATGGACGATGTGGCCGACGCGGTCGGCGTGGCCAAGGGCAGCCTGTACAAACATTTTTCGTCCAAGGAAAAACTCGCCGCCGCCGTGATGACGCGCCTGCTGACGCAAACGCTGGCCGCACTGGATGGTTTTCCCGCCGAATGGAGTGCCGGGCGGAAACTGGAGGAAATCCTCCGCTGGTCGCTGCAGCACCGCCTGCGTGGAGGTGTGCCGCACCTGCCCTCGACTCGCGGCGCGCTGCAGCGCTCGCTGATGATGAACCTCGATTACCTGGCCGTTGCGATCAAGGTCAACAAGCGGTTCTATGCGCTGGTGGCGGAGGCAAAGAAGAACGGCGAGATCAGCGCGGACATGCCGGATGATGTTGTCGTCTTCACACTTTATTCGCGTTCCTGCGACCCGACCGTGGAGTTTCTTCGCCAGGCGGGCAAACTGAACAGCGAACAGATTGTCGAAGCCATGGTGGCCACCACCTTTCGCGGCCTGTGTGGCCCGATCGACAATGCGGTCTGAACAAACTCGCTAAACTGTCATACCGGTATGCTGCAATTGCCCGCGCCTGTCGCGCAACCATCCATCGCGGCACATTTACCGTAGTAGCAACCTGCTGCCGCAACCCGAAAAGGCCCGACTTCCATGAACGCAACCCGCCCGCCCGCTACGTCGCCGATGCTCTATCCGGATTTGTTCCGCGATCTCGAAAAATCACGCTGGAACATGGCCAGCGACATTCCCTGGGACAGCTTCGATCCGGCCAAACTCACCGACGAGCAGGCGATGACGATCAAGATGAACGCGATCACCGAATGGTCGGCGCTGCCGGCCACCGAGATGTTTCTGCGCGACAACCAGAACGACAGCGATTTTTCCGCCTTCATGTCGATCTGGTTCTACGAAGAGCAGAAGCATTCGCTGGTGCTGATCGACTACCTGAAACGGTTCCGGCCGGAACTGGCGCCGACCGAGCAGGAACTGCACGCGGTGCGGTTCCCGTTTGATCCGGCGCCGGCTCTGGAAACGCTGATGCTGCATTTCTGCGGCGAGATCCGCCTCACCCAGTGGTACCGGCGCGCCGCCGAATGGCACACTGAACCGGTGATCAAGAAGATTTACGACACCATCTCGAAAGATGAGGCGCGTCACGCCGGCGCCTATTTCCGCTATATGAAACGCGCGGTCGAAAAAATGGGCAGCGAGGCCAAGCTGGCGTTCGCCAAGATCGGTGTGCTGATGGCGAGTTCGGGAAAAAGCGGCAAGCCGCTTCACCCGACCAACCTGCATGTCAACAAGGGCATGTTTCCCAACGACACGGTGCAGTCCAAGCTGCCGGATCCGGAATGGCTGCAATACTGGCTCGATTCGCAGATCCAGTTCGACAAGATGTGGGAAAACCGCGTCGTCAACGGCATCCTGAAGCAGATGTCGGCGCTGTTCGACCGCACCTTCGAGACTTCGACCGACCTCAACCGGTTTCGCAAGGAGTTGCTGGCCGGCCTCGCCGCGCCGGTTACGCAGCCGGCCTGACCGGCAACGCGCGTTCGCCGCACATGGCGGGCGCGAGGCGCGGTGGCGTAAACTAGCGCCATGCGTCCTTCGTTCGAAAGCAAATTCTGCGCGCCGGCCGCGCTCGCGCCGCGCGCTGCGGCCCTGAACCGCAAGCTGGTGTTTACCAACGGCGTCTTTGATGTCCTGCATCGCGGCCATGTCACTTACCTCGCCGAGGCGCGCGCAATGGGTGGCTCGCTGATCGTGGCGCTTAACGCGGATGCGTCGGTGAAGCGGCTGGGCAAGGGCGACGACCGGCCGATCAACACGCTCGAGGACCGGATGGCCGTGATCGCCGCGCTGGAATGCGTTTCGCTGGTGACCTGGTTCGACGAAGACACGCCGCTTGCGCGCATTGTCGAATCGCGGCCGGAGGTACTGGTAAAGGGGGGCGACTGGGCGATCGACAAAATCGTCGGCGCGGCTGAAGTGACCGGCTGGGGCGGGACGGTGCACGCGATCGCGTTCCAGCACGAGCGCTCGACCACGGCCACCCTGGCGAAAATTCGCGCCGCCGTCCGGTCCGGCTGACCCGCTGCGCGGACAGATCCTGAACGCAGCTGCAATGAGTCCAGAACTGCTTGGCCGGATTGAGGCGGTCGTCGGGGCCGCCGGCATCATCACCGATGCGACCGACATTGCACCGTATCTGCAGGACTGGCGCGGCAATTACCTCGGCAGGTCCGCCCTGGTGGTGCGCCCGGCCGATACCGCGCAGGTCGCTGCCGTGGTCAGGCTATGCGCCGAATCCGGTACCCCGATCGTCCCGCAGGGCGGCAATACCGGCATGGTTGGCGGCGCCACGCCCGATCAGTCCGGCCGCGCCATCGTCGTCTCGCTCACCCGGATGAACCGCATTCGCGGCATCGACCTCGCCAACAATACGATGACGGTCGATGCCGGCTGCATCCTGCAGGCGGTGCAGGAGGCGGCCGACCGGCATCACCGGCTGTTCCCGCTGTCGCTGGCGGCCGAGGGCAGTTGCACCATCGGCGGCAATCTTTCCACCAATGCCGGCGGCACCGCGGTGCTGCGCTACGGCAATGCGCGCGACCTGGTGCTTGGCATCGAGGCGGTGACGGCGGACGGAAAAATCTGGAACGGCCTGAAAGCCCTGCGCAAGGACAACACCGGCTACGACCTGAAGCACCTGCTGATGGGCGCGGAGGGCACGCTGGGCATCATCACCGCCGCCGTGCTCAAGCTGTTCCCGAAGCCGCAATGCACCTGCACCGCGCTGGTGGCGGTGCCGTCACCGGCCGCCTCGGTCGAACTGCTGGCGACCCTCCGCGGCTCGCTCGGCGACCGCGTCACCGGCTTCGAACTGATGTCGCGGGTCTGCCTCGATCACGTCATGCACGTCTTTCCGGCCACGGCCGAACCGTTCGCCGCGCGCCATGCGTGGCAGGTGCTGGTCGAGCTGACCGACACGCTCAAGGATGCGCCGCTGCAGGATGCGCTGGCCGCGGCACTCGGGCCCGCGTTCGAATCCGGCCAGGCCGAAGACGCCGTCATCGCCACCAGCGAGGCGCAGGCGCGCGCGCTATGGGACATTCGCGAGCACATCCCGCCGGCGGAGAAGGCACGCGGCAAAAGCGTCAAGCACGATATCTCGCTGCCGATCTCATGCATCGCCGAATTCATCGTGCGCGGCGACCAGGCGCTGCAGCAGGCCTTCGCCGAGGCGCAGGTCATCTGCTTCGGCCATATCGGCGACGGGAACCTGCACTACAACCTCTCGTTTCCAGCCGGTCCGCCGACCGCGGAGCAGACGCGCGCCGCCAACGACATCGTCTACCAACTGCTGGATGAATACCATGGCTCAATCAGCGCGGAGCACGGCCTGGGCCAGATGAAGCGCGACGAAATCGTGCGGCACAAAAGCGAGGTGGAACTCGACATGATGCGCGCCATCAAGCGTGCGCTCGACCCGCGAAACATCATGAACCCCGGCAAGGTGTTGTGACGCGTGGCCGCGCGAATCGAAACACAGGCGCCGTCGCGGATGCGACCGGCGTGGCCGGGCAAGCGGAGAGGACAATCCCGTTGCGCCGATTGACGGCCACCCCGCCCTGCCGGGCCGGATGTCATGCCGGGTCGGCGCGTCGATGCCTGGATCAGCCCGTCGCCAGCGCCGCCAGGGTTGCAAGACTGCCCGATGTTCTGTATTAGTCATCCGGTGCACGCCGACATTCGTGGCAGCCTTGATCGATATCAAACCCCGGCATGCGACATCACCGATACTGCAAGCAGTGAAATTTACCAACAGACACAAGCTGATCCTGATTGACCACAATGTGTGCCGGCTCACCGGCCCATGCCCCGCCTGCAATAAAACCCCGTAACAGTGGAGGAATTCATGCCTGACGACGCCCTGCAGATCAGCGCCGACCTGAGTAGACCTGACGGGATCCCGACCTACCTGCAGGAAACTTACTGGTGGGCCTATGTGCATCCCAACGCAGTCAGCGTGTTCGAGCGGCAGTGGCTGGTCAACCTGATCCTGTGGGGTAATTTTTCGCGCCTGCGCGATGCCGCACTGGCCGAACTGGGCAATCCGATCCATGGCCGCACGCTGCAGATTGCCTGCGTGTACGGCGACTTTTCACCCAAGCTGGCCGCGCGCATGGCGGAGGGCGCATCGCTTGATGTAGTCGATGTGCTGCCGATCCAGCTGAAGAATCTTCGCGAAAAAATGCCGGTCGACGCGCACGTCAACCCGCACCTGGCCAACTCGGCCGCGCTCGGCTTTGCCGATGCCAGCTACGACCAGACGGTGCTGTTCTTCCTGCTGCACGAACAGCCGGAGGCGGTCCGCCGCCAGACCCTGGCCGAAGCGGTGCGGGTCACCAGGCCGGGTGGACGCATTGTCATCGTCGACTATCACCAGCCGCGCCACCCCCATCCGCTGCGCTACCTGTTCAAGCCGATCCTCAACCTGCTGGAGCCGTTCGCGCTCGACCTGTGGCGCAACGAGGTCCGGACCTGGCTGCCGGAAACGGTGCGCGCCGAACAGATCCGCAAGGAAACCTATTACGGCGGGCTGTACCAGAAGCTGGTGATTACGCTGTAGCCAGCATCCCGGGCCGTGCCCGGGGATGCGGTCAACAATCGCCGGGCGCCGCCCGGCGCAGGCTCAGAAGCCGATGTTCCAGAGCGCGCGCAGTGCCAGCAGGGTGCCGACGAAGGCCGAGCCGTAGCAAATCAGCTTGGCGACGATGCCGGCATGGATGCCGAGATCGTGCAGGGTGTGGAATATCCGGTGCGCGCTGTGCCACAGAAACAGCGAAATGATGATGAACAGGAATCCCTTGCCGGCCCAGTTCTGCGCCAGCGCCTGCACCCGCTCGAATTCAAGCAGGTTGCGCGAAAGTATCGTGCCGGTGGGAACGGCGATGCCGGTGATGAACACCAGCATCGCGCCGATCAGGGCCGACAGCATGCCGCCGGCGCCGAACAGCAGCCAGAATATGGGGGCGTTTGAGCGTTTCATCGTGCGAGGCTCCAGCAGACCAGCAATAACAGCAGGCTGGCCGCGCAGGACGCGGCAAGGCCGGTGACGGTAATGGTGTTCGCGCTGACCCGCTTGCCCCCGGCGTGCATCGGCGGCAGCGTGCGCGGCATGATGTTGAACCAGGTCCAGGTGTGATAAAGGAACACCAGCAGCAGGACCACATGCAGGACGATGGCGAACGGACTGGTCAGCCACAGCACCCACTGGTCCCAGGCCGCCTTGCCTTCGGCCAGCTTCATCACGCCGACCAGCAGGATGAACGCATACGCGGCGACAAACAGCGCGGTGCCTTCATGCACCATGTATTCGACGAAGAACGGGTTCTTTTTCCACCAGCCTTCCATCGGCCGGACGTATGGACGGCGCGCGCTCACTGGTCACCTCCCCTGGCTGCACCCTTGGGTGCGACAAAGCGCAGGAAATAATCGGTCGCGCTTTCGGTCTTGTTGATGTTGACGGCGTTGGCCGGATCGACCTTTTTCGGGCAGACCTCGGAGCAGTAGCCGACCGCGGTGCAGTTGAACACGCCCTCCTCGGCGTGCACCAGCGGCATCCGCTGTTCCTTGCCGCTGTCGCGCGAATCGAGGTTGTAGCGATGCAGCAGCGCCATTGCGCCGGGGCCGATGAATTTCGAGTTGAGGCCGTACTGCGGGCAGGCCGCATAGCACAGCAGGCAGTTGATGCAGGAGCTGAATTGCTCGTACATGTCGAGCTGCGCCGGGGTCTGCAGGTTCTCGCCGTCGGCCAGGCTGCGCGGACGGTCCTCGATGATGTACGGCTTGATGCTTTCCAGCTTGGCGATGAAATCGTCCATCACGATCACCAGGTCGCGCTCGATCGGGAAATGCGCCAGCGCCTCGACCCGCACCTTGCCGGGAAAATCGCGCAGGAAGGTCTTGCAGGACAGCTTCGGCACGCCGTTGATCATCATGCCGCAGCTGCCGCAGATCGCCATCCGGCAGGACCAGCGGAACGAGAGCGAACCGTCGAGCTCGTCCTTGATGTACTGCAGTCCCTGCAACACCGACATGTCGTCGGTGAAGGGCACCACAAACGTCTGATGGTAGGGCTGTTCCTCCTCCTCCGGCTTGTAACGCAGAATCTCGATCTCGATGTTCCTGGTCACGGCAGTCATGATTTCTGGCCTTTCGCCGCATCGGCTTTTTCACCCGCCGCGCCATAGGCTCGAATACCGGGTGGCAGGTGGGTGATTTTCACGTCGCCGTAGCTGATCGCCGGCGGGCTGGCACCGGCATAGGTTGCCAGCGAGTGCTTGAGGAAGTGGACGTCGTCGCGCTCGGTGTAGCCATCGAGCCGCTGGTGGGCGCCGCGCGATTCGCGCCGGTTCAGCGCCGAACAGGCGATGGCCTGCGCCACCTCGAGCTGGTAACCCAGTTCGATGGCCAGCAGCCACTCGGTGTTGAACACGCTCGACTTGTCGGACACGTTGACGTTGGTGAAGCGGTCACGCAGCTCGACCAGCTTGTCACAGGTGGCCTGCATCTCGGTGCCCTGGCGGTAAATGCCGCAGCCGCGCTCCATGGTTTCGGCCATTTCGCGGCGCAGGACGGAAATGCGCTCAGTGCCATGGCTTTTTTTCACCACGTCGACCGCGCGCTGCTGGGCCATGTCGGCCTGCTTGCGCAGCATGGTTGACTGCACTGGTACCACCGAGCGGGCGAACTGCGCCGCCTGTTCGCCGGCCACCTTGCCGAACACGCACAACTCGGCCAGCGAATTCGAGCCCAGCCGGTTGGCGCCGTGGATGCCGACGCTGGAACACTCGCCGGCGGCGTAGAGACCCGGCAGCGGCGCGGCACAGTTGCCGTCGACGGTGATGCCGCCCATCGTGTAATGCACGGCGGGACGGACCGGAATCGGTGTCTGCGCCGGATCGACGCCGAGAAACTCCTCGGCCAGTTCGTAAATCTGCGGCAGGCGCTCGCGCAAGTATTTCTCGCCCAGGTGGCGCAGGTCAAGGTGAACCACCGAGCCGTGAATGCCCTCGATGGTGCGGCCCTTCTGTTGCTCGTACCAGAACGCCTGGCTGAGCCGGTCGCGCGGACCGAGCTCCATCGCCTTGTTGACCGGCTTCGGCATCGCCGGGCCGAGGCCGTAATCCTGCAGGTAGCGGTAGCCATCCTTGTTCAGCAGGAACCCGCCCTCGCCGCGGCAGGCCTCGGTGAACAGCAGCCCGGTGCCGGGCATGCAGGTCGGGTGGTACTGCACGAACTCCATGTCGCGCAGCGGTACGCCGTGGCGGTAGGCCAGCGCCATGCCGTCGCCGGTGACGATGCCGCCATTGGTGTTCTCGCGGAATACGCGGCCGGCGCCGCCGGTGGCGATGATCACCGACTTGGCCTCGATCAGGGTGAATTCGCCGGACGCAATCTCGACCGCCAGCACGCCCTGCACGCGGCCATCCTCCACCAGCAGTTCGACGCAGAAATGCTCATCGAAGCGCTTGATCGACGGATACTTGATCGAGGTCTGGAACAGCGTGTGCAGCATGTGGAAGCCGGTCTTGTCGGCGGCAAACCAGGTGCGTTCGATTTTCATCCCGCCGAACGCGCGCACATTGATGTGCCCGTCCGGCTTGCGGCTCCACGGGCAGCCCCACTGCTCGAGCTGGACCATTTCCTCGGTGCAGTGGGCGACGAAGTAATCGACCACATCCTGTTCGCACAGCCAGTCGCCGCCGGCCACGGTATCGTGGAAATGATGGTCCAGGCTGTCATGCGCCTGCACCACGCCGGCCGAACCGCCTTCCGCGGCCACCGTGTGGCTGCGCATCGGATAGACCTTCGACACCAGCGCGACGGTCAGCTTGGGATCGGACTCAGCGACGGCGATGGCGGCACGCAGGCCAGCCCCCCCTGCCCCGATGATTGCTACATCTGCCTTGAATACTTCCACAGTGCTCCCCCGGGTAGGCCGCTTGCAAGCAAGCCGCTTTTTAGAAGCTTCAGGTTAGCCGATCAAACACCGCGGGACTTGATACGGATCAAACCCGATGCACGGTGGGTGGGCAAAAAAAGGCCGGGGGCAGCATCGCTGCCCCCGGCCGTTGTTGCCGTTTCCTCGGGCCGCCGCGGCTTCAGCCGGCTGGCGCCCTGGCCCGCGCAATGTGCCGGGCGCCGGGAAAACTGCTTACTGCGCGAGAACCCACTGAACCAGGTTCTTGATTTCCTTCTGGTCCTTCGAATCGACCACTTTGTGCTCTTCTTCCGTGCCGTCCTCGAACTTCACCTTGGGTGCCTTGGTGATGTTGTCGATCAGCTTGGCTTCGGCATCGGTCTTGCCCTTCCATTTCGCGGCGATTTTCTTGTAGGACGGGCCCTTCTTCGATTTGTCGACCGCATGGCACTTGGTGCAGCCGCTTTTCTTGGCCAGCGCTTCGGCACTCGCGGCGTCTGGCGCGGCACTGGCGGAGGTGGCGCTGAGCAGGGCGATCGCGCTGGTGGCGAACAGGGTGGCAATGAGCTTGAGTTTCATGGTCGATCTCCTGAAAGGGATAGGGGGCAGATTACACTGAAGTACCGTGCTCAGTAACGCGCGGCACCCGCAGATGGGTGACATGGATCGAACAATACGAAATCTGCCGAATCCCCGTTTGATCCATATCAATAAGCGGGTTGGTTGGGCCGTCATGATGCTATACGGCGCATTAGAAGCTGCAGGCAGGATGTTATATCCTGATCCCTGCAACAGGCGCGGGCACGGCCCGGATGGCACTTGAACTCGACAGGAAAAATAAAAATGGCTGACAAACGATCCTTTCGCCTGCTGGCAGCAGCAATGGCGTGCCTGGTATGGAGCAGCATGGCAACCGCAGCGGCCGCACCCGCCGCCCCGTCAGGCAGTCCGGCAACCGCCGGCAAGCTCGACGACGCCAGCTGCCAGGCCTGCCACGACGGCAGCAAGGGCGAGGTGACGATCACCGACGCCGCCGGCAAGAAGCGACCCATGCATGCCGTCAACAGCGCGGTGGTCGCCAAGAGCGTGCACGCCAAAATGCAGTGCGTCGATTGTCACACCGACATCACCGACCTCAACGCCCCGCACAAGAAAGGCACTGTCGCCAAGGCCGACTGCGTGACCTGCCACAACACGCTGTGGGAAGCCGTCAAGAAAGACAACAAGGTCGCGGAAAACCCCGGCCTCGCTTATGTGGCATCGAAAATCGAAGCGCAGAAGCAGTCGGTCCACGCCAAGGCGGACAAGGACGATCCGAGCAAGACCAACGCCACCTGCGCCAGCTGCCATGACTCGCACGCGATGGTGCGGACCAAGCCCGGCACCCCGGAGCACGACGCGGCACGGCTGGCCGGGCCAGCCAAATGCGGCACCTGCCATGAAGAACACCTGGAAGAATATGCCGGCTCGGTGCACGGCAAGGCGGTAATCGACAAGAAAGACCCGAAGGCCGCCATCTGCACCGACTGCCACAACCCGATGGGCGTCGACCAGACCTCCAAGGACGAAGCCAAGAAGGGCATGCTGGCTGCCTGCAGCGGCTGCCACAAGGAAAACGCCAAGTCGTATCGCGACACCTACCACGGCCAGATCACCACGCTGGGGTATACCAATACGGCGATGTGCTTCAACTGCCACGGCAGCCACGACATTCGCTCGCCGAAAGACCCCAAATCCAAGGTCCACGTCGACAACCGCCTGAAGACCTGCCAGAAATGCCACAAGGAAGCGACCGCCGGTTTTGTCACTTACCAGCCGCACGGCAACGCCCACGACTTCAAGCGTTACCCGGAAATCTGGCTGACCACGCATTTCATGGTCGGGCTGCTGCTCGGCACCTTCGCCTTCTTCTGGATTCACGTCATCCTGTGGCTGTACCGTGAAATCCAGGACCGCAAGAAAGGCGTCACCCGCCCCGCGGTGCAGGTCGACATGCTGAACATCCCGGCCGGCAAGCAGTTCCAGCGCTTCGGCCCGTGGTGGAGGCTGGGCCACCTGCTGTTCGCGGTGAGCCTGATGATCCTGACCCTGACCGGCATGACGCTGATGTATGCCGGCAGTGCGTGGGCGCCGGTGGTGATGAAGCTGCTGGGCGGACCGGAATCGGCCGCCATCATCCATCGCGTCAACGCGGTGATCTTCGCCGGCGTGTTCGTGATCCACCTGATCTACATCGTGATCCGTCTCGCCCGCAACTGGAAGACGTTCAAGATCTTCGGACCGGATTCGCTGGTCCCCGGCCCGCAGGACCTGTTCGACGTGATCGCCATGTTCAAGTGGTTCTTCGGCCTGGCGCCGAAACCGGTGTTCGATCGCTGGACCTACTGGGAAAAGTTTGACTACTGGGCACCGTTCTGGGGTGTTGCCATCGTCGGTTTCAGCGGCCTGATCATGTGGCTGCCGAACCAGACCGCGGCATTCCTGCCGGGCTGGGTATTCAACGTGGCGGTGATCACCCACGGCGAGGAAGCGTTCCTGGCGGCCGTGTTCCTGTTCACCGTCCACTTCTTCAACAATCACTTCCGGCCGGAGAAATTCCCGCTCGACACCGTCATGTTCACCGGCACCATGTCGATCGAACATTTCGCCCGCGACCATCCGCTGCACTACAAGCGCCTGGTTGAAACCGGTGAGTTGCAGAAGTACCTGGTCGATGAACCGTCGAAGCCGATGAAACTGGCCTCGAAGATCCTCGGCTTCACCCTGATCGCGTTCGGCCTGATCCTGCTGGTGCTGATCGCAACCGGATTCATCGGCAGCTTCAGCTAGCTCTCACCTGGCCGCCGCGTCAGTGCGAAACTCCAGCACTGGCGCGGCGACTGGCGGCTTTTGCCTCTGGAAGCCGCTCCAGTGCTGGAGTTTAGCTCTGGGCACAACCATTAACCTGCGAAGCTGTCGCCCCGGATTTAGTCCGGGGCCTAAGTTTCTATGCAACTCAAGAGGTTTCAAAACTTGGGTACCGGCCTTCGCCGGTACGACAGGGGTTATTGGAAGTTGCCTTTCGGTTGACCCGTAAAGCGCTTTTCCCGGCGCGTCCGTTTCCACATCAACCTGCGCGTCGTTCCACTTCCACCATTGGCGCCGTTGCGCAACGCTACCTTGCGCGGCTTTGATGCCTATCAATAGCGCCATCCGGCCAACTGATAAATTTTGATCAGAAATGTGCCCATCAATGCACGTCGCCGGCTCGCCGGCCCGCGCCGATCGGCAATGCAATCTGGCGCCGGTTTGACAGCCAATGTTTCCGGATGGTCGCGACGCCAGGACCCGCAACCCTCACCGGATTCGCCGATTGTCTTGGCACATGCGCCAGAAATCACTCAAGTTCAAGGTCAGCCTCTATCTCGCCATCGCGCTGTCGCCGGCGATCGTCCTGTTTCCGTTCCTGATCGTGCAGCATCAGCAGGAACACCTGCAGAACGAGATCGCCGGTCACGTGACGCAGGTCTCCGAGGTGATCGTCAAGAGCACGCGTTACGCGATGCTGCTGAACAAGCGCGACCTAGCGGAAAAAATCATCCAGGACATCGGCCGGCAGAAGGGCATTGTCCGGGTCCGCGTGATCAACAAGGACGGCGAAATCGTCCACTCGAACCGCAGCGCGGAAATGGGCGAGACGGTGGAACAGCGCGCGGAGCCGTGCGTGCATTGCCACCAGTCCGGCAAAGCGCTGGAACGGGTGCCGAATGACAAGCGCTGGCGAATCTACAATGGCGCCGACGGGCAGCGCCTGCTGGGGGCGATGGAGGCGATCCGCAACGAGCCGTCGTGCTCGAACGCGTCCTGCCACGAACACCCGGCCAGCCAGTCGGTGCTGGGCATTGTCGACATCGCCTATTCGCTCGACGAAATCGACCAGACCCTGGGTGCCCACGCCTGGTATCTGGCCGGCATTGCGCTGGGCGTGATCCTGCTGGTGGCGGTCAGCGTGGGTATTCTGCTGCAACGGCTCATATATGTGCCGATGAAGGACCTGGAAGCGGGCGCGGGACGTGTCTCCGCCGGCGACCTCGATCAACCGATCCCGGTGCGCAGCGACGATGAATTCGGCCGCGTCGCGGGCTCATTCAACCAGATGACACATGAGCTGAAAATATCGATGCGCCAGATGGAGGAACTGGTGCAGAACCTGGAATCCAAAGTCGAGGCCCGCACGCAGGAACTGCGCGTCGCCGAGGCCGAAGTGGCGCAGGGCGAGAAACTGGCCTCGGTCGGACTGCTGGCGTCGGGCATCGCCCACGAACTGAACAATCCGCTCACCGGCGTGCTGACGTTCACCTCGCTGCTGCGCAAGAAGATGCCCGAGGGCAGCGTCGATGCCGAGGACCTGGACCTGGTGATCCGCGAAACCAAGCGCTGCGCCAGCATCATCCGCCGCCTGCTCGATTTCGCCCGCGAGAAAGTGCCGGTCAAGGGCTACTTCGACCTCAACCAGCTGATCCGCGACACAGTGCATTTTGTCGACCGGCCGGCATCGCTGCAGCATGTCGAGATCATCACCCAACTCGACCCCGCCCTGCCGCAGATATGGGGCGACGCCGACCTGATCAAGCAGGTGGTGCTGAACATCATCGTCAATGCGCAACAGGCGATCGAGAAGGAGGGCCGGGTCACGGTGCAGAGCCGCTACGTCGCCCAGCCGGCGCCCAAGCCGGGTGCGGAACCGATGCCGATGGTGGAAATTGCCGTCACCGACAACGGCTGCGGCATCCCGGAAGGCGACATGCAGCGCATCTTCGATCCCTTCTTCACCTCCAAGGAAGTCGGCAAGGGCACCGGGCTCGGCCTGTCGGTGAGCTACGGCATCGTCAAGGCACACGGCGGCCGCATCGGCGTTGAAAGCACGGTCGGCGCGGGCACCACATTCCGCGTGCTGCTGCCGGTTGAATCCCCGTTCGCCGACGGCAAACCCAACCGCAACGAAAGAGCGTCATGAGCGCACGGATACTGATCGTCGACGATGAGGAAATCATCATTCGCAGCTGTGAGCGAATCCTGCGCAACGAAAACCATATCGTCGAGTCGGTGCAGGACGGGTGGGAAGCCCTGCGCAAGGTCGACGAAAACCACTACGACATCATCGTCCTCGACATCATGATGCCGAAGATCGACGGCCTCGAGGTGCTGCAGCATGTCAAGGAACGGCATCCGGATGTCGACGTGATCATGGTGACGGGGCTGTCGAAAATCGAAACCGCCGTCAAGGCGATGAAGCTGGGCGCGTTCGACTACCTGGCGAAGCCGTTCGATCCGGATGAACTGAAGCACGTGGTCGATCGCGCGCTGGAGCGGCGGCGCCTGCTGCGTGAAAACCGCGACCTGAAGCAGGAAGTCAGCTCCAAGTACCGGTTCGAGAACATCATCGGCGCCAGCGCGCCGATGCAGGCCGTCTTCCGCCTGATCGCCAAGTGCGCGCCGACCAACACCACCGTTCTGATCACCGGCGAGAGCGGCACCGGCAAGGAAATGATTGCCCGCGCGATCCACTACAACAGCCTG
This sequence comes from uncultured Burkholderiales bacterium, assembly GCA_964417885.1. Taxonomy (GTDB): domain Bacteria; phylum Pseudomonadota; class Gammaproteobacteria; order Burkholderiales; family Usitatibacteraceae; genus UKL13-2. The sequence continues at coordinate 4,441 of CAYQKN010000021.1, read as the reverse complement.
CGCAAGGACAATCCCTTCGTCACGGTCGACTGCAACACGCTGAGCGAGAACCTGCTCGAAAGCGAGCTGTTCGGCCACGTCAAGGGTTCGTTCACCGGCGCGGTGGCCAACAAGCGCGGCATGTTCGACATCGCCGACAACGGCACCCTGTTCCTCGACGAGTTCGGCAATATTCCGCTGTCCACCCAGGCGAAACTGCTGCGGGTGATCCAGGAACACGAGTTCAGGCCGGTCGGCAGCACCACGGTGCAGAAAACCAATGTCCGCCTGCTGGCCGCCACCAACAAGGACCTCAAGGCCATGGTCGCGGACGGCAGCTTCCGCGAGGACCTTTACTATCGGGTCAACGTGTTCCCGATCCGCGCGCCCTCGCTGCGCGAGCGACGCGACGACATTCCCGCCCTGGCGTTCCACTTCGTCAAGGTGTTTTGCGAGGAGCTCGGCAAACCGGCTGCGGAAATTTCCGACGGCGCGATGAGCCTGCTGATGAACCACGACTGGCCGGGCAACGTGCGCGAACTGGAGAACACCATCCAGCGCGCGGTGATCCTTTCATCTGACAACGTGATTCGCCAGGCGCACCTGGCGAGCATCATCGATCTCGCCCCGCGGCTCGACCTCGAGGTGCCGCGTACCAGCGAAGACCTGAAGCGGGTGAAGAAGATCGCGCGCGAAAAATCGGTGGAGGACGTGGAAAAGCTGTTCATCCAGGAAACGCTGAAACGAAACGGCTCCAATGTCACCCGCAGCGCGGAGGAAACCGGCATGCAGCGCGCCAATTTTCAGGCGCTGATGAAGAAGTACAACATCCGGGTGCGGGACACCGAATACGATTCGGGCGAGGCGGAGTCTTCCTGAATTTGCCAGGCAGATTGTGTGGCGGCGTCCTGGGGTGAGCGTCGCAGATTACTTGTTTCCCGCGGTGCATGAAAGCAACCACAAGGGATTCGCCTGCTTGGCATGGTGATGTCGCGCAAGGCGGCGTTTACTTCGTGGAAACATCGCCCCCATCCCCGCCTTCCTTGCAGGACGCGCATTCCGCTGCATCGGAATGCCGTTCGACAAGCGCCGAGCAGGCTCGGCGAAACCCTTGTCTCACCCCCGTTGCCGGGGGAAGGAGTAGAACGCGGCGTAGTGGAGATTCCCGCCAGAGTTGCGCTTGTTTTTTCTGCGCAGGCATCGCTAACCGCATTCACTGGATGCCGGCAAATATCTAACTCCTTCCCCCACAATCGTGGGGGAAGGTTGGGATGGGGGCGTCGCAAAGAGTTGGCAAGGTCAGCTTTCACGCATCGCCCCCATCCCAGCCTTCCCCCGTTGCCGGGGGAAGGAGCCAACAATCTACCGCCGCTTCGCCAACTGCACCAACAAGTCCGTCCCAAGAAGCACAAGGAGTCAGCGCACGATCAGCGTCATGCGACGGTTCGACGGTAAATCCCAGCGACCCGGTATCGCGGCCTTATCCTGAACACTGCAATCAGTCCCCCGCAGCAGCCGGAGCCTTGCCTGCCTCTGCCTCATCCTCGACCTCTTCATACCCCGTCACCATCGCCTCGAAGTGTGCCGCCGGCGTGTGACCGAGGCTGCCCAGGTAGGTGTGGACGATGATGAAGCCGCTGAAGAAGATGAACAGCAGCACATGCACCGTATCGACGACGCGCACGCCGCCGAACATTTCCACGGTCGAGGAAAAGCGTGTCACATCCCACAGCAGCACGCCGGTGAAGAACTGGATCGGTACCAGCAGCATCATGACAATCTGGTACATCATGCTCTGCAACGGGTTGAATTTGCGGTAGGCGCTGACGTGATGCGGGTTGGGATCGCCGCGGAAAATGCCGTAGCCGTAAAACTGCATCTGCCTGAAGCTGGCGCGGAAATAGGTGGTCGGACTCAGCTCCGGGTGGTAGACCTTGATCTTGTCGGAGAACAGGTAGAACAGCAGCCAGATGAAGAAATTGGCGATCAGCGCGAAGCCGACCCAGTTATGCACCTCGACCGCGTTCTTGAACGACATCACCTGGATCAGGCCGGCGTAGCGGATCTGCAGGCCGGTGGCGATCAGCAGCACAAACCCCAGCGCGTTGGTCCAGTGCCAGATCCTGACCGGGAGCGGATGAATGTATAACTTGCGCATGGCTGTCTCCTGCTAGTTTGGAACGTCGTCACGATGGCCAGTCGCAGCCGCCTGGCTGGCGGCCAGCGCATCGGCCGCACGCTGCTCGGCTGCCTGCTTTTCGCGGAATCGACGGAACAGCCACTTCGTGGTCATGTGCGCAAGCGGGCCGCCAATGCTGCCCAGCACCACCAGGACCAGCAGCGTATCCAGCAGCTTGATGCGTGTGCTGCCGATGGCGTAAAAGCCGCGTACCGACTCCATCGACTGCAGTGAGGTCAGCACGTCTTTCTGCACCCCGTGACGCAACGGCCTGCCGTCCGCACCGGCAATGGTCAGCGACACGCTCTGGAACGCCTCGGCGCCGGCGCGGTGGCAGGTGTCGCAATCCTTGATCGCCTTCGATTTGTCGGCCAACTGGTGCGCTTCCACACCGGATCTCACCTCCAGCCGGCCGCGCAGCACGGCCCTGCTGTCGTCGCCGTCCTGGTTGAATTCCTTGAGCAGGCTCAGCAGCGCGCGCTCGTCCAGGCCGAGATTATTTGCATCGGCGGCACGGGTTCGCGCCACAAACTGCGGCACCCCGCGTTTTTCCGACAACTGTTTCTTCGCCGCGGCCGGGCCGTCATACAGCCGCAGGTTGACGCGGCGATGCGCGGCCGGCGCATGACAGGCCGGACAGGAGATGGCCTCGAAGTGCAGGCCGGTGTTCGGCAGCCAGCCCTTGTGTTCATCGACCGCGTTCTTGTGGCAGGCGAGGCAGCTGTCCCTGGCGTTATCCCCCAGCGAGGCGGCCTTGACCTCGTGCGCCTTGTGGCAATCCGCGCACAGCGGCGCGGTCTTGCCCTTGGCGGCACGGGCGAGGCCGTGCACATCCGTGGTGTAGGCCTTGAAGATCGCCTCGTGGCAGGCGGCGCAGGGCGTGGCCGCAATCGGCTCGACAATCTTGACCGAGAGCTGGGTGTGCGGGTTGTGACAGTCCGCGCACAGCGGGGCTTTCTTGCTGCCGTCCTTCACCAGCGCGGCATGGACACTGTCGTCGTACTGGGTGAATTTTTTCTTGTGGCAGTCACGGCAGGTCTCGCGCATCGAGTGGGCGAAGTCGCGTTTGCTCTTGACTGCGGTCTTGACCTTGCCGTGGGTCTTGGCGTCGAGATCGGCATGGCAATCCTCGCAATTGGTTTCGTTGTGCATCGAATCGGCGTAGGCCTGGGTGGAGACATGCAGCGACAGCTTCTCGCCGTTCTCCAGTACCTTTTCCATGCCCGGCTTGTCGTGACACTTGAGACACGCCACGCTTTCCTTGGACAACTCGCTCGCCTCGGCGGCAGTCGCCGCAGACGGCAGTAAACACGTCAATGCCAGCAGGCCTGCCAGGATCAGGCCCTGCGGCGCGCGGGGCCGCATCGGGCGGCCCGTCATGTCGGAATGTTTCATCGAGGATTCCCTGTGTCCGGATTCGACCCGGCAAAAAAAATCGGGGAAGGCAACCTTCCCCGATCTAGTGTGCTGATAGCGGCGAGTGCAGGATGCGCGACGATTTCATTCTGTCCCTGCTGTCGCCGCCGGTATTGATCTAACTCAGCCTGCGCGCGCTTTGTCTGCCAGGCCGCGGATGCCGACCCATGCCAGTGTTGCCATGCCAACGAACGGCAGCGCGACGATGAAGGCCAGCCCGAGGAATGGTGCGGCGACGAGCTTGGCGAGGGCTTTGACGAAGCCGAACACATTGGCCATCACCGGGTATTTTTTTACCATCGCTTCGGCGGCCAGTTTGGTCAGCAGGCCCAGGCCAACGAACGGCAGCAACACGGCGTAGACCAGGCCGATGAACGGTGCCGCGATGAACAGCGCGATGTTTTTCAGCGCGTTCTCTTTGACCGCCGGCGCGACCACGGGCATTTCAACGTGCCGGCTTTCGATCCGCGCCACCACCGGTGCCGCGACCCGCGTGGCATTGGCCGCGCTGTCTTCGATCATTTCCGGCGAAAGCGGTTTTTGCAGGAAGGCTGTCACGCCGGCGGCTTTGGCGCGCGCTTCATTGGCCTCGGTGCCGTAGCCGGTGATGATGACCACCGGTGTCCAGGGGGTCCTGGCTTTGACACGTTCCGCCAGTTCCAGGCCGTCCATGCCGGGCATCCGGATGTCGGTGAAGACGGCGTCGAATCCGCCTTCTTTCAGTTTGGTCAGGGCTTCATGCGCGTTTGCCGCGGTGATGACTGCATAGCCCTTGTTCGAAAGCACACGGTTGAAGCTTTTTCCAACCACGGGGTCGTCATCTACGACCAGCACTTTATGGATTGCACGCATGATGTTTCTCCTTCA
>CAYQKN010000020.1:0-39879 GCA_964417885.1 uncultured Burkholderiales bacterium | reverse complement strand
AAGCGATACTTCGGAAACTGAACGGTATTGCCGGCGCCGGTTGAACAGTCATAGTCTGGTGCAGGCGGGCTGTCGTTCGGATAGGCGTTATTGCACCTGCCAAGACGGCCCGGATCACGGCTGAAACGATAGGTGGCATCCGGATAAAGCCAGCCATCCGTTGCCGGCGTGCCATTGACACGGCAATTGACCAGATCCGTGTTGGAGGCGGCAGCACTTGAGCACCAGGCACGATCGGGATACTCCGTGGTCAGGTTAACCGTAGCCACGGCTCCAAACTGGTAGAACTGGTTCCAGCTCCGCACACCAAACGTATCAGTGGGTACGGCCGTCGCGGTGGTGTAGTTCGTTTTGGGCGTGCCATCGGCATTCAGCGCCGGCTGGTAGCGAATCGCCGGGTTGTAATACTGATAGTTGAAGTCCGGCGACATGTAAGGCGGATCGCCCAGGCGACAGTATTCGAACGTGTCGCCGCTGGTGTTGTCGCCGCTCTTCTTGCAGAGCTTTTCCTGCTGGACATAATCCGGCGTCGCATCCTGCTGCATCGATCCCGAGTCATCGAGGACGAACATCAGATTGGGCTTCTTGCCGGTATTGCTGGCGTTTGCCAGCGGTTCGTTGGAGAGCAACGTTGGCGCGGACTGCAATGCGCCAATGCCACCGAACGTACAGACGGCAAACAGTGCAAGCACTTTTAATCGAAACGAGGATGAATGAGTCATGCCGGTTACTCCAGAAATATTCGTTTGCTGCAAATGAAAGTGATTTGCGCCGTAAATCAGGGCACCACGACCGTTTGAACCATGGTCACGGTATTCTTCGGGCCCTCAACGCGGGCCGTGATTCGGTAAACCGGAGAGCCGGCCTCTTCGAGTGCCAGTCCGGGATAGGCGATAGCGCCGAAACTGCCGCGTCCGCGGCCGGACGCGGCGCTTTTTACGCAGAGGTTGGTTGCCGCGTTCGGATCACCCGAATTGCTGCACATGCGGTGAATGACGTAATAGCGGGTGTTACCTGCCGCATCCGCGCCCAGCGACTTGGCCTTGGTGGCGTCTTTCCAGTCATAGGTGTCGGGATTGAATGCGGATTGCCAGGTCGAGAAGAATGCCTGGCTGGAGCTGTCGCTGAACAGATTGCTGCCGGTGGCGTTGGCAACAATCCACGCACGCGCAGCCTGTACCGGAGAATCCGATGCCGCGGTCGCGCCCTGGCGGAAGGCGAGATTTCCGGCGACCAGCACATTGGTATCGACGGACCGAACCAGCGCAATTCCGGCCAGGCTCATGGCGACCAGCACAATCAGCGCGATAAAAAGCACGACGCCGCGCTGCCGCTTGACCGCGCCTTGCAAAGGTGCGACGTGTTTAGCCAGTTTGGATTGAGACATCATGTTTAGTTCCAATCGGCGTCTTTGGCGAGTGACCAGCGGATGTTTCTGAGCGGGACAACAGTTTCAAACAACCGGTATTTGTAACAGCTTGGCAGCCCATCCGGCACCGGGAAATAGATTGGATTGGTGTTGCTGATGCTGTTGGACGGCGGATCGTAATAGCGAATCGAGGGACTGGTTGCGCTTGTCGCGTCACAAACGCCGCCAGCACCTGCGGCCGGCTTTTCATAGTTGGTACTACGCGACAGCAGCATGACCCGGATCGCGCGCACCCGTTGCCACTCCAGTGGTGAAATCGGCAGGATCTTGTCGTACACCACGCCACCAGCACCGTTGTCCTTGACGTACCAGGCCTTCATGCCGACAATGCCGCCGACCAACTGAAATGACGTGTTGCCAAGCGACGGCGGCTGGCCGGGCGCGGAGCGGGTGATGGCAGGTGTCATCGTCAGCGTTGAATCCTTGATCTCAAAACCGTTCGACGAAAGCTGTCCCATCGCATACACCTGCGAATTGACCATTGGCCGGGGAAAAAGCGATGTTGCCAGGGGCGGGTTATACGGACCGTCGGTACCCGACGCATTCCACAGATGCGACGGCAACAACGGCACGCCACCCTGCGGCGGCGTGACGTTATACATGGCGCACTTGTAGAGGCCATCGGCAGGATCGGTCTGGGCAATGACGAACAGATCGTCCTCGGCAAAGCCGGCGTTGCTGTCGACGTCCACCCGCTTGGCCTCGTTCGACGACAGGTTATTGTCGCGATCCGATACCATCTTCGCCGGCACGGTCCTCATCGTGTTGTTGCTGTAAATCACGTTGATCGCATCATTGCCCGCACCGCCGTCGACAATGAATACCGGTGCAGGTCGCAGCGTGGTCAGCGCAGTGGGCCCGGCTGCACCAGGGGGCGATGAATACTTGCCCTGGTAATACCAGTAAATGTTCGCGCATTTCAGAAAATTGGGATCGTTCATCCCGTAACCCGCATTGCGGATTTCGCGCTCGAGGTTGTACAGGGCGATGGCGCCGTTTGACTGCGCCTCGCCGGCGCCGGACGTCGACCGCTTGTAGGATTCGTTGAGCTGGAATGCCTGCTGGATGACCAGCACGCCAAGCAGGCCGACCACCATGCCGACCATCAATTCAATCAGGCTGAAGCCTGCTGCCCGGAAAAACGTCAAATTGCCATTATTGGACTTCATTTGTTATTCCTGATTGAAATCCACGCGGCTGATTGAAATGAGCTGATGCCGGTCGGTGGTGTCCGGCTTTTGCCAGAACACCCGAACCGTAATTTCGAAACCCAGGCCGCTGGCATCAGTGACGATGGTGATGGTTGGAACATTGCCGCCCGTGGACCCGGGCAAGGCATTCGCAATATCGGCTTTCCATCGGTTTACCTGCGCATTTCCGGCGCCGGAAGTGGCAAACGTGCCAACCTCATCCTTGCCCAAAACCCACATTTCACCAACAATCTGGTTCGCAAAAAAAGCCGCATCGCTTCGATACTTTGCCTCGGAAGTACTGCCAATTGCCGCGGTCTGCAATCCCATCAACGCCAGAATACCGATGGCAAATATCAGGATGCCGACCATGGCCTCGATCAGCATGACGCCCTGCTGTGTTTTTCTGGTCCTGTTCATCATTTAGTGACCCTGTCTATCAGCACTTGCGTGGATCGGTTGCATCGGACACCTTGGGATCGCACATTCTGGCGTCTCCTCCAGGCGTGACGGCGATTCTCAGGCAACGCATGGTGCCACTGGCCGACGCATGTTCGCAGGTGCCGGAAACATCGTTGGTGATATCCACCGTGGTGAATCCGTCGAGATTCATCGACGACGGGCGACCCAGCCCGGTGAAGACCAGCGTATGGTTGCCGGCCCCGCCGCCCGTTGCCAGCACGTCCGCATTGGGTGCGCCATCCGCGCCGCCGCGCTTCTGGACGATGAAAGGCGTTACATCCGCACCGGCGGCGGCACCGCATTTGCCGGTCGGATCCTCGGTGCTGATCACCCAGTTGTTGCCATTGGAAGCCAGGATGCAATCATCTTCGAGTGAACTTACCAGCTGGAACCGCACGGTGGTGTTGCGCCTGAGCGCCTCGGTCTTGGCAAGCGTGATGCCGGTAGACACCGCCTCAGCCGCAGTCCGGATCTGCGTATTCTGGATAAACTGCGTGAAGCTGGGCGCCGCCAAACCGAGCAGCAGCGCCAGCACCGCAACGCCGACCAGCAGTTCGATCAGCGATGCGCCCTGTTCGCGACGGTGATGCCCAGTTAGCACGATTCGCCCTTCTTGATGACCCAGCAATTGGCGGAATTGTTCCAACCGCTCAACCCGGTGAAGGTCGACGTACGGGTATTGGCTTCATTTACGGTATAGGTAAAACCGGACATGCCTTCTGCGGCCTTGCCGACCGCACTCACGACATAGGTCGTCGCAGTTCCCCTGCAGGTGAAATCGAAGTACCGACTGCCTGCCGGCGCAGCGCCGCCGCATGCCCACGCGCCTGCACCACCGGCGTAGGTCCGGTTGTCCATGAAAAACTGCTCGAGCTTGGTACGGGAATCCGCAAGAAATGACGTCGCTTCCTGAATCTTGCCGCGCTGAACATAGGATGTGTAGTTGGGCACCGCAATCGCCGACAGAATGCCGATAATGGCGACCACGACCAACAGTTCAACGAGTGAGAATCCGGTAGAAAAACTGCGCATGCGCTTCATATGTCCGCCTTTGGCCCATTTGGGCAATGAAATAATAACGAGAACCCGATGCCGCCCCAACCAGACACGACGGACGGCAGCATTCCAAGAATCAGCGGACAAAATCTTAACGGATCGCCCCAAACCGCGCAGTCATTTGTGAATCTGGTCACAAAAAAGCAATTTGTCGCGCCCGTTGGCTGAGCAATGTCTGCTTGGCTAGATTTCGGCGCTGCGATATACTGTTGCGCTTCGCAATTGACATGTGCTGTTGTAGCTCAGTTGGTAGAGCAACTGATTCGTAATCAGTAGGTCGGAGGTTCGACTCCTCTCAACAGCACCATCAGGTTTCCGGTACTTTCGCCGCCACGGCGCAAGTCGCTTTCGACGATTGACGATTTTTTTGCCCGCATAGCTCAGGGGTAGAGCAACCGCCTTGTAAGCGGTAGGTCGTCTGTTCAAATCAGACTGTGGGCACCACTATCCTTGAATCACGATTCTGACTGTGTCCGGGAACATTGCCGTTTGCGCAGGCTCATAAGATGGTTCCGCATTCATTGTCCACAATGATCAATAAACTGCTTGCGCTCCTCGCCATCGCATTTTCAGCCGCCGGCATGCCGGGTGCCGCCGCCTCACCAGTCACGACGCCGCATGTCCAGGCCGAACTCGTCGCCAGGCATGAATCGGTGCGGCCCGGGCGGCCGGCTGAGATTGCGCTGCGTCTCAAAATCATTGATCACTGGCACACCTACTGGCAGAACCCGGGGGATTCAGGCCTGCCGACACGCCTGACCTGGTCGTTGCCCGCAGGCTATACCACCGGTCCCATACAGTGGCCCTATCCGAAGAAACTGCCCCTTGGCCCGCTGATGAACTTCGGCTACGAGGGCGAGGTGTTGCATCTGGTACAACTTGACGTGCCTGCGACCGCCAAAGCTGGAGTGCCGGTTACCCTCCGGGCAAAAGCCGAGTGGCTGGTCTGCAGCGACGTTTGCATCCCCGAAAGCGCCGATCTCGAACTGACCTTGCCGGTGGTTGCGGCCGATGCGCGGGTCGACCCACGGTGGGCGGACGCATTTGCCAAGGCTCACGCTGCCTTGCCCAAGCCGCTGAACGCCAGCCAGGTGTCCGCCAAAGTTTCCGGCGGCCAGTTTTCAATTGAACTGACATTTGCCGCGGCGCAGTCAACGTCGCTCGAAGAGGTCAGTTTTTTTCCATTGCATGAAAATTTGATCGCCAATGCGGCGAAGCAGAACTGGGCCAGGACGGACACTGGATATCGGCTCGTTACCGCTGCTGCTGACCCGGTCGACGACAAGCGAGCGATTGTGGAGGGCGTGCTGGTTTCGCCTAAAGGGTGGGGCGACCCCACACTCGGGCAGGCGGTTTCGTTTTCCGCGCCGCTGCGGGTCGATCAAAGCGCTGCAGGCTCTGCATCCGTCGCTGCGTCCGGCGACGCAGTACCGGCTATCGCGAGCGGCAACCAACTTGGCTTGCTGATGGCCCTGCTTTTTGCCTTTATCGGCGGTACCATCCTGAACCTGATGCCCTGCGTGTTTCCGGTACTGGGCCTCAAGATCATGAACTTCGCGCGCCATGCCCAGAGTGAACCACAACGGCTGCGCAAGCAGGGCGGAGCCTTCTTTGTCGGCGTTCTGGTCTCGTTCTGGATTCTCGCGGGCGTAATACTTGCGATCCGGGCTGCGGGGGAATCCATCGGCTGGGGATTTCAGCTGCAGTCACCGGCCTTTGTCACGCTGCTTGCGATGCTGTTCATGGCGATGGCACTAAACCTGTCCGGCGTGTTCGAGATCGGCCTGGGCCTTCAGACTGCCGCAGGCAACATCGAAATGGCCGGTTCGCGCGGTGAACTTCGCGACGCATTTCTTTCCGGTGCGTTGGCGACGATTGTGGCCACGCCCTGCACCGCGCCGATGATGGGTGCCGCACTCGGATACACGCTGTCGCAGCCCGCGCACGTCGCTTTCCTCGTATTTACCGCCATTGCGGTGGGGATGGCGACACCGGTGCTCGCATTGTCGTTTTCGCCTGCATTGCTGAAACGGATTCCGAGGCCAGGTGCCTGGATGAACACGTTCAAGCAGTTGATGGCTTTTCCGCTGTTTGCCACGGTAGCCTGGCTGGCATGGGTGCTGGGTTCGCAGACCGGCAACGACGGCAGTGCGAAATTGCTGTTCGGGCTTGTCGCCGTTGCCCTGGCCGCCTGGTCATACGGACACTGGCAGGTTGCACGTCCGAAGCTTGCAGTGTTCCTGGCAGCCCTTTTCGGCGCACTCGCGCTATTTGTCAGCTGGCCCGGCGCCCAGCCAATTGTCGGCAAGACCAGCGTTGCTGCTGCAGATTGGATCCCTTACTCCAGGCAGAAGCTCGCCGAATTGCGCGCCCAGGGTCAGCCCGTTTTCATCGATTTCACCGCTACCTGGTGTATTACCTGCCAGGTAAACAAGCGTGTCGCCCTGAATGACGATGCAGTGATCAGGCGATTTGGGGAGTTGGCGATCGTCCGGATGAAAGCTGACTGGACATTGCAGGACCCGGAAATTACAAGGGCATTGGCCGAATTCGGGCGCAACGGCGTGCCACTTTATGTTTTCTACCCGCGTCAGGGGCAAGCAAAGGTATTGCCGGAGATTCTGACACCGTCGTTGGTGCTCGAAGCCATTTCGACATCGTCGGCCGCCGCCACCAGTCAGCGCTGACGAAATGGCCTGCACGGCCCGGCCGCGTTATCATCAGCATTCCTTCGTTCCCGCGTCACCTTTCCGGCGCAAACCAGACCAATCGTGATTGCCCGCCCTGCTTCTTTGCTTCCTATTGGCGTACTCGCGCTGCTGGTTGCACTGACATTCTGGTTGTCGCGGTTTGTTCAGCCACCCGATACCCGGGCTGACCGCAAGGCGCTTCACGAGCCCGACCTGATCATCGAGAATTTCTCCGCCCAGCAGCTCAACAGTACCGGCGACATTCAATATGCGGTCAACGCGGCAAGAATGACCCATTTTGCCGATGACGACTCGTCTCACCTCGAAAAAGTCACGATGATTGCGACCAATTCCAACCAGCCGAACATGACAATAACGGCGCCAGAGGGCAAGCTCTTCCGCAGGGCCGACGGCTCCGATGAGGTTATGATGCAGGGCGGCGTATTGATACTGACGGTGGCAACCGAGAAGTATCCGGCGCTCAAGCTCACCACGCCGAAAATTACCGTGCTGCCGGATACCCACCAGGCTCTCTCAAACGATGGTGTTGTCCTGGAGAGCGCATCGGGTACGCTCAATGCCAAAAAATTCACCATGAACACCAAGTCCCGCCGGATCGTGTTTGAAACCGTCGACATTGCCTATCTGCCCCGGAGCAACAAATGAAAGCAACACCAATTTCTGGCCAGGTCGTGACGTTGATTCTCGCGCTTGCTCCATTCGGTGCGTCCGCAGAGAAAGCGGACCGGCAGCAAACACTGCGAATGTCCTCAAAGCAGTTTGTGCAGGAAGGCCCGCAGGATGCGAATACCCGCGTACTCGAAGGAGACGTCCTGATTACACAGGGATCCATGCGCATCACCGCTGAAAAGGCGATCGTCAAGGAAACGGCTGCCGGTGTAACGGCTGAATTGTTCGGCAGCAGCACGAGCCAGATTACGTTCCGGCAAAAGCGCGAGGGTACCAGTGACTTCATCGATGCCTCCGCCGATCGCGCCGAATACGATGACAAGTCAGGAACGCTCAAGTTGTACTCGAGGGTTCGTTTCAAAAGCGGAAACGACGTGGCCGACAGTGAGTTCATGCAATACAACTCGACCACCGAGAAAATGGAATTGCGCAACCAGATTCCAGGAGCCAAACCGAAGACCGGTGCAGATGACGGGCGGGTGGTCTTCGAGGTGCAGCCGCGTGCAGCCGATGGCAAGCCGGCGCCGCCAAAGAAGAATTGACGCGCCGGAAATCCAATGAACTCGACCGCAGAAGCAGGTGCACCCCCAACCGGGCAGGCGACAACGCGGAGTGTGTTGCGGGCGGAGGGGCTGCGCAAGACCTACGGCAAGCGAGTTGTCGTCAGCGATGTCTCGTTAAGCGTTGAGAGCGGTGAAGTGGTCGGCTTGCTCGGGCCGAACGGCGCCGGCAAGACAACCTGCTTTTACATGATTGTCGGCCTCGTTCCAGCAGACGGTGGTTCAATCAAGATCGACGGCAAGGAAGTTTCGCGCCTGCCGATCTATCGACGCTCCCGCCTGGGGCTGGCCTATTTGCCGCAGGAGGCCTCCATCTTTCGCAAGATGACGGTGGCAGAGAATATTCAGGCGGTACTCGAACTGCGCAATTTATCACCCGAGGAAATCCTGTCGCGGCGCGATGCCCTGATGGACGAGTTGCACATATCGCATTTGCGCAACAACCCCGCGATCAGCCTGTCCGGTGGTGAACGCAGGCGCGTTGAAATTGCGCGCGCCCTGGCTGTCGAGCCGCGTTTTGTTCTGCTCGACGAACCTTTCGCCGGCGTTGATCCAATCGCTGTCATCGACATTCAGGAAATCATCAGATTCCTGAAAAACCGGGGCATCGGGGTACTGATTACAGACCACAACGTCCGTGAGACGCTGGGCATATGCGATCATGCCTACATCATCAATCAGGGAGCGGTACTGGCCTTCGGTAAGCCGGGGGAAATCATCTATAATGAAGACGTTCGCAAAGTCTATCTGGGAGAAAACTTCCGTCTGTAGCATTCAGGGCGGCGATGCATCTCCAGTATGAAACATAGCCTCCAGCTCAAGCTCTCGCAGCACCTCACGCTGACGCCGCAGTTGCAGCAGTCGATCAAGCTGTTGCAGCTATCGACGGTGGAGCTGAACCAGGAACTTGAGCGCTATCTGCTTGAGAACCCGCTGCTGGAACGAATCGAACCCTCCGGCTCGTCCGATGGAGAGTCCTCGTTCAACGGGGCACAAACCAGCTTCCAGGCGGAAGGCGAAAACGCGGGTGCCGACGCCAACGGCAGCGCCCAGATTGCGGAGGCGGACTTCGGCGACGAGGACTCGGGTTTTTCCGCTGCATCGAGACGGCGTTCCGACGATGACGATGACAGCGAGTTCAACCAGCAACCTGCGGCGGAACCGACTCTTCAGCAGCACCTTGTCGAACAGCTTTCACTGCTGCCGCTGAGCGAGCATGACCGGCGCCTTGTGGTGCTGCTGATCGCGCATCTTGATGACGATGGCTACCTCACCTTCGACCTGGACGACCTGGCAAATCTGGTCGCGGAACACGTCGAAATTGAGCCTGAGGAAATTTCCATCGCGCTCAGGCATGTGCAGAACATGGATCCGACCGGGGTCGGCGCCCGCTCTCTCCAGGAATGTCTTGCGCTGCAGTTGCGTGCAATGCCTGACAATACGCCGCACCGGGAACTTGCTCTGCGATTGGCGGAAAATCACCTCGATGCGCTCGCAAGCCGTGATTTTGCCAAGCTGAAGCGCCTTCTGCGCTGTGACGACGAAGAACTCAAGGCCGTAAGACACCTGATCCTCTCGCTTGATCCCAAGCCAGGACGCGGTTTCGGCGAAGGCGATATCCGATATGTCGTGCCGGACGTGCTGGTCAGAAAAGTCGCCGGCAAGTGGCAGGCCAGCCTCAACCGGGAAGCGATGCCCAAATTGCGCGTCAACATACTCTACGCGGATCTGCTGCAAAAAAGCCGCGACATCGCCGGCAAGAACCTTGCCGGACAGTTACAGGAAGCGCGCTGGCTGATCAAGAACGTCCAGCAGCGATTTGACACGATCCTGCGCGTCACGCAGGCAATCGTTGAGCGTCAGCGGCACTTCTTTGACCATGGTGAGGTCGCCATGCGCCCGCTGGTATTGCGCGAGATTGCAGAACAGGTCGGCTTGCATGAGTCCACTATTTCGCGGGTAACAACCCAGAAGTACATGCTCACTCCGCGCGGCATTTTTGAGCTCAAGTACTTCTTTGGCTCAAGCGTCTCTACCGACACTGGTGGTGCGTGTTCCGCCACCGCAATCCGCGCGCTGATAAAGCAACTGGTGCAGGCGGAAGATGGACGTAAACCTCTTTCAGACAACCGCATATCGGACATCCTGGCACAGCAGGGAATCGTGGTGGCACGGCGTACCGTTGCAAAATATCGTGAAGCGATGCAGATCCAGTCGGCAAGTCTGCGGAAATCATTCTAGAAAATTGCGGTCATACTTGGCCCGTGAATTGTTGCTTTGCAGGCGCAGTTGAAGTTGGGAAGGAGGAGTTGTGCTGTTGATGCCATGAGATCCCGACAGGCAGTCAACGTGCAACAGTCGCTGTTTTCATAAAGGAGCATGGCATATGAACCTGAACATGACCGGCCATCACCTCGAAATCACGCCATCAATTCGTGATTACGTCTCTTCCAAGATGACCCGTATCAATCGCCACTTCGATCACGTAATCGATGTGAGCATGATCCTGAGTGTGGAAAAATTGCGACAGAAGATTGAGGCGAACGTTCATCTGTCAGGCAAGGACATTTTTGTCGAAAGCGAGGACGCGGACATGTATGCCGCAATTGATTTGCTTGTCGACAAACTCGACCGGCAGATAATCAAGCACAAGGAGAAAGTAAAGAACAAGCACGACATTGCCGCGTTGAAACGCATCAGCACGGAATGATCACGGCCGCGGCCGGTGCAAGCCGGCCGCACGCCAGCGCAAGCATGGGACCCCGTGGCGAGAATTTCTCGCGGACAATCGCAAAAAACGCTAAGCTACGCGCCTTTCCGTCCCGCCGCTTGCATTCACCCGCATGAATCCCGTAAGCAAGATCCTGTCCGCCTCGCACGTACTTCTGGACTTGGAGATCTCAAGCAAGAAGCGCCTGTTTGAGCAAATCGGACTGACCTTCGAAAATGAAAACCGGATTTCCAGGGCAACGGTCTTTGACGCGCTGTTTACCCGCGAGAAGCTAGGATCAACCGGCCTCGGCCTCGGCGTCGCCATCCCGCACGGCCGAATCAAGCAACTGCGCGACACCGTCGCCGTATTCGTCCGCTCGAAAGAGGGGATCCCGTTCGACTCCCCGGACGGTGAGCCGGTACGCCTGGTATTCGCAATGCTGGTGCCCGAATACGCAACCGAGCAGCACCTGAACATGTTGTCCGAGCTGGCGCAGTTGTTCAGCGATTCCGACCTGCGCGAAGCACTCCTGGCTGCCGGCGACGCCTCTACTGTACACAAGCTGCTGACTGAATGGTCTCCGTATGCCACGACTAAGCGTCCAGCAGCTGTTTGAAGACCGGCGCGAGAAACTCCAGCTCACCTGGGTGGGTGGGCAAAAGGGCGCATCCCGCGAATTGGACCACGATGCGCTGAACCGGCCTGGCGTCGGCCTGGTCGGTCACCTGAACCTGATTCACCCGATCCTGATCCAGGCGCTCGGTACCAGCGACCTCGACTATCTGAATCAGCAGGCGGAGCCTTCGCGATCAGCCAGCGTCAAGGCGCTTTGCACCGGAGAAACGCTGCTCATCTTTGTCTGCGATGGCGTCGATGCGCCCGACTACCTGATTGATGCATGCGAGCTTTACGGGACCCCCCTGTTCCTGACCCAGAAGAAGAGCCGGGTGTTTGTCAATTTGCTGCGGCCGTATCTGCAGCGCGAATTGTCGGAAGTAACGACCAGCCACGGCGTATTTCTGGATGTGCTCGGCTTCGGTATCCTGATCACCGGCGATTCGCAGATTGGCAAGAGCGAACTTGCCCTTGAGTTGATTTCGCGCGGCGCCGGCCTGGTGGCGGATGACGCGGTGGAACTGTTCCAGATCGGTCCCGAGACAATTCAGGGCCGATGCCCGCCACTCCTGCGCGACTTCCTCGAAGTGCGCGGAATTGGCGTCATCAATATCAAGGCAATCTTCGGTGAAACCGCCGTCAGGCCGCGCAAGACGCTGCGGCTGATTGTTCATCTGGAGCGACCGACCGAAGAGTATTTTCGCGGACTGGATCGCCTCCAGACAAAATCAAGCACTACCTCGATCCTCGGCGTTGAGATACCCACCGTGACGCTGGCGGTTGTTGCCGGACGCAACCTCGCCGTACTGGTTGAAGCTGCCGTGCGCCACTACATCCTGCAGACCCGCGGTTATGACTCCACCAAGGATTTTCTTGATCGGCACGAAGAGGCGATGCGCGAGCAGGTCGACGTTGACGACGGTGAACCCGCGGCAGGCGGCGGAAGCCTAGGCGAAACGGGCGCCTTTCGCGCCTTTGGCACTGACTGACGCTCGAAAGAAAATCCGGTGCAGCTCATCCTCGTCAGCGGCTTGTCAGGTTCAGGCAAGAGCGTCGCACTGAAAGCACTCGAGGATGCGGGCTATTTTGCGGTCGACAATTTGCCCGCAACCTTGATCCCCGCACTGATCGATACCCACCAGAACAGCCCGACCAAAGGCGACCGCATTGCCATCAGTATTGACGCCCGCACCGGCGAGACGCTTGCCGCCCTGCCGAACATCGTCGCTTCGCTCCAGGACCGCGGCATCGATTGTCGCGTTGTTTTCATCGAGGCCAGTGACGAAGCCCTGGCGCGGAGATTCTCGGAATCCCGGCGGCCGCACCCTATGTCCGACCGGGTAGTCGGTGACCTGTCCGCCTGCATCCGCGAAGAGCGCCGATTATTGTCGGAAGTCGCCGACCTCGGCCATCACATTGACACGTCGGATATCAATCCGGGCAAGTTCCGGGCGTGGATCAAAGACTGGCTTAAGCTGGACCGGACTCGCCTCACCATTGCCTTCCAGTCCTTTGGCTTCAAGCATGGCATCCCGAACGATGCCGATATCGTGTTTGATGCGCGCTTCCTTCCAAACCCGTATTACGACCCCGACCTGCGGCCGCTTTCCGGCAGGGATGCGGCCGTCAAACGCTTTCTTGAAGCCGACCTGAACGTCGCGCGCCTGATTGATGATATCGCGTCATTCATCCTGCGCTGGTTGCCGTCGTACATGAGTGACAACCGCGCAGCATTGACCATCGCGATCGGCTGCACCGGCGGCCAGCACCGATCCGTCTATATCGTCGAGGAACTTGCCAATCGCTTTGGATCGGAACAGCAGGTGCTGTTACGCCACCGCGATATTTCATGACTACTGCTGGATTCCGCAATTGATCAAGTCGATTATTGATGCGGTTAGCGACAGCTTGCGTCCCCGTGACGTGCAACCGGCGCTGCTGCCGCTATTCCCGTTGGGCTCGGTACTTTTTCCCGGCGGCACGATGTCGCTGCGGATTTTTGAGCAGCGTTACATGGAGATGGCGAAATCGTGCCTGCAAAACAGCGCGCCATTCGGCGTCATCCTGATACGCCACGGCACCGAGGCAGGCACGCCTGCGGAGCCAGAGGCGGTGGGAACTCTGGCAAGAATTGTCGAATGGGACATGCAGGATCTAGGCATCCTGCTGGTTCGGGTGCAAGGTGAGGAACGCTTCCGCACCGCCAGGCAGTCAACGACGAATTCAGGCCTCATCATCGGCGAGATTTCCATCATGGCGGAGGATGACAAGCCGGACTGTCCGGAACTGCCGGCCTGTGCGGCATTCTTGCGCAAAGTTCTTACCCAGACCGGCTCGGAACATCTTGCGGCAACGCGTTTTACCGACCCTGGCTGGGTCAGTTTTCGCATCACCGAAATAATGCCATTTAACAATGCCGTCAAACAGAAAATGCTTGAACTGACCGATGCCAGGATGCGACTGGAAATTCTGCACCAGTTTCTGGTCAATCAACACTTGATCTCGTGAGCATCATTGCCTGCTGAAGCCAGCGCGGCCAATATGCGCTTGACGGGCGCCGGCACGCCACTGCGATGTGCGTCTGCCATGCCAAACCAGGCAGCACCCGGTTCCATTGCGCGAAATCCGGCGGATTCGACCTCAATCACAACCGGAAAAATGGTTAGTGTGTAGTGGGTAAAGCCGTGATCCACTTGCGGCAGGTCGGACATGGTTCGCGCCTTCAACTGGTAACGCTGGAATAGACATTCGTCGATTTCATTCTCGACAGACAGTTCG
This sequence comes from uncultured Burkholderiales bacterium, assembly GCA_964417885.1. Taxonomy (GTDB): domain Bacteria; phylum Pseudomonadota; class Gammaproteobacteria; order Burkholderiales; family Usitatibacteraceae; genus UKL13-2. Next base: position 25,696 of record CAYQKN010000020.1, on the reverse strand, counting down.
GGCAAGGACCAGAGCCCACCCCAGATACCTGTTGGCGGGCGTCGCTCGAGCAATACCTCATCGCGCCATTTACAAATCAACATCCGTGTTTCGCGGTGTGGGATAAACCGGCGCGCCGCCTTGCCAGGCAATTCGTCAATACGTCCGCTTCTGAAGGCGTCGCAGGTTGTTTTCACCGGGCACAAAAGACAGGATGGCCGCGAACGGCGACAGACAGTCGCGCCGAGGTCCATCAGGCCTTGAATATAGGGCTCGATCCCCGATGCCGGAAGTTGCTGTTCGGCAAGCTGCCACAGTGCTGTTTCCACCGGCTTGGACTTGACATCGCCATCGACAGCAAAATGCCTCGCAAAGACACGCTTGACGTTGCCGTCAAGAATTGCCCTGCGCTGCGAGAAAGCGAATGCGGCGATCGCGGCCGCCGTAGAGCGGCCAATGCCCGGCAAGGCATGAATGGCGTCGAAGTCTTCGGGGAAGCGGCCCTGATGGTGTCCAACGATCTGCCGCGCGGCGCGATGCAGATTTCTTGCCCGCGCATAGTAGCCAAGGCCGGCCCACATTTGCATCACATCGCGCTCCTCAGCATGAGCCAGGGCAGCAACATCGGGGAAGCGCTCAAGGAAGCGCTCGAAATACGGGATCACCGCCGTCACCTGGGTTTGCTGCAGCATGATTTCCGACAGCCAGATACGGTAGGGATCCCTCGTGTCCTGCCACGGCAAGCCGTGTCGACCGCACCGCAATTGCCAGGAGATGATTTTTCTTGCGAATTCGTTCATTCAGTCAATCTCAATACGGGTCAGAACTACTCGCGCTGCTTGATTTGCTTGGCATAATACGCGTGTGAAAGCTCCACTCAAAATCGGTCTGTCGGCGCGGCTGATGCATCCGGAACCTGGTCGAGCCTGGTTGCCAACCAAAACCCTGCAGTATGTCGAGCAGTGTGTTGCCCACTGGGTGATGTCGGCCGATGTCATGACTTTCATGATTCCCGCCATCAGCAAGGAAACACCACACGGTCCAGACCGCCTGAATGTCGAGCATTACGCCGACCATCTGGATGGGCTGGTGCTGCAGGGAGGCGCCGACGTGGCGCCGGAAAGCTACGGCGAACAGCCGTTGCGGCCCGAGTGGGCCGGAGATCGCAAGCGCGATGTTTACGAACTGGAACTGGTCCGGGCCTTCATGAGCCGGGGCAAACCCGTTCTCGGCATCTGCCGTGGCATGCAATTGATCAATGTCGCATTCGGTGGAACGCTTTATCAGGACATCGCTGTTCAGACCGGTTCGGACATCACTCACCAGTGCCGCCAGCGTTACGAAAACAACTTTCACCGTGTCCACATCCTGCCTGATAGCCGGTTGTCGCGCCTTTACCCGTCGGTGAACGAGGCAACCATCAACACGATTCACCATCAGGCGGTCAAGGACATCGGCCGCGACCTCATGGTTGAAGCGCGTTCGACCGATGACAACATTGTCGAGGCGATACGCTGGACCGGATCAAGCTATGTGGTCGGCGTGCAGTGGCATCCGGAATTCATGTCTCCGGACGATTCAACCTTGCTGGACGGAAAACCGCTGCTTAACGAATTTCTTGCCGCTGCCCGCAGAACGTAATCGCAGCAGATTCAGCGCCGCCAAGCATCGACAATTTGATAGACAAAAACTATTGTAAATATACATTCAATCAATTAGCCATATTGCCTTGATCGCAGTATGCTAAGTGCCTGCAAAGTTGCAGAGCCTGATCGACGTTTTTTTGAAGAGGAGATTCACCATGAAGCTCAAGGGCACCAAAACGCACGACAACCTGAAAGCCGCATTTGCGGGCGAATCGCAAGCCAATCGTCGCTACCTGTATTTCGCAAACAAGGCGGACGTTGAAGGACACACCGAAGTCGCTTCCCTGTTTCGATCCACCGCGGAAGGCGAAACCGGCCACGCCCATGGTCACCTGGATTACCTGGCGCACGTCGGCGATCCGGCAACCGACATGCCGATCGGGTCCTCGGAACAGAACCTGAAAGCGGCTGTCGCCGGCGAAACGCACGAATATACCGACATGTATCCGGGCATGGCCAAGGCAGCGCGCGATGAAGGATTTGACGAGATTGCCGACTGGTTTGAAACCTTGGCCAAGGCGGAACGCTCGCATGCCAACAAGTTCCAGAAAGCATTGGACGGCCTGGTCGCCGCATAAACGGCCGGCTTTGTAACGCATGCAGGCCGGGGCAGCAGGCGCTGTCCCGGTCAGTCGCCAAGCGGATCAAGTTTTCGTCCCAACCAAGGTATACGGCAATGTCCAGCAGAGAAGGCAGTCTCGAAGCCCCCACCCGTCACCCGATCGACTGGCTCAATCCGGATTTCTATTCGGTGGAGTCGGCGATGAAGGAAATGGAACGCGTCTTCGACATCTGCCACGGCTGTCGGCGATGTGTCAGCCTCTGCAATGCCTTCCCGGTGCTGTTCGACCTGGTGGACGAGAGCCCGACACTGGAAGTTGACGGTGTGCCGAAGGAAAAATACTGGAAAGTTGTCGACCAATGCTACCTGTGCGATGTCTGCTACATGACCAAGTGTCCGTATGTGCCACCGCATCCATGGAATCTTGACTTTCCGCATCTGATGCTCCGGGCAAAGGCAATCCAGTTCAAGCAAGGCACGCCGACCAGATTTCGTGACGCCAATCTTTCTTCCACCGATCGGAATGGCAAGCTCGCGACCATCCCGGTTGTGGTCCAGTTTGTCAATGCGACAGCCAAAATGCCTGCCGTGCGCAATCTCCTCGACAGCCAGCTGGGCGTGCACAAGACCGCGTGGCTGCCCGAGTTTGCATCGAGCAAGTTCCGGCCGAATGCCGCGCAAAGTTCCGCGCATCCGGTGCAGGACGGACAGCGCACCAAAGGCAAGGTGGCAATATTTTCGACCTGTTATGTGAATTACAACGAGCCCGGAATTGGCCATGACTTGCTGAAAGTGCTGGCGCACAACAACATTCCGTATGTGATTGTCGAGAAGGAAGCGTGCTGCGGCATGCCCAAGCTTGAACTCGGTGACCTTGATTCCGTGGCGGCACTCAAAGCCAGGAATATTCCGCCCCTGGCCAGCCTTGCCAGGCAGGGCTACGCAATCCTGACGCCGATACCCAGCTGCACGCTGATGTTCAAGCAGGAGCTGCCGCTGCTGTTTCCCGATGATGCAGATGTGCAGGCGGTGAAGGCGGCCATGATGGACCCGTTCGAGTATCTGGTTCTGCGGCAGAAGGACGGCATGCTGAAAACCAGCTTCGCAACCCCGCTTGGCAAAGTGTCCTACCACATACCCTGCCACTCGCGGGTGCAGAACGTCGGCCAGAAAACACGTGAAATGCTGGAAATGGTGCCCGGAACAAAGGTGACGACAATCGAGCGATGCTCAGGCCACGCCGGTACATGGGGCGTCAAGAAGGAATTTCACGAGACGTCGCTGAAGATTGGCAAACCGGTGTTCCGGCTGATGGCCGAGGCCGAACCGGATTACATCAGTTCCGATTGCCAGCTTGCCGGCCATCACATCGAACAAGGTATCGATCAACTCAACAAGGACAAACCCAAATCAACCGCCAGGCTTGCGCACCCGATCACGCTGGTACGAAAAGCATATGGCCTTCCCGAGTAAACAGAAATGTCGACCACCACCATGAAACCCATTACCCGTCAAAGCCTCATGTCCCTCGAGACTTACGCCAGGGAGCGCCCGGAGTTTCGCGCCAAGGCAATTGCCCACAAGCGTTTGCGCACCGTGCATATCGGCGAACACGTCACGCTGCTGTTTGAAGACGAAACCACGGTCAGGTACCAGATTCAGGAAATGTTGCGGATCGAAAAGACATTCGAGGAAAGCGGCATCCAGGACGAGTTGGACGCATATAACCCGTTGGTTCCCGATGGCCGCAACTTCAAGGCGACGATGCTGATCGAGTACGACGACGAGAAAGAGCGTCGTCTCGCCCTGACCAAACTGAAGGGCATTGAGGACAAAACCTGGTTACAGGTTGAGGGCTGCGGCAAGGTGTTCGCCATTGCCGACGAGGACCTCGAGCGCGAAAATGAGACCAAGACTTCCGCCGTCCATTTTGTCAGGTTCGAGCTGACCGAAGAAATGGCGGGGGCCCTGAAATACGGCGTGTCGCTGACGGTGGGCGTTGATCATCCGCAGTACAGCGCGTCGGTCCAGCTCGGCAACGAAACCCGAACAGCGCTGTTAGCAGATCTACGGTAAATGGCGGACTGCATTGCTTGAAATGGCCTCTTCCAGGGGCCATTTTCGTTTCGGCCAGCAGTGCGGGCCACGCCGGGCAACAGATGTTCCAATGCCGCCATGAACAGCGGCGACCATAATAGTCATGCAGCCGAAACCGCCAGGAATCCCAGACCGATGGCAATGAACGTCAACGGAAATGCCCAGGACAGGAAGCGAAACATCTGTTCCTGCACATAAGGGCCGAACCATCGTGCCGGCATTCGATAGCGATAAAACGTCACCGTGATGACAAGGCCGACCGCCAGCGCCACGTAGTTGAGGCCAAGCAGTCGTGACACTGTGTTATCTCCTGCGATAAGTACCGGGTAGGCTGAACTGACGGTAAACCCCATTGCAATCACGGCAAAGACGCCGCCGATGATCACGTTTGCCAGCTCGAAGGCCTCGACTTCGAATGTATCGCCGTCGGCCCGGTTCATCCATGTTGCCAGGAACGGAATCAGCAGCGATGCGAACAACGGAATGAAAATGGTGGCAATTGTGCTGCTGGCAAGACGTGTCACGTCGAGCGTCACCACAAGCTTGGCGTAGCGGTCGCCATTCCAGCCCTTGATCAGCTCGCGCTTCAAGTTCACCACACCGGGAGTCCAGCCGCTCAAGTCGACATCCTTCGCAACCCTGCTGAAGACCACATCATCGGTGGAGAAATCCAGGTCAACCGATTCGACCGTGTCTTCATGCACCGCCACCTCGACCAGCAGCGATTGATGATCGAACGGAAATCGTGTGACATCGACGGGCGTTTTGTAGACCGCGGTGGTCCGGGTAATGGTTTCCACCCGGCCATCCGGGAAAATGCGCAGGCGCCTTTCAGTGAAAGTTGGCTCACCGATGCGATTCAGGTAGCGGATACGCGGCGTCCATATTCTTGCAATTTCCGCTTCCGCCGCTGAAACACGAAACTCCCTGTACCCGTGCAGCGATTCTGCCGCAGGGTAGCGCAGACGGGGATCGAACCAGGACAGGCGCAGGTCGGTGGTGGCTTCGAAGGTGTTCTTGTTGTCATCGAAAGACTCGATGCCATTGAAGTACAGTGCTGCGCGGACTACCACTGGCAGGCCCTTGCCGACCGGCAACGAGGCAGCGGGTGCGGCCTTGTCCGCGGAAATTGCAGGCAACGGCAATAGCAAAGCCGCTAACGTCGCCAACACGGCAGTTGCCGCACGAACGGCGACAGGAATCATGACGCGCCCCGATCCTGCGCCGCTGCATTGGTCGCTCGCTGCGCCAGGCGTTCGCAGTGGCTCGCGAGTTCACGCATCTCCTCACAGGATGATTCCGGAGCGGGCACCTCGTGACTCTGCACACCATCTGCCAGGGCTGCCACCCGGTTGCCAAGCACCGTCATCGGCCGCAGCAGCATGCCGCGAATCACGATGATGATGACGCCGGCCAGCAACACGATGGCAAGCAGTCCTGTCAGCGTCTGCCAGATTGCCGCCTGTCCGTCCGCCGACCGCGTCGCGCTGAAATCGCGCGCAATGGCCATGACGCCGATTTGCTTTTTGGCGTAGTTATAGATTGGTTGCAGCAGTACGCCGTACGGCAGATCGTTGGCCTTTCGTATGTAGTGCGACTCCTCTGGAATAGCGACATCCGCGTCAGCCACCAGCGCACGCATCAGTTCCGGGTGCGTTGAACGAAAAGTGACATAGGGTCCGAGACGATTCTGCTCGCTGAAAATTTCCCGCTCCTTGAGCGACGTTGCCGTTTCGCGGAGCGTCTTTTCATCGATAAACAGGGCCAGTTCAAATCCATAGGTCTTCTTCAGCTCGTCAAGCAACGGTCCGAACTCCAGCGCCACCTCAAAACTGCCGGTCGCCTTGCCAGCACCGTCAGTCATTGGCAGCGTGCCGAATATGCCGAGGCCCGATGTGGTCACCTCAACGCCCTTGCGAATGGCGCTACTCTGGTTCACTTCGGCAACAATTTTCCGATAGTGCGAAAGATCTTCGCCGAAAACAGGCGGATTGTGCACCCGCAGAAACGACACAGCCGGAGCAAGATGGAACTGCGCCTGGCTGATGCCGTATTTTTCGCGCTGTACGCGATACGCCTCCCGCGTGGCGCCGAGCAACTCATCTCGATTGCGGGCCGCAAACGCTTTCTTCACCTCCGGCATTGCCGCAATGATCTCCGCCGCCGCTATTGCCTTCCCTTCAGCATCTATCAGCTTCGACTGCACGATTCGCCCAATCAGCTCGAATTGTCCTTTCTCGAAGGATGCCGCCATGCGGTGAGAGATCAGGTTGCTGACAATGGAGACGGTCGCAATGGTGACGACTACAGCGGCTATCAGAACAGCGGGCGCGACTTTGCGAAATTTCATGAATGAACTTTTCTAATGGCAACGTTAGGTGGTTAGCGTGTAAAGCATCCGCGTCAAATCAAACGCCCGCCAGCAGCGACGTTGGCTGCCGTGGCGGGGAGCGGTAGTCTATCCGAGCCGCAACTGCGCAAGTGACTCATTTCGTCGAATGACGCGGGGAAACCATGCCTCCCATTGCACCCGTTTGCGTTTTCTGCAGTGGTGGCCCGGTCCGCGCGCGCGGCGGTTTGATTTGTTAAATGAAGTGTCCTGCCGCTGTCGCTGCGTGCTCGCATTCGCGCCGGCGGCGATCGAACGGTTTGGGCAAACCCTGACCTGCGGGGCGTCCAGGCAAGGCCGGCGTCGGCTGCGCACGGGCATTTGACAGCTTCAGGCGGCAAGCAAGCTCGGCCTGGCTCGATGAGGGGCCAGCAACGGCAACGCCAGCGGTTTGGGGTTGTTCCGGCTCCCAGCCCGGTGCGCGTTCCGGTTGACCCGGCCGGGTGGTGGAGCGGGCGAAGGGAGTCGAACCCTCTTCTTTAGCTTGGGAAGCTAAGGTAATGCCGTTATACGACGCCCGCAAGTTGATCCAGCTCTGACAATTGTAGCGGGATTTACTTGTGCTTACCGGCACATGACCATGACACGTTGACACCGTGCGGGAAGCGATCGGCTGGCCCTGCAGGCGGAATCCGTTTCGACCCGGGCACCGTAACTATTCCGGGATAAAGTGCATCACCCTCCCTGAGGAGCCGGCAAGCGGATCGTTGATCCGAACCGGCCATTGGCCCGCAACGGTGCAACACACCGGTGCGGGTTTTTTTTCGCGCCACGTCAATGCAACTGGCGTCAGCTTTTGTTCATCCGGTCGCAAATCCCGCCAGTCCGCGCAGCCATCGCCGATCATCCGGTCACCCCAACCAACCAGGATGAAACTGATGAAAACCGGACTTCCCACCATCGTTGCTGTACTCGCTGGCGCCCTGCTGGCACTGCCGGGCGCAAATGCCGCTGAACTGACTGTCGAAGTCACCGGCATCGGCCAGCCTGACGGCCAAGTCGTGGTGTCGCTGTTCAATCAGTCCGAGGGCTGGCTGCGCAAGGGTCTGTCATCCACCGGCGCGGCGGCAAAGGCGGCTACGGTCAGAGTCACGTTTCCCGGCCTGTCAGAAGGCGACTACGCGGTATCCGTGATTCACGATGTAAACGGCAACCGGAAACTTGACACCAATCTGGTCGGTATGCCGATTGAGCCGTACGGCTTCAGCAACGATGCCGCCGGCAATTTTGGTCCGCCGTCTTTCGACCAGGCCAAGTTCAGGCTCGGCCCGGACAACAAATCCATCACCATCAAGCTTGGCTAGGGAGGACACCATGGACCGTCGACTGTTCTTCAAGGCAGCGGGCATTGTCGCGGCAGCAGGCTCGCCATTGTCAGCCCTGCTTCATAGCGGGCCGGGGTTGGCGGCGGACATCGCCAGGCCATCGTTTGTCGGCAACCTGCAGCGCACACCCCTGCGCGGCTTTCAGGGTCAGGACATTGGCTGCGATGGCGCACTGATCGAGGGCCGGCTGCCGGCGGCGTTGCGCGGCGCGTTCTACCGCAACGGCCCGGGGCTGTTCGAACGCGGCGGCCAGCGCTACCAGCACTGGTTTGACGGCGACGGCCTGGTGCACGCCTGGCGCTTTTCCGACCAGGGTGTATCGCACCGGGCGCGCTTCGTGCACACAAGCAAATTTGTTGCGGAGTCAGCGGCCGGCGAATTCCTGCTACCAGCCTTTGGCAGCACCATCAAGGCGAAAGCCCCGGTGCGAAATGCCGATTCGCTCAATACCGCCAACACCAGCGTCATCATGTTGGGCGATCGCCTGCTGGCAATGTGGGAAGGCGGCTCTGCCTACGCGATGGACCCGCAATCACTGGAAACACGCGGGACCGTTGCCTGGTCTGCCGAACTGAAGGGAATGCCTTTTTCCGCCCATCCGAAAGTGGAGGTCGACGGCACATTCTGGAATTTCGGCACGATGCTGGGAAAGATGGTGCTCTACCATCTGTCGCCGAAGGGGGACCTGCTGCGTCACGCCGTCTTTGATGCCCCGACCGGCGCCATGGTCCACGACTTTGCCGTTTCACAGCACCACCTGATTTTCCTGCTGCCGCCAATCAGCCTGGACCGCGAGGCGCTGCGTGCCGGCAAGGGCTTTGCCCAATCCATGGTGTGGAACGCGAATGATGCAATGAAGGTACTGGTGGTCGACAAAGCCGATTTTTCGCGGCGCCGGGTGCTGGAAATGCCGGCTTGCATGGTGTTTCATTTCGGCAATGCCTGGGAAGCGGCGGGCGAAATCCATGTCGACTTCGTCAAGAGCGCGGACCTGGCTGTCATGAATGACTGGATGCCGAGAATGATGCGTGGCGAATCGGTGCCTCCACCCTCTTCTACCGCCGCTTTCCTGACCATCAATCTCAATAGCGGCACGCTTGCACTGACCGAACGCCGCGAGAATCTTGAATTCCCGCGCGTCGATCCACGCTTCGTCGCGCAACGCAATCGGTATGTCTACTATCCGGCAGCCCAGCCGGGGGCAGGCGCCGGACGGGACAACGGCGAACTCAATGGAGTGATGCGACTTGATGTGGAGACCGGCAAGACCGACTCGTATTGCTTCGACGGGAACTGTACGACGGAGGAGCATGTGATGGTGCCGCGGCCCGGTTCAACCCGCGAGGGTGACGGCTGGCTGGTGGGCGTCGGCTTCGATGTTGACCGGCAGCAGACCTTCGCCAGCGTTTTTGATGCGCAAAACCTTGCTGCCGGACCAATCGCGCTGGCGCGCCTGCCGTACTGGGTACCGTACTGCTTTCATGGCAATTTTCATCCGGCGTGACCTGCCGGCAGCCGGCGGCGAAGGCGTGGCCGGTTTCGACTGCGCCGCCGAACGGCGGCTGGCGCTGGAATTGGGGCGGTTCATCGCATTCCACAACCAGCCGCCGGAGACCTGCGGCAACATCGGCATGCTGACTTTCCACCGGACCAGGACCGACCATGAATCCGCTTGACGCCGCCAGAGACCTCACCCGAGCCGTGACCTTTCCGTTCACCTTCCTGTTTGTCGTTGGCCTGTGCACATTCATCAACTGGTTTACCAGCCCGGGCCATTGGTGGGTGCAATGGGTCGCTTTCGGCATGGGCATCGCGCTCATTTGCATCTGGTTCAGGGCGTTGAAGATCGTCATCGCGAGCGTTGGCCTGGCGGCGGCTGGCTATCTCATCTGGCGCTGGTGGCGCAATCGCAACCCGGCAGGCCCGAATGCCCCCACCTCCAGCATCCCGCCGCGCTAAGATTGCGTCATGTCCGCCAAACCCGTGAACCTGACTGTCGAGCAACACCTTGAAATGGAGGTGGTGGCCCGCGTGCAGCATTTTCATCCGCTCGAAGTCATTCCCTGGTTTCGCAGATTTCCCTACAGCTTCGGGCGCGACTTCCTTTACACCTTCATCTGGAGCACGCTGCTTGCGCTGATTTTTTTCCTGATCGGGACAATGATGAGCGGCCGCCTGTCAATGCGGACGCTGGAGGCGAATTTCATCGTTGCCAACCTGATCGGCTACAGCATTCACTTCCTGTTCATGATCGGTGGCAAGTCTTCGATTGAGCGCCGGGTTCTGGTGCGGGGAAAGTGGGCGGCGGTTTTCTACTACACGACGGTTTCGACGCTCGGCGTAATCGCTGGCGTTGGCATGGCGTCGCCGGTATTTGGCTGGTCGTTTTCCGGATGGTTCAGCCGGCCGGGCTGGTACATCGCCATTGCTGTCAACAGCCTGATTATCTCGATGATCATTGGCGTCATTTACTTCTGGCGCGAACGCAGCTTGCTGGCGGAAATGCGCCTGGCACGTGAAAGCGAGCGGGTGGCAACCATGGAGCGCGAAGCCATGCTGGCCAACCTGCGCGCGCTGCAGGCACAGATTGAGCCGCATTTCCTGTTCAACACGCTGGCCAATGTGGTCGGCCTGATCCACCCGGCGCCCGATACGGCAAAGCACATGCTCGAGCAGTTCATTGCCTACCTGCGCACCTCACTGGCCAATTCGCGTGAACAGGACACCACGCTCGGCCAGGAATTCGAGTTGATGAAGCACTTCCTCGCCATCCTGCAAATCCGCATGGGCGATCGCCTCAGCTGGGAAGTGGACCTGCCGGCGGAGCTGGCCGGCATGCCGCTGCCCTCGATGATGCTGCAGCCGCTGGTCGAGAACGCGATCAAGCACGGCCTCGAGCCCAAGGTGGATGGCGGCACCATCCAGCTGCGGGCCCGCCGCGAGAATGGTTCGGTGCAGATCGCCATCATCGACACCGGCCTCGGCTTCAGTGGCGCAAATTCGCCCGGCATCGGCTTGCGCAACGTTCGCGAACGGCTGGACAAGCTGTTCGCAGGCCGCGCCGGGCTCAGTATTGAAGAAAATGCGCCGACCGGAACCCGTGTCATTCTGACCCTGCCGGAAGCCGAACCCAAGGGTGAAACTCCAGCACTGGCGCGCTCTGCAGGTCAAAAATGAGCCAGGAGCCGCGCCAGTGCTGGAGTTTGCCCCTTGAGCAATGGACCAGCGCGACATCAGCCGGCAGCGGCCGGCCGGCGGCACAAGACACCCCTATTTCGCCATGCCGAGAGAACACATGACAACGAACCTGACCGCAGTCATCGCTGACGATGAGCTGCATCTCGCCAATTACCTGCACGACCGGCTGTCTGCACTATGGCCGGAATTGACCGTTGTCGGCATTGCCAGGAATGGACTGGAGGCATTGAAGCTGATCGACGACGAGAGCCCGTCAGTCGTCTTTCTGGACATCCGCATGCCGGGCCTGACCGGACTCGAGGTCGCCTCCCGGCTCGATGCGAAAACCCACGTGGTGTTTGTGACCGCCTACGACCAATACGCGGTGGAGGCATTCGACCGGGAGGTCGCGGACTATTTGCTGAAACCGGTTGCCGATGACCGGTTGGGCCGCACCATCGCGCGCCTCAAGGAAAAGCTGGCTGCAGCCGAGGCACCGGCCGACGTTGCCGGATTGCTGAAGCAGCTCACGACCGCCCTGCCTGGCGCACGCAATCCTTACCTGCGCTGGATTCGCGCGTCGGTCGGCGAAGTCGTGCGGCAAATCCCGATCGACGATGTGCTGTATCTGCAGGCGCAGGACAAGTACGTCAGCGTCTACACCCGGGACGGCGAATCGCTGATTCGCACCCCGCTTGCCGAACTGTCCGCGCAACTGGACCCGGACGACTTCTGGCAGATTCATCGCTCGACCATCGTCAATGTGCATTGCATCGCCTCGACCCAGCGCGATGTGATGGGCCGGACACAGGTAAGGCTGAAGGACTGCAAGAACGAGCTGCCGGTAAGCCGCGCCTACGTGCACCTGTTCAAGCAGATGTAGTCAGGCACTGCTTTCGATCTGCCGGTCGTGCCGGCGTGACAGCAGCGCCGTCGCCGCCACCGCTCCCAGCAGCGCGAAGAACATGTCGGATTGCGTGTCCCACACATATCCCTGGGTGCCAAGAAACTCGTCCGCGCCCTGGCCCAGCAACAGCGCTGCCGCCCATTCGATCAGTTCGTACAGCGCTGAAATAGCCAGGCAGATGGCAATGCAGAGAAACGTGAGCAGCTTGCCGGCCGGCAGATGGAATACGCGCAACAGTATTTCGCGAGCCACGATGGCCGGTACGAATCCCTGGGCAAAATGGCCGATCTTGTCGTAGTTGTTGCGCGCAAAACCGAACCAGTCCTGCATCCAGAAACCCAGCGGCACGCGGGCGTAGGTGTACGCGCCGCCCAGCATCAGGATCAGGCCGTGAATGGCAATCAGCGCATACAACAAGCCGGTCAGTTCGAGTCGCCGCCGTGTGCCCCACATCACCGCCAATGCGATCACCGCCGGAAGCACTTCCATCAGCCAGGTTGCCCGGTCACCGGCGATCCAGAACGATGCCAGCAGTCCAAGCAACCATGCCGCGGTCAGCAACAGCAGGGACCTGGGCGCGAAATACGAAACGGGGCTGCCATCCATGTGAATGACGCTCGACAGTTGGGCTGGATCAAGCGGGGCGCAACCCCCCGCGTGTTAAAATTTTTGCAGTGAATACACAATCCAGTATACAAGCCATGCTGCTGCTCCAGATCAACGGCAAACCGCGCGAAATCGCTGGCGAATGCACCGTTGAACAACTTGTTGCGACGCTTCAGCTGGAAGGAAAACGCTTCGCCATCGAACTGAACGGCGAAATTGTGCCGAAAAGCCGGCACGCCGCGACGCAGCTGAAAAATGGCGACAGTCTCGAAGTGGTTGTCGCCGTCGGAGGAGGTTGATGAGCATGCAGAAAAACGTGGCCGGACCACTGGTCATCGCCGGCAAGTCGTATCGCTCGCGCTTGCTCGTGGGCACCGGCAAGTACCGCGATTTCGCCGAGACCAGGGCGGCCATTGACGCCAGTGGTGCCGAGATCATCACTGTTGCCATCCGCCGCGTCAATATCGGCCAGCACGCCGGCGAGCCCAGCCTGCTGGACGTGCTGCCGCCGTCGCAGTTCACCATCCTGCCCAATACCGCCGGCTGCTACACGGCCGCGGATGCGGTCCGTACCTTGAGGCTAGCCCGCGAGTTGCTCGACGGTCATGCGCTGGTCAAGCTGGAAGTGCTGGCCGACGAGGCGACGCTGTTTCCGAACATGCCTGAAACACTGGTGGCGGCGCGTGAGCTGGTCGCCGACGGATTCCAGGTCATGGTGTACTGCTCGGATGATCCGATCCAGGCCAAGGCGCTGGAAGAGATCGGCTGTGTTGCCGTGATGCCACTGGCCTCCCTGATCGGCTCCGGCATGGGCATCCTGAATCCATGGAATCTCGACATCATTCTCGACCGCGCCACGGTGCCGGTGCTGGTCGACGCCGGTATCGGCACCGCATCCGACGCCGCCATTGCGATGGAGCTGGGCTGCGACGGCGTCCTGATGAACACGGCCATCGCCAAGGCTGGCGACCCGGTGATGATGGCCGGCGCAATGAAAAAAGCCGTTGAGGCCGGGCGGGAAGCGTATCTTGCGGGACGGATGCCCAAGAAAATCTATCGCGGCTCGCCGAGCTCGCCGACCGAAGGCAAGATCGGGCACTGAGCCGGTGCATGCCGCCGGCGGTTTCCAGCGCTGGGCGCGGCTAGAACTTGAGCAGTACGCCGAACGAAAAATTGTCGGCGTCGGACTCAAACGGTGCCGACGAGCCAAAACTGCGATAACGCGCCATATCGAGCCGCAACCCAAGGCTGCGGTTGACTTCGTACTGGACGCCCAAGCCAAGCCTGGCCGCGGAGAAGGGGCGCGCACCGCCGGCAAAGATCGCATCGCCGCGAAGACGCGCCAAGCCGGCTGAACCGGTCAGCGAAAATCGCTCAAGGAACGGCATCGTGGCGACAACATCCAGACCGGTACTGCGCGACGGTGACCGGAAGGCCCTGCTGTCTGGGACCAGCATCGCCGAATCGTAGCCACGATCGAATTGCGAGTAGTTTGCCACCAGGCCCCAGCGCGAATTCAACGGATAGCCCAGCTTCAGGCCATAGCGAATGCGATTGTCTTCGAGCGCCGGATTGGCAACATGAAAACCATGTTCCGGCAGTCCGGACAGATTGGCCGCACCACTCAAACGGGCCGGATCCAGCATCAATCCACCGTAGTACTGTGCCTGCACGGCACCGCTGGCGGCAGCAAGCGCCACCATGGCTGCCTGCAACACTGTTCTGGAAATTGCTGTTTTCATCGTCGAATCCTCAATCTGACCTCCCTTTTACCCGCATTTCGATAAAAGGTTCCCGACCGATTCACGGACTTCAACCGATATTGCACGTCCACGATAGAACGTTGGCTTGCGGGTGTCAATCGCCGCCAGCGGCTGGAACAGCCGCGCGACAAACCGTTGCTTGGGCAAACTTGCGAGCCGGATTGCGCAACCGATTGCGCTTTCTACATGCGCCGCACCAGCAGCCCTTTGAGATAGTCGCCTTCGGGGAAATTCAGTGCAACCGGATGGTCGATGCCGGGATAGAGGCGCCGCACGATCTGCCCATCGACGTTTGCGTCCAGGGCCGCGCCGGCGATGATTTTCTGGAACAGGTCGGCGGATATGCCGCCGGAACAGGAAAACGTCATCAGGTGGCCGCCCGGCCGCAGCAGCTTGAATCCGAGCAGATTGATGTCCTTGTATGCCCGTGCCGCTTTTTCCGCGTGATGCGCGGTCGGCGCGAATTTCGGCGGATCGAGAATGATCAGGTCAAAACTCTTCGCCTGGTCACGCAATTTGCGCAGCGCCTGGAACACGTCGGCTTCCAGCCAGGTGGCGCGTGTCGGGTCGAGATTGTTCAGGCCGAGATTGCGTTGCGCCAGTTCCAGTGCCGGCCCGGAACTGTCGATCGACACCACCGAGCGCGCGCCGCCCGCCAGCGCCGCCGTGCTCATGGTGCCGGTATAGCAGAAACAGTTAAGCACCTCGGCCCCGCTCGACAGCGCATGCACCAACCGGCGGTTTTCGCGCTGATCCAGGTAGAACCCGGTCTTGTGGCCGTGCGCGATATCCACCGCCACCTTGAGGCCGTTCTCCTCAATCACGGTCTCCGCATCGATCGGCTCACCGGCGATCAGTCCATTGCGAGCAGCAAGTCCCTCGAGTTCCCGCACATCGGCATCCGAGCGCTCATAGACGCTGCGCGCACCGGTTTCCTCCATCAGCAGGCGGGCGAGCATTTCGCGATGGGGTTCGGCACCCGCCGTCGACAACTGCAGGACCACCACATTGCCGTAGCGGTCGGCAACGATGCCCGGCAATCCGTCAGACTCGGCGTGAATCAGGCGCCAGGCATTGGTCACTGCCGGCAAGGCTGCCCGGCACGCCAGCGCGGCGCGAATGCGGCGGCGATAGAGCGTCTCGTCGACCGCCTCCGCCTCGGCAAAGGAAAGCACTCGCGCAACGATTTGCGACTGCGGGCTGTACCCCGCCCAGGCAAGGAAGCGGCCCGATTGATCCTGCACGCGCAGCGTGTCACCCGCCTCTGCTGCGGCGTCGACCGAATCGACGGCACCGGAAAAAATCCATGGATGCCGGCGCAGCAGGGATTTCTCGCGGCCGGTTTTGATGGTCATGTTCTTCATCGGCGTATTGTACTGAGCCGGCTATCACGACACCGTATAATTTCTGCATGGAAAATGAACCCGCCGCCAGCCCGGCCAAAATGCGGCCGATTCGCAGCTTTGTCCTGCGTCAGGGCCGCATGTCCCCTGCGCAGACGCGCGCCTACGAGCAGCTTGGAACCCGCTTCATGGTGGCCCATGACAACGCCGCCATGATCGACTACCGCGCGCTGTTCGGTCGCGACGCGCCGACGATTGTCGAGATCGGTTTCGGCATGGGTGAAAGCACGGCGGCCATTGCCAGGCTGATGCCGCAATGCGACTTCATCGGCATTGAAGTGCACACTCCCGGTGTCGGCGCGCTGCTGAAGCTTGTCGGCGAGCAGGGCATCACCAACCTGCGCATCGTCCAGCACGACGCGGTCGAGGTGCTGGAACGGATGATTCCGGATCAATCGCTGGCCGGGCTGCATATATTTTTTCCCGACCCGTGGCCGAAAAAGCGTCACCACAAGCGGCGCCTGATCCAGCCGGCACTGGTCAAGTTGCTGGTGCGCAAGCTGAGTACGAACGGCTATCTGCACCTCGCCACCGACTGGGAGGACTATGCCGAGCACATGCTCGCAGTACTGCAGGCCGAGCCGGGTCTGGTCAACACCGCTGCCGGCTACGCGCCGCGTCCGGATTACCGCGGCACCTCCGGATTCGAGCGTAAGGGATTGGCCAAGGGACACGACGTATGGGATCTGGTGTTTCGCAAGCGCTGACCACCACCCCCTCCCGAGCGCCAACCACTGTTACCTGCAGGAGCAAACTCCATGTCATCCACCGAATCGCGACGCACCCATCTGAAGCAGTTGGCCGCTGTTGGCCTGCTCGGCCCGGCCGGACTGTGCGGCCTGATCCAGGATGTCCTGGCCAAAGGTGACCTGCCGGCCGTCTCCGGAATCAATTCCCTGTCCGGCAATGCCAGCGTCAACGGCCAGGCGGCGAAGGTTGGCACACCGGTCAAACCGGGCGACCGGGTGGCGACCAGCAGCGGCAGCTACGCCGTGGTGGTGGTCGGCAAGGACGCCTATCTGCTGCGCGACCGTACCACGGTCATTTTCGAGGAAAGCAAGTCCAATCCCGGCCTGCTGGACAGCGTGCTGATCTCCACCGGCAAGGTACTGTCGGTGTTCAACAAGCGCGGCGACAAGGGCGTTTCGATCAAGCTGCCGAACGCCACCGTCGGCATCCGCGGTACCGGCTGTTACATCGAAATCCAGGAGGGCCGGAGTTATTTTTGCCTGTGTTACGGCGAGGCGTCGATTGACGGTCCCGGCATGCCGAATGCCGCCGTCATCAAAACCACGCACCACGAGAATCCGGTGTGGCTTTCCGATCGCGGCGGCATCATGAAGGTCGAAAAGGCGGGCTTCGTCAATCACAACGATGATGAATTGATCATGCTGGAGAAACTCAACGGCCGCGAACCGCCATTTGTCGCGCTGGGCCTGACCGGCCGCTATTGATTTTCAACACGGCACCGGCTGGAACGCCAGTATCCGTGCGGCTTTCGCGGGCATTGGCCTGGAAAGCCGCATCCAGCCTGCCGTTCAGGCCATCGGCCCGTAGAAAACACGGGTGTCGTATTCAAAGGCAACCTGCCCGCGCTGCTGGTTGCGATCGAAAATCTCTCTCGCACGCGCCGCCATCGCGGGATGGCGAGGGTCATCGCGACCCGGCACATAGGACGAAGAATTGATTCGTCCCATCAGCCCGTCGAAATCGAATCGCTGCACATTGTCGAACACCGCTTCCTGCGGTGCCGTGCCGAAGAAGGTGGCAAATACCGCCTTGTCCTGCACGTTCTTGTGATTGATCTCGTTGTAGTCGGTGCCGAATTCCTGCAACAGCGCCTCGTAATCGCGCAGGAACGGCGTCGAGTCGGTGCGCCGGTCGTTCCAGATCAGCACCGTCCATCCTTCCGGCTTCAGGATGCGCATGAATTCAACCCGCGACTTCGCCTGGTCGAACCAGTGAAACGCCTGGCCGGCGATGATGAAATCGACCGCGCCCGCGGGAATGCGCGTCGCCTCGGAGGTCCCGTCGAGGCTGGTGAAGCGGCCATAGTCGGCCAGGAAGTGTTCGCCCGCTTCGCGCATTTCGCGATTCGGCTCGACACCGATCACCGGGTTGCCGTTGTCGAGGAACAGGCGGGTCAGAATGCCGGTGCCGGAACCGATATCGGCGATGACGCTGTCTGGCACCAGTCCGCATCGCGCTGCCAGCAGGTCAATGATTTCCACCGGATATTGCGGGCGGTAGCGGATGTAGTCGTCGACCCGCGACGAAAAGCGGCTTGTGGCGTTTTTCGCAACCATCAGTTTCCTTTCAGAACCATTCGTCTTTCATGTCCAGCGCCGTGGTATCGAGCGCGTCGAGCAGGTTCAGCATCGGCCGGACTTTCGGCAATTCCCAGCGGATGAAATACTGGCAGGCCTGCATTTTGCCGCGATGGAAATCATCGTTTCGCTCCGGCGCGCGCGCCGCCGCCAGCGCCTGCTCGACCCAGATCCACGCCAGCACGACATGTCCGAACGCCTCCAGGTAGACGGTGGCATTGGCGAGCGTCTTGTTGATGTCGCCGGCCGCGTGCAGCGCGCGGGTAGACTCCACCAGGTGATCGAGCAGCGAAAACACCTCACCGACCAGTTCGGTCAGGTCGCCGTCTTCGTCTGCCGCATGCAGGGTCGCCTCGATTCGCGCCACCAGCAATTTGAATGCGGCGCCATCCTGCATCACCACCTTGCGGCCGAGCAGATCGAGGCCCTGGATGCCATGGGTGCCTTCGTGAATCGGGTTCAGTCGATTGTCGCGGTAAAACTGTTCAACCGGAAAGTCGCGGGTGTAGCCATAGCCGCCGTGCACCTGGATGGCGAGACTGTTGGCCTCAAGGCACCACTGCGATGGCCAGCTCTTGGCGACCGGGGTGAGGATGTCGAGCAGCAGGGTCGCGTCGCGGCGGACCGATTCGTCGGCGCCGGTTTTTTCGTCATCGACCAGCTTCGCGCAATAGAGGTTCAGCGCCAGCGCGCCCTCGGCGTAGGCCTTCTGCGCCAGCAGCATGCGGCGCACATCGGCGTGTTCGACGATCGGCACCTGCGGCGCAGCAGGATTCTTGGCCAGGGGATGGCGGCCCTGCAGACGGCTGCGGGCGTAGTCCAGGGCATGCAGATAGCCGGTGTAACCAAGCATGGTGGCCCCCAGGCCGACGCCGATGCGCGCCTCGTTCATCATGTGGAACATGCAGTTGAGGCCGCGGTTCAACTCGCCGACCAGATAGCCGACGGCGCCGGCCTTGCCGTTCGGCGTGAACCGGCCTTCGCCAAAATTGAGCAGCGTGTTGACCGTGCCGCGGTAGCCCATCTTGTGATTGAGCCCGGCCAGCGCCACGTCATTGCGTTCGCCGAGCGAACCATCCGTGTTAACCAGAAACTTGGGCACCACAAACAGCGAAATGCCCTTCACGCCGGGAGGCAGCCGACCGTCCAGGCCCGGCGTCTTGGCCAGCACCAGGTGAATAATATTCTCGGCCAGGTCATGTTCGCCGCCGGAAATCCACATCTTGTTGCCGCTGAGGCGGAACGCGCCGTCGCCATCGGCATCGGCGCGGGTACGGATATCGGACAGCGACGACCCGGCCTGCGGCTCGGACAGGCACATGGTGCCGAAAAAGCGCCCCTGCAGCATCGGCCGCACAAACATCTCAACCTGCGCCGACGTCCCGTGTGCCAGCAGCAAGTTGGCGTTGCCGATGGTGAGGAACGGGTAGCCTGCGGTCGCCACGTTGGCGCCCATGAACCACGCCATGCAGGCCTTTTCAATCAGCGTCGGCAACTGCATCCCGCCGAGTTCGTAGTCGTGACCCGCCGCCATCAGGCCGGCGTCGGCAAACGCCGCCAGTGCCGGCCTGATCTCCGGAATGAGGTGGACGCGCTCACCGTCAAAATGCGGCTCATTCAGGTCGGCCAGCCGGTTATGCGGCGCAAACAGGTCGGTGGCGATCTGTTCGCTGACTTTCAGCGCCGCGTCAAATGTCTCGCGTGAGTGATCAGCATAGCGCGGCCGCGATGTCAGCGACTCGGCATCGAGCCACTGGTACAACAGGAACTCGAGGTCCCGGACCGAGAGTATTTTGCTCATTGGCGGTTAAACGTCGCGTTCTCTGCGGCAAGCCTGGCCAGCAGCGGCGCTGGTTGCCAGAATCCAGTGTCGGCGTGCGGGTTCAGCGCATAGCGCTGCATCGCAGCCACCACGTTGCCGAGGCCGATCTGGTCGGCGTAATGCATCGGGCCGCCGCGACGCAGCGGAAAGCCGTATCCGGTCAGGTAGATGACGTCGATGTCGGAGGCGCGCAGCGCAATGCCCTCCTCAAGGATGTGCGCGGCCTCGTTGACCAGTGCATAGACCAGCCGGCCGACAATTTCCTCGTCATCAATGGCGCGCGGCTCGATGCCGATCGATTTGCGGTGGTCGGCCAGCAGCGCTTCCACCGCTGGCGAAACGCGTGCGGTGCGATCGCCTGGCTGGTAGTCGTACCAGCCGGCGCCGGTTTTCTGGCCGAACCGGCCCAGTTCGCACAGCATGTCAGCGGCGCGCGAATATTTGATGTCGGGCCGCTCGACGTAGCGACGCTTGCGGATGTACCAGCCGACATCATTTCCGGCGAGATCGCTCATCCGGAACGGACCCATCGCGAAACCGAAACTCTCGATCGCGTGGTCGACCTGCGCAACTGACGCGCCCTCGTCCAGCAGGAACATCGCCTGGCGCGAATACTGTTCAATCATGCGGTTGCCGATGAAGCCGTCGCACACGCCGGACACGACCGCGGTCTTGCGTATGGTTTTTGCCAGCTTCATCACGGTGGCAAGCACATCTTTTGCCGTGACGGCACCGCGCACCACTTCCAGCAACTTCATCACGTTGGCTGGACTGAAAAAATGCATGCCGATCACGTCCTGCGGGCGACCGGTGAACGCAGCGATGCGGTTCAGGTCCAGGGTCGAGGTGTTGCTGGCGAGAATGGCGCCCGGCTTCATCACCCGGTCAAGCGCCTCGAACACCTGTTGCTTGACAGCAATGTCCTCAAACACGGCCTCGATCGCCATGTCGGTCGCACCGATGTCATCGTATGAAAGTGTCGGCCGCAACATCGCCATGAGCTGCTCGCATTTCTCCGCCGTGAGGCGACCCTTCTTTACCGTGTTTTCGTAGTTGCGGCGGATCGTCGCCACGCCGCGATCGAGTGCATCCTGCCGCGTCTCCAGCAGCACCACCGGAATGCCCGCACTCAGGAAATTCATCGCAATGCCGCCGCCCATGGTGCCGGCGCCGATCACCGCCACCGATTTGACCGCGCGCACCGGGGTGCTTTCCGGCACATCGGGAATCTTCGCGGCCGCCCGCTCGGCAAAAAACGCGTGGCGCAATGCCGCGCACTCCGGCGTGGCGAGGAGCGCGGAAAACAACTCGAACTCTCGGGCAAGTCCCGCATCAATATCCAGCCGCACCGCGGCTTCGACCGCATCTACGCACTTCAGCGGTGCCGGAAATCCCTTGCTGGTGGCGGCAATGCGCGCGCGCGCCGCGGAAAAGAAAGCCTCCGCGTCGGGCAGTGCCACCTGCAGGTCGCGCACCCGCGGCAATTTGCCGGCAGCCGCAACGCCGCTGGCAAACTCGAGCGCTCCCGCCAAGAAATCGCCATCGATCAGCTTGTCAATCGCGCCGGCCGTGGCCAACTCATCAGACTTCACCGCGTCACCCGAGACGATCATGCGCAAGGCCAGTTCCACGCCCGCCAAGCGCGGCAATCGCTGAGTACCACCGGCGCCGGGCAGCAGGCCGATTTTCACCTCCGGCAGGCCGATCATGGCACCGGGAACGGCAACCCGATAGTGGCAGGCCAGTGATATTTCCGTTCCACCACCCATGCAGACGCCGTTGATGGCGGCAATGATCGGTTTCTTGCTGGCTTCGAACAGGGCAATGAGTTGGTGCAGGTTCGGCGGTTGAAGCGCCGACGCCTTGCCGAACTCACGGATGTCCGCACCTCCGGTGAAAACACCATTGGCGCCGGTGATGATTACCGCGCGCACCGTGCTGTCGGCCAGCGCCTGCCTGATACCGGCGTCGATTGCGACCCGCGTCGAGTGGCCGAGGCTGTTGATGGGTGGATTGTCGAGCGTAATGACGGCGATGCCGGATTTGTTCTGGTAGTGGGCGGTCATGTTCTGGTCTGGTTATATTGGTGGAAACAGCGGATCAATGTTGCTGGTCAAACAGCCTGCCATACAGCCGCAGTGGGCGACATGAAACGACCGCGCGCCGCGCCTATCGCGGCTTTCTCGGCATCCTTGAAAATACCCGGTCGTATAACCAGTTCGGCACCATCCGCAATACCCGACCGGCAACACCCATGGTCCACGGGATGACGGTAAAGCTGGACCTGGATTCGATGGCGCGGGCAAACCGGATAACCGCCTCGTCGACATCAATCAGGAATGGCATCTTGAATCGGTTGACGGCCGTCATCGGTGTGCGGATATACCCCGGGCAGATCGTCACCACCGACACGCCGGAGCCGCGCAGCTCGACACGCAGCGATTCGCAGTATTTGACCGCCGCCGATTTTGAAGCCGAATACGCGCCACCGCCGGGAATGCCGCGAAATCCGGCGACACTGGCAATCCCGACCAGGGTGCCGTTGCCGGCATTGCGCATCGGGCCGATAAAGGCGTGAAAGGTATTCACCATGCCCATCACATTGATATCGAGTATTTCCTGAAAGGCTTTCAGGTCGTCTTCCATCTCGGTCAGCGTACCGCGCGAGACCCCGGCATTGGCAATCACGATGTCCGGCGCGCCGTGCCGGGCGATGAAGTCGGCCGCCGCCGCCTTCAGGGCATGGGCATCGCGCACATCCAGCGGATAGATTTCGGGCCTGGGCGTGATTTCAGCCGCGAGGCGCTGCAAGTGGTCCTGCCGGCGGGCAGCCAGGCCAACCTGGTCGCCACGCGAGGCGTAAAGGCGCGCGAGCGACTCGCCGATACCGGACGACGCCCCCGTGATGAAAACGGTCTTTTTTGTCATCCGCACATTTTACGCGCAGGCATTGCGGCTTCCGCCGCCACAAGCGAAACGGGCGACCGCTTGGTCGCCCGTGGTATCAGCCGGATGCCACCAGCGGCTACTTCTTTGCCGCTGCCGCCGGTTTGGCGGCCTGCCGTGCCTCGGCGATCAGCCGCTCGGCATTCTCAAACATGCGCTCGGAACTGCCGGCCTGCTCCAGCAGGAAACGGCCATTCACCACCAGCGTCGGAGTAGCCGCAATCTTGTAGGACTGCGTCATGCCGCGGGCGCGCTTGATCTTGTTGTCGACCGAGAATGACTTCTGCATTTCCTCATATTTCTTCGGGTCGACACCCTGCTTTTCCAGCCACTTGTTGAGCAGCGCCGGCGCACCGAGATTGACGTTCTCGACGTTGACCGCGTCAAATATCTTCTGGTGCAGCCGGTCCAGCTGGCCCATCGCCTCGAGCGTATAGAACAGCGGAATGCTGTCCAAGCCGCGGATGGCGAACGGTGCCGGCACCCGCTTGACCTTGACGTCGGCCGGCTGGCGCTTGATCCACTGCTCGAGCTTGGGCTCGAGGTTTGCGCAATGGATGCAGCCGTAAGCAAAGAATTCAAGCACCTCGATCTTGCCGTCGTTTTCCACCGGCTGGGGCGGATTCAGCGGTGTAATCTCGCGCGGCGCCTGCGCCAACGCGGTGCCGATGGACAATGCGGCCAGCAATGCAAGCAGCGCGCGCGGAAGGGAGATGTTGAGACTCATAGTGTTTCCTGTAAGTGTTGATAACTGTCGGTCAGTCGCTGCCTTTGACCACTGCCGCGCCAATGCCACCCTGTGACAAGGCGGTTTTGATTCTGTTCACTTCATCCTGGCTTTTATACGGGCCAAGACGCACACGGTATAACGTGCCTTTGTCCGGCAAGTTGACCGGGCGCACCGTCGCCTCGAATCCGGCAAACGCGACTTTGGCTTTCATGTTCTCGGCGTCGGTCTGGCTCTGGAAGGCCCCCGCCTGCAAAAACAGCACCTCGCCGCCGGCGGGTTTGACGTCGACCTTTGGTTCGGCCCGGGCATCGGGCCTGGACTCGGCTTTCGCGGTCTGCCGCGCGTCCGCCGCGGCCTTGGCGGCGGGTTCGGCCACCCTTGATCCGGCGGCCGGCTCGCTCCTGCCGGCCTTGTCACCCTTTTCGCCCGGCAGGATCTGGTAGAACTCGAATCGCGGTTTTTCCGGGTCAGCCTTGGCGACCGGTGACGGCGGCGCGGCAAGTGTTTTGGACGGGACCGTCTGCAGCGCTTCAACCGGCCGCGCCTTCTCCATGAACGGATTGTTGGCCCGATTGAGCCAGATGGCCAGCCCGAGCGCAAGCGCGACGCCGAGCAGCAGGCCGATGATGATGCCCAGGAACATCGGGTTCATGCCGCGCCTGCCGGCGGGGCTGGAATCGGCACGTGGGCCGGGCACCTTGTGATCCCTCGCCATGGCTTACATTTTCTCCGGTGCGGAGACGCCAACGACCGCCAGGCCGTTGCGCAATACCTGGCGGGTTGCCAGGATCAGTGCCAGTCTCGCCAGCTTCAATTTTTCATCCTCGACCAGAAATTTTTCCGCATTGTAGTAGCTGTGCAGCTTGGCGGCCAGATCGGCCAGGTAGACGCACACCAGGTGCGGCGCCAGTTCGCGCGCGGCGGCAGCCAGCACGTCGGGAAAATCCGCAAGCGATCGCAGCAGGTCGGATTCGTATTTGCTGGTCAGCGGCGCCAGATCAGCCGAACGCAACAGGGTCACATCGCCACCCCATTGCGAAAGCACGCTGCAGATCCGTGCATGGGCGTACTGGACGTAATAAACCGGATTGTCCTCCGAACGGCTCTTGGCGAGGTCGATGTCGAACGTGAGTTGCGAATCGGACTTGCGCATGACGAAAAAATAACGCGTGGCGTCACGGCCGACCTCATCAATCAGGTCGCGCAACGTGACATAGCTGCCCGCGCGTTTCGAGATCTTCACCTCCTCACCGCCGCGCATCACGGTGATCATCTGGTGCAAAACGTAGTCCGGGTAGCCCGCCGGGACGCCCATCTCCATCGCCTGCAGACCGGCGCGCACGCGCGCCAGCGAGCCGTGGTGGTCGGCGCCCAGTTCGGTGATGGCGCGGCCGAAGCCGCGCTGCCATTTGGTGACGTGGTAGGCGACATCCGGCACGAAATAGGTGAAGGTGCCATCGGACTTTCGCATCACGCGGTCTTTGTCGTCACCGTAATCGGTGGTCCTGAGCCACAGCGCGCCATCCTTCTCATAGGTGTGGCCCATCGCCACCAGATGGCTGACGGTTTTTTCCACCAGGCCATCGGTATACAGCGACGACTCCAGGTAGTAGACGTCAAACTGCACGTCGAAGGCCTTGAGATCGAGATCCTGCTCGTGCCTCAATGCGGCAACGGCAAAGGCCTGTACCGCCGCGATGTCCGCACCGCGCACATCCTGCGGATGCTCGGCCGCATAGCGTTCCGCGATCTCAACGATGTACTGTCCACGGTAGCCATCCTCCGGAAATGGGGCATCGTCTCCGGCTTTTTCGCGCAGCCGGGCCTGGACCGACAGGCCCAGGTTGTTGATCTGTGCACCGGCATCGTTGTAATAGAACTCCCGGCTGACATCCCAACCCTGGGCGCGCAGCAGCCGGGCCAGCGTGTCGCCGGTTGCCGCACCGCGGCCGTGGCCGACATGCAGCGGACCGGTTGGATTGGCGGAAACAAATTCAACCATCACCTTGCGGCCCGC
>CAYQKN010000019.1:0-40027 GCA_964417885.1 uncultured Burkholderiales bacterium | reverse complement strand
GCCGGGCAACCCCCGGCACTCAGCGCCAAACAACGCAGCCGGCTGCCCTTTGCAACGCATCTGAATTACGTCTTTGCGATGGCGGCACTAAGATTGTGTAGCGAAACTCAATCACTGGCGCGCCTCCCAGGCCAAAAATGCCCGAAACGCCGCACCAGTGATGGAGTTTTACTGCAAAACGCCGGGAAAAATCAGAGATTTCCCGCAAACAGTTTGCGCACAAACATATCGCGGAAACTCTTCGCATCCGCCAGCCCCAATCGTTCCAGGTAGGCGTGCGGCGCTTCCTTGCCTTCCCACAGGCTTTTCACCGCCAGCGTCACCAGTTCGGTCGGATGCTCGGTGGCGCGCTTCAGGCGCTTTAGTGCGCGCACGATGTGCAACTCGTCCTCGGTCAGGTCGGTGCCGAACGGGAAATCCGGCAGCAGTCCGGCCTGGCTCCACGGGTGCAGCTTGTCATCGAGCATTTGCGGCAGGTTATTGCGGTAACGGTCGGGGATTTCGTAGCCGGCTTCCAGCTTGCCGTTGGCCTTGGCGTCGCGCAGCAGTTGCGGCTGGAATCGCGAATCGGCAACCGCCAGCAGCCGCTTGATGACTTCGGCGTCGGACTGGCCGCGCAGGTCGGCAACGCCGTATTCGGTGATCACCACGTCGCGCAAGTGGCGCGGGATGGTGATGTGGCCGTAGTTCCAGACGATGCTGCTGGTCATGCCGTCCTTGTGGTCGTGGGTGGAGCGCAGCATCATCAGCAGGCGCGCATCGGGCAGGGCGTGCGACATGGCGACAAAATTGTACTGGCCGCCGACGCCGCTGACCACCTGCCCGGACTCCAGAGCGTCGCTGACCGCCGCACCCATCAGCGTCACCATCATGGTGGTGTTCATGAACCGCGCCTGGCGGCGCTGGGCGCGTTTCAGTTCATCGTCGCCGTAGAGCTGGTTGATGAAGTCGATGCGGGTCATGTCGATCTTCGCCAGTTCCTGGGCCGGCATGCTGCGCAGGCGCTGGTAAAAATCGCGCGGGCCGAGGAAGAATCCGCCGGTCATGATGATGCCGTGCGCGAGGCGGGTGCCCAGCATCGATTCGGCGATGCGGTCGAATGCGGCGCCATCGCCCAAGTCATTGCCGATGCGCAGTTCACCCATCACGAGCTGGTCCGCATCGAGCTTCACTTCCGGCCGCAGGATGCCGTAATGCTGCAGGAAAGCGAGATCGTCCTCGCCCAGCCGCCGGCTGATGCGATGGCAGCGGAGCAGGGCGTGCAGGGTTTCCGGCGTGACCAGGGTGGCGCTGATGCGGCCGTCGTTGATCAGCTTCTGCAGCGCGGCATCGCCAAATACTTCGCGGCGGATGATGCCGGCCTCGATCAGCTTGAGGAAACCGTTGACAAACATTTCCGAGCAGCCGTACAGCCCCTGGCTGAAGCGGCCCAGGTCGCGGCCGGCCAGCCCGTCGGGACAGATCGAATCAAGGATGCGCACGTACTCGGCGCTGTGGCGGTCGCGCACGATCAGCGCCTGCGCGATCGCATCGCCCAGCGCGCCGATGCCGATCTGCAGGGTGCCGCCGTCCGCCACCAGGCTGGAGGCGTGGAGGCCGATGGCGTAGTCGGCGGTGCTGACCTTGCTGTTGGGTGGCGCGAACACGGCGTGGGTCGCCGCCGGGTCGGTAACGACCACGTCGAACAAATCCGGCGACACCTCGGCGGTATTGGGCATGAACGGCATCTGCCGGTTGATCACGCCGACCACCACCAATGGCGTGCCGGCTGCGCGCGCGTTGCGCAGCACTTCGAAGGTCACATCGGTATTGCTGGACAGCGACAGGCGCAGCCCGTCGCCCTCGCCGCGCGCGCCCACCGCCTGCGCCAGCACGTTCATCCCCTGCACCGCCATGTCGCGGGCGACGAAGGTGTAATTGGTCGATATGTAGTTCTGCTGGGCGGCGGCGTTGCCCAGGTAATCGCCGGTCTTCATGAAAAACTCGCGCACCTCGATATTGGCCGGCAGGTGTCCGGCCCGCAGGTCTTTCACATAGTCGAGGTCCGGGTAATCCTCGAACACCCGCGCCACCAGCGGCTCGAGAAAATGCCGCTCCAGCTCGCTCTTGCCGACCGGCTTCTCCAGCGATAGCGCCGTGACGATACGCAGGCGCCGCGCCGGATTGCCCTTGATGCGGCGGTACAGCGCGTTGACCAGCGGGTTCGGTTTGCCGACGCCGAGCGGGATACCGAGCACGATGTCGCCAGGCAGGGTATCGAGCAGGTGATCGACGGCGGCGTCGATGGAATTGATGAATAGCGGTGCGGTCATGCCAGGATCCGTGTCGGGTTGTATGTGACTATTCTCGAATGCTGCTACGCGGCCATGTTGATGCAGCGCAAAGTCGCTGCGGGAGTGGGCCGCGGTCCATCGCCGGCCCGGGAACCGGTAGCCGGCCTGGCCTGTGCGCCGCCAGCCCGCCACTCACTGCCGACCGCCGTGTTCATCGGTTTGCGTCAGCATGCGGTGGGCGTGCCACAGGCGCTGTCCCATGGTGAACACGATCACGCCGATGAACACGCAGGTCCACAGCTGCAGGCGTTCGCTGTCGAGGATCATCAGTGACAGGCAGATGAACGCCTCGGTGCGCTCGCCCAGTCCCGGCGCGTAGTGAAATGACTTGACCGAGCGGTTGGCCACCGCGGCACCGATCGACAGGAACAGCGACATCGCGATGGCGATGATGCCGGCCAGCACCAGCAGCGCGAAGCGTGCCTGCTCGAAGCGCCACGCCAGGGCGACGATGACCGCGATCTCGACCACGCGGTCGAAGGTGATGTCGAGGATGGCGCCCAGCGGACTGGGGGAGGTCAGCCGGGCCAGGGTTCCGTCGGCGGCGTCGATCAGGCCGGACAGCCAAAGGACAGCGAATCCGGCAATGGCGTGCTCCGCCGCGACCAGTCCTGCGGCGGCCACGCCGGTCAGCATGCCGGCGACGGTCAGGGCGTTGGCGCTGATGCCAAGCCGGCTGCAGGTGCGGGCGATGAGATCGAGCAGCGGCTGGATGGTGTGACGGGCGTTGGTGTCGAGCATGGCGCCGGGTGGGGGCTGGATGGGAGGACTATAGCGCGGCGGCGCCGGCCGGCGACGTTTTTTGCGGTCCGCATGGCGCGTAGCCGCGACAAAATTTGTCCGCGCCTGCGGGGACAGTCGTGGTTTTGGTTTTATCCTGTCTGTCATTGCCAAAACGGATCCGCATCCATGCCCTTCACCTACAACGTCGTCTCCGGCGCGTCCGCCGATCGCCTGGAGAAACTGATCGCCGACCGCCTGCAGCCGGGGGCGGACAAGGCCACCATCGACCGGCGCATCTGGCGCCTGTTCGGTGAAAAATGGGCGGTGCTGTACACCGACCTGTCGGGCTTTTCGCGCAATGTTGCCGAGTTCGGCATCATTCATTTCCTGCAGACCATCTATGAATCGCACCGCCTGCTGGTGCCGCTGATTGAGAAAGGCAATGGCATCCTGCTCAAGACCGAGGGTGACAGCCTGATTGTGATGTTTCGCCACGTCAACGACGCGATCCGCTGCGCGCTGGCGATGCAGCGCTGTACGCAGGACTACAACCAGAACCGCAGCGACGCGGAAAAGGTGCTGCTGTGTGTTGGCATCGGCTACGGCGAGGTGCTGCGGGTCGGCGATACCGATATCTATGGCGCCGAGGTCAATGCCGCCTGCAAACTCGGAGAGGACGTTGCTCGCGCCCACGACATACTGATTACCGGCTGCGGCGCCCGGGAAGCCAGGTTGCCGGACGGCGTGACCAAGGTGGCGATCGACAACGTGCCGGCCGGCGCGGATTCCGCCTTTCGCCTGGTCTATGATGGCCAGCTGCAAAACTGAAACTCCAGCACCGGCGCGGCCTACGGAGCAAAAATGGCTGGAAAGGCGCGCCAGTGCTTGAGTTTGAACATCGATTCGTGCTCCAGCCGCATTCCATTTTCATCCCATCCGCTTGAGGAACCTCATGATTGATCGCACACTTTTCAATTCCGACCACGACGCCTTTCGCGACAGCTTCCGCACCTTTCTTGAGCGCGAGGTGGCGCCGCACCACGATGCCTGGGAAGAGCAGGGCTTTGTCGCGCGGGAGGTGTGGAACAAGGCCGGCGAGAACGGTTTCCTGTGCACCAGCATGCCGGAAGAGTACGGCGGCGCCGGGGTGGACAAGCTGTTTTCGGTGATCGAGATGGAGGAACTGGGGCGGTCGGGTTTCTCCGGCATCGGTTTTTCGCTGCATAGTGAAATCGTCGCCCCCTACCTGCTGCATTACGGCACCGCCGAGCAGAAGCTACGCTACCTTCCCAAGCTGGCCAGCGGGGAAATGGTCACGGCCATCGCCATGAGCGAGCCGGCCGCCGGTTCCGACCTGCAGGGCATCAAGACCACCGCGATCCGGCAGGGCGACCATTTCGTGCTGAACGGTTCGAAGACCTTCATCACCAACGGCTGGCATGCCGACCTGGTCATCGTGGTGGCGAAGACCAACCCGCAAGAGGGCGCCAAGGGTACCAGCCTGTTGCTGGTGGAGCAGGGCATGGCGGGATTCGAGAAAGGCAAGCGGCTGAAGAAGATCGGCCTGAAGGCGCAAGACACGTCGGAACTGTTTTTCAACGACGTCAAGGTGCCGGTCGACAACCTGCTTGGCGGCGAGGCGTTTCTCAATCGCGGCTTTGTCTGCCTGATGCAGGAGTTGCCGTGGGAGCGGCTGCAGATCGCCGTGACCGCCATCTCGAGCGCGCAGGCGGCAATCGACTGGAACGTGACCTATGAGAAGGAGCGCAAGGCGTTCGGCCAGCCGGTGGCGAATTTCCAGAACACCCGCTTCAAGCTGGCCGAACTGCAGAGCGAAGTGCAGATCGCCCAGGTGTTCCTCGACAAATGCACCGAACTGCTGATGCAGGAAAAACTCGATACCGCCACCGCATCGATGGCCAAGTACTGGTGCACCGACCTGCAATGCAAGGTGATGGATGAATGCGTCCAGCTGCATGGCGGCTACGGCTACATGTGGGAGTACCCGATTGCGCGTGCGTTCGCCGATGCGCGGGTGCAGCGCATCTACGGCGGCACCAACGAAATCATGAAGGAAGTGATCAGTCGCTCGATGGGCCTGACTGGCAGGTGACGGCGGGTGGTGTGCGGCGGCAAACGTGTACGAATGCTCTTGGCAGACCGGCGGGGGTACCGGACGTTCGCGAAGATCTCGGTGGCGCGATCGCGCCGAAATTGATCTGATAGCTCAAAAAAACAACCCCGCCGTAGCGGGGTTGTCGATGGCGATGTGGCCGTTGACTAAGCGGCGTCCTGCTGCTTTTTCGCTTGCTTGCGCTTGGCCAAGCCAAGTCCAGCCAGACCGATACCGAACAGGGCAAGCATGGACGGTTCGGGCACGGGCGTGAACGTCAGCAAATCCTGACGGCTGCCGCTTTTCAACACGTTGGTTGAATAGGTGCTGGTGCCCGACAGGCCGCCCAGCCAGGTATTTGCCTGGGCAATGGCTCCGGCGTTATTGAACGCCCTGAAGTTGCCGCCGGCCAAGGAAAACGGATTTGTGCCGGTTTCGTA
This sequence comes from uncultured Burkholderiales bacterium, assembly GCA_964417885.1. Lineage (GTDB taxonomy): Bacteria > Pseudomonadota > Gammaproteobacteria > Burkholderiales > Usitatibacteraceae > UKL13-2. Next base: position 34,418 of record CAYQKN010000019.1, on the reverse strand, counting down.
CACGATTTCCCAGACCGCCAATTGAAACGCCGCTGACGTCGTCGGATTGGTGACCGAGCCGAGATACTGTGTTGCCAGTTGTCCAAGCGCGGTGGCGCGGGCAGCATCAAATAGTGTCGCCGCGCTGACCAGTGTGTAGTCATTGACACTTTGGCCAAAGTAGGTGTTTTGCAAAATGTCCACACACCACGAGACGAAGTTGCTGGTGCCATCCGTGGTGGCAAAGCCACCAGCGCCGACACCATTAAGGGTTTGGCTCGGATTGGACGACTGGATTTTCACGCTTTCACCGTTCGGATACGCCCAGCCGGTCACGGTAATCTGTGCCGCGCTGACAGAATTGGCGCCACCGATTGCGGCGACGACCAGGCAGCCAAGCATTGTTTTTTGAAGTTTCATCTTGCGGTCCTTAGATTTGTTGGTGATTACACTAGCGCACAACCAATATATAGCAATATCAAGGCCAACATCATTATTGTTATTTAAAACAATTAGTTATATTTTCTTTCTCATGCAACACATATCGGGTGTGTAAAATTTCTCGACACTTTACGCGTCTTGACCAAGCCTGGCGCTGGTTACTTGCGCACCGGACCAGTGTGCAGGTGGCGGCTGCGCCCCGACTTTGCCGGCGTTAGGGACGTCAGTTTGCTCGAGTTGTCCGCGCACATTCATGGTCGACGAGGCCTTCGTAACCCGAATCTGCAAGCCGTCCGTTGAATCAGCAGGCAATGTCATGGCAGCATGCATTGCCGGACATCCTGTTCACCATCATCCACGGAGGTTGCCATGGAATTCAGCCTGCAGCGCAGTCAGCCGTCCCGGCGCATTGCCGGTCTTGCCCTGGTCGGTGTTGCGCATGTCGCCGTGATTGCCGCGCTGATGTTCGGCATGACGCGATCTCACACCATTTTTGCGCCGCCGGCGCCGATTGAATGGGTGTCGATCGTCGAGCCGTTGCGGCCACCGCAGAAACTGGAGTCCCGCGAGTTGCCGCGCACCGCGCCGGCGCCGGTGGTGATGGTGCCGCCGACGATCGTGCTCGACCAGCCGCCGCTGCAAGTGGATTCGGTTCAGGTTGCGCCGGTAACCTCAGCGCCGCCGGCAACCGATGCCGTTGCCGCCTCTGGCGCGGCCTCCGACAACGCGCCAGCCGCGTCGGCCGGCCTGGCGGCGGCCTGTCCGAACGCACAGGCGATCCGCGCCAGCCTGCGTTACCCGCCCCAGGCGCGCCGCGAAGGGCTGCAGGGTGAGGTCCTGGCGCGCTTCGTGGTCGGTGCCGCCGGCGATATCCGCAGCGTGGACATCGTCAGTTCTTCGCAGCGCGCCTTCAACAGCACCGTGATCAATGCGGTGCGGCAGTTCAACTGCGTGGCGCAGGGCCGTGACGTGGTGGTGGAAGTGCCGTTCGCTTTCCGCCTGGAATGATCGCGGCCTGATCTGCGCCGGCGGCCCGTCCGGCCGCCGGCGCAAGCAGCAGCGAAACCCGCCAATCCCGCGGTGACGCATTGACGCCGCCTGCGCGCTTGCGCATCATGCGGCATCAAACAATGATCCACGCCGCACTTTTCGACGCGCATGCCGGCATGACTTTCCGGTAATTCGTCCGACCATGCAGGCCGGGATCGAAACATGGAGGAGCATGCGTGGCGACACCGGTCGTAGGCAGGCTGTTGAGCGGGTCGCCAATGGCGCCAGGCGCAGGACTGAGTGACGGCATGCCGCCGACGCAGGATCGCGGTTGCCGCCGCGCGGGCGCCTGATTGATGGAGCTGTTTTTCCAGCAGGTGCTCAACGGCCTGACGCTGGGCGGGATCTACTGCCTGGTAGCGCTTGGGCTGACGCTTGTCTATGGCGTCCTGCACGTGCCGAATTTCGCCCACGGCGCGTTCTACATGGCGGGGGCATTCGTTTCCTTTCACCTGATGAACGCCTTTGGCCTGCATTACTGGCTTGCCATGCTCGGCTCGGCGGTATGCGTCGCACTGCTGGCAATGCTGGCCGAGCGGCTGGTGTTCTATCCGCTGCGGCACGCCTCGCCGCTGCATCCGATGATCGCCGCCATCGGCGTGTTGCTGTTTCTCGAAGCCGCCGCCCAGGCGATCTGGGGCGCCGATTTCCAGCGCATGTCGTCACCCTATACCGGCATCGTCAACCTCGCCGGTGTGACGGCGCCGGTGCAACGCCTGCTGATCATCGGCGCCGCTTTTGCCCTGGTCGTGATCGTCCACCTGTTCCTCACCCGCACCGTCACCGGCTCGACCATCGTCGCGATGGCGCAAAGCCGCGGCGGCGCCGCGCTGGTCGGCATCAACGCCCATCGCGTCGCGCTGCTCACCTTCGCGCTGTCCGGCGTGCTGGCGGCGGTCGCGGCAACGCTCTATGCACCGATCAACCTGGTCTATCCGGCGATGGGTCACCTGGTGATCACCAAGGCGTTCGTCATCATCATCCTCGGCGGCATGGGCAGTGTGCCGGGGGCCATTGCCGGCGGCCTGATCATCGGTTTTGCCGAGAGTTTCGGGGCGTTCTATGTGTCCGATCATTACAAGGACATCATCGCCTTCACCCTGCTGGTGGTGATCCTTTCACTGCGCCCGCAGGGCCTGTTTCCGAACGCGGCGCGCTGAACATGGCGTGGCTGAACCCGAAGCTAGGCTGGGGCGTGTTGCTGCTGATGGGTCTGCTGTTTCCGTTTGTCGCCGGCAACGACTATCACCTGACGGTCATGACCACCGCCTATATCTACGTGCTGGCGACCCTGGGGCTCAACCTGATCACCGGTTATACCGGGCAGTACAACCTCGCGCATGCCGGCTTCATGGCGGTCGGCGCCTACACGGTGGGCATTCTCACGGTCGATTACCAGGTGCCGTTCTGGATTGCCTTCGCGCTGTCGGGGCCGGTCGCCGCGGCGCTGGGATTTTTCATCGGCATCGTGTCGTTGCGATTGAAGGGCCACTATTTTTCCATCTTCACGCTTTGCGTCGGCTACATCCTGTTCCTGGTGATCGAAAAATGGGAGGGCCTCACGCATGGCACGGTCGGCATCATCGGCATACCGGCGCCGGCGGCAATCGGCTCACTCTCATTCGAAACGCCGCGCGCGCTGTACTACCTGGTGCTGTTTTTTCTCGTTGCCGGGTTGTGGGTCATGCACCGCATCGTGCATTCATTGCTGGGCCGCACCTTCATGGCGATTCGCAACGGCGACGACCTGGCCGAATCGCTCGGCATCGACCTGATGCGCAACAAGCTGCTGGCATTCATGCTGTCGGTGTTCTATGCCGGTGTGGCGGGCGGCCTCTACGCCGGCTTCGTGCGCTTTCTCGGACCGGGCATCGCCGGCGTCGAGCACACCTTCGACATGACCATGACCATGCTGGTCGGTGGCATCGGCACCCTGCTCGGTCCGCTGCTGGGCGGGCTCGCCATCCCGTGGCTGACGCAATCGCTGCAATGGTTGCAGGAGTATCGTTTCCTGGTGTTCGGCCCGCTGCTGGTGCTGCTGGTGATTTTTGCGCCGCATGGCATCGTCGGCAGTGTTGTCGCCTGGCAGGCCCGTCGCGCGGCCGCGGGGAAGCGCGATGCTTGAAGTCGACAATCTCACCAAGCGTTTCGGTGGTCTGGCGGCGGTGAACGGTGTCAGCACCCGCATCGAAGCCGGAAAAATCAATGCCATCATCGGCCCCAACGGCGCCGGCAAGACCACGTTCTTCAATCTCCTCAGCGGCGTTCAGCAGCCGTCGTCGGGCCGTATCCGGCTCAATGGGCGCGACATCACCGGCCTGCGCGCCGACCAGGTTGCACGTCTTGGCGTCTCGCGGACCTTCCAGACCACTGCGCTGTTCGACCATGCCACGGTGCTCGACAACCTGATCGTCGGTCATCGCCTGCGTACCCATTCCGGGCTGTGGGATGTGCTCATCGGCAGCGCGCGGCTGAAGCGCGAGGAGCAGCTTTGCCGCGACCAGGCGCACGCTGCGCTGCAGTTTGTCGGCCTGGACCGGCTGGCCGGCAGGCTGGCCGGCGACATCAGCCAGGAAGAGCGCAAGCGCGTCGCCTTTGCCCTGGCCTTGTCGACCGGGCCGCAGCTGGTGCTGCTCGATGAGCCGGCGGGCGGTGTGAATCCGGAGGAAACGTCAGGCCTGGCCGACCTGATCAGCAAGATGGCCACGAGCGGGATTACGGTGTGCCTGATCGAGCACAAGATGAACATGATCATGAGCCTGGCCGACCACATCATGGTGCTCAACTACGGCGAGAAAATTGCCGAAGGCCGTCCGGCGGAAATTCGCGCCAATCCGGCAGTGATCGATGCCTACCTCGGGAGCGAACATGCTGGCATTTGACAATGTTTCGCTCAACTACGGCAGCTTTCGCGCGCTGGATGGCGTCACGCTGCACGCCAGGGAAGGCGAACTGGTGGTGCTGCTTGGCGCCAATGGCGCCGGCAAGAGTTCGATTTTCCTCACCGCCAGCGGTTTGCACCATGCCGCCGGCGGCAGCATCCGCTATCGCCAGACCGAACTGGTCGGCATGAAACCCTCGCGCATCGTCGAGGCGGGCGTGGTGCAGTGCCCGGAGGGCCGCAAGTTGTTTCCCGCCATGTCGGTGATGAAAAACCTGATGCTCGGCGCCTATGTCCACCGCCGCGATCATGCCGGCAACCGCAGCCGCCTGGCGGAAGTGCTGGCGCTGTTTCCGGTGCTGGGTGAAAAACAGGACGCGGCGGCCGGGTCCCTTTCCGGCGGCCAGCAGCAGATGCTCGCCATCGGCCGCGCCATGATGGGGCGGCCGCAGGTGTTGCTGCTCGACGAGCCCTCGCTGGGGCTGGCGCCACTGGTGGTGAAGCAGGTGTTCGAGGTGATCAGGCGGATCAACCAGGCCGGCACCACGGTGCTGCTGGCCGAGCAGAATGCGTTTGCCGCATTGAACATTGCCCATCGTGCCTACGTGATCGAGCGCGGCCGCATCGTGCTGGAAGGCGATCGCGAAAGCCTGATGAACAATGAAGCGGTGCGAAAAGCTTATATTGGCGCGTGACGCCACATTGAACGGAGACCGGAATGACCTACGTATCGGCAGGAAAAATCTTATCGGCGCTGGCGCTGGCGCTGGTGCTGCTGGGCGGTGCGCCAGCCATTGCGCAGGACGTGGTCAAGATCGGCTACTCCGGTCCGCTCAGCGGCGGCGCGGCGCAATATGGCAAGAACGTGCTCAACGGGATGGAAATGGCCGCGGCCGAGATCAACGCCGCCGGGTTCGAGGTCGGCGGCAGGAAATACCAGCTCGCCATCGTCGCGCTGGACGACAAATACAACCCCAGCGAGACCGCCATCAATGCGCAGCGCCTGGTGCAGGAGCACCGCACACCGGCGATCCTGGTGCCGCACTCCGGCGGTTGTTTTGCGGTGCAGACCACCAACGAGGCGCGCAAGGTGCTGCTGCTGGCGTATACCAGCGTGCCGCAGGCGACGGCACGCGGCAATACCCTCACTCTGCGCATCCCGCCCGAATTCACCACTTACATCGATCCGTTCATCCGCCACGCCATGGGCAAGTACGGCAAAAACCTCGCCATCGCCAATGCCGACCACGACTATGCCAAGACCTGGACCGCGGCCTTCCGTCCGGCATGGGAAGCGGCGGGCGGCAAGGTGGTCGCCGACAATCCGATGTCCTACAACCGCGCCACCGATTTTTACAGCGGCGTCAGCCGCGCGCTGGCGGCCAGGCCCGACGTCATGTTCATCGGCGGCGCCTCGGAGCCGACCGGACTGGTGATCAAGCAGGCGCGCGAACTGGGCTTCAGGGGCGGCTTCGTCATCCTCGACCAGGCCAAGATGGACGAGATATCACGCATCACCGGCGGCTACGCGATGCTGGAGGGCGCAATCGGCGTGCTGCCGCTGGTCGAGAACAGCGGCGCGCATGTGAAAGGATTTGTCGAGCGCTTTCGCAAGGCCTACGCCGGCCGTGATCCGAGCACCGAATCGTCACTCAATTACACCGCCGTGCATGCCACGGTGCAGGCAATGAAACTGGCCGGCAGCGTGACCGATGCCGTTGCCATCCGTGCCCAGCTGGACCGTGCGGTGAAATCACTGCCGCCGGCAAACAATCCGAACGATCTCAGCGGTGTCGACGGCAAGGGGGGTTCGCTGGCCAATCCGCTGGTCGGCGTGGTCGAGGCGGGCAGGATTCGAGAAGTCAAGATCCGCCCGGCGGGCGCCGGAAAATAAGGCGAAACCAGACATGGCACTGATCCACTACCTGACCCAGATTCAATTCGATTTCGGCGCCGTGCGCCTGCTGCCGGACGAATGCGCGCGCATCGGCATCCGGCGCCCGCTGGTGGTCACCGACCGCGGCGTGGTGGCGGCGGGCGTGGCGGAACAGGCGCTTGCGCCGATCGCCGGCAAACTGCCATACGCGTTGTTCGATGAGACCCCCGGCAACCCGACCGAGGCCGCCGTGCTGAAGGCGCTGGCACAGTACCGCGCCCACGGTGCAGACGGCCTGATCGCCGTCGGCGGCGGATCGTCCATGGACCTGGCCAAGGCGGTCGCCATTCTCGCCACCCATCACGGGCCGCTGACCCAATACGCCACCATCGAGGGCGGCAGTCCGAAAATTACCGCCGCCGCGGCACCGCTGATCGCCATCCCTACCACCTCCGGCACCGGCAGCGAAGTGGCGCGCGGCGCCATCATCGTGCTGACCGATGGACGCAAGGTCGGCTTCCACTCCTGGAACCTGATGCCGAAGGCCGCGATTTGCGACCCTGATCTGACGCTCGGCCTGCCGCCAGGACTGACGGCGGCGACCGGCATGGATGCGGTCGCGCATTGCATCGAGACCTTTCTTTCCGCCGCGTTCAATCCGCCGGCGGAGGGCATTGCGCTCGACGGCCTGGAACGGGCGATGAAATGGATCCGCGTGGCGGTGAACGAGGGCGGCAATCGCGAGGCACGGCGGCAGATGATGTCGGCGTCGATGCAGGGCGCGTTGGCGTTCCAGAAGGGGCTGGGCGCAGTGCACTCGCTGTCGCATGCGCTGGGCAGCTTTCCCGCGGCGACCCTGCATCACGGCACGCTGAACGCGGTGGTTCTGCCGGCGGTGCTGCGCTTCAATGCGAGCGCCGCGAGCGTGGTGGCCGAGAACAAGTACGCCAGGATGGCGCGCGTAATGGGCCTCGCGGCCGATGCAACGGTGGATCGCTTCATTGCCGGGCTCAACCGCGAGATCGGCATTGCCGGCGGGCTGGGCGAGATGGGCGTGCCCCGGTCTTTTTTCGACGAGGCGATTGCCAAGGCGCTCAAGGATCACTGCCACGGCACCAACCCGCGCATCGCGACGGCGGAGGAATATCGCGCGATGCTGGAGGAAGCGTATTGATTGCTTGCGCACCGCCGGCACCAGCACCCCGCCGGCGCGGCCGGTCGCAAGCCGTGGTTTTGTTACCGCCGCCGATGCCGGTGGCGAGCCGCGGCCCCGCCGCCACCTGAACTGAAACGTCCGGCAAAACCATGTCACCCACCGTGCTGTTCATCTTTGTCATCGCCTACTTCGCCATCCTGCTCGGGGTGGCCTGGCTGACCTCGCGCAACGCCAACAACGAAAATTTTTTCATCGGCAACCGCAACAGCAACTGGATGCTGGTCGCCTTCGGCATGGTCGGCACCTCGCTGTCGGGCGTCACCTTCATCAGCGTGCCGGGCGCGGTCGGCACCACGGCGTTCACCTATTTCCAGATCGTGCTGGGACATTTCTTCGGCTACCTGGTAATCGCATTCGTGCTGCTGCCGCTGTACTACCGTCTCAATGTGACCTCGATCTACCATTACCTCGACACGCGGCTGGGACGGCGTTCGTACCAGACCGGGGCGTCGTTCTTCATCCTGTCGCGCACGCTGGGCGCGACCGCGCGCCTTTACCTGGTGGTGAAGATATTGCAGGATTGGATCCTCGACGGGCTGCAGGTGCCGTTCTGGGTGTCGGCGCTGGTGATCATCGTCATGATCCTGCTCTACACCTACGAGGGCGGCGTCAAGACCATCGTCTGGACCGATACCCTGCAGACCACCTGCATGCTGCTGGGGCTGGTGATCTGTGTCGGCTACGTGCTCGACAGCCTCAGTATCTCGCTGCTGGAAAGCCTGCGGCAGATGGACCAGCGCGGACTGTCGACGGTGTTCTCGACCGACCCGGACAGCAAGCAGTTTTGGCTCAAGCAGGTGCTGGCCGGCATGTTCATCGCCATCGCCATGACCGGCATGGACCAGGAGATGATGCAGAAAAATATTTCGGTGAAGACACTCGCCGATGCGCAGAAAAACATGATCACGCTGAGCCTCATCATGCTGGTGGTGGTGCTGCTGTTCCTGCTGCTGGGCGGGTTGCTTTACCTGTATGCGCCGGTGGCCGGCGTGACCGCGACCGGCGACCGCATCTTCCCGGCGATCGTGCTCGGCCACCTGCCGGCGATGGTGCAGGTGATTTTCATCATCGCGCTGATCTCGGCGCTGTTTCCCAGTGCCGACGGCGCCATCACCGCGCTGACCTCGAGTTTCTGCATCGACATTCTAGGCATACAGCGGCGTGCCGACCTCAGCGAGGCGAAGCAGAAAAGCCTGCGGCATCGCGTTCACCTCGCCTTCGCCGCGCTGTTCATGCTGCTGATCATGGTGTTCAAGTGGGCCGACAATCCGAGCATGATCGGTCTGATACTCAAGATCGCGAGTTACACCTATGGGCCGCTGCTGGGCCTGTTCGCCTTCGGCCTGCTGACGCGGCGCGGGGTCAATGACCGGCTGGTACCGTGGATAGCAATGGCCTCGCCGCTGGTGTGTTTCGCCATCGATGCCTGGCAGAAGCAGCTGTTCGGCAGCTACGAGGTCGGGCTGGAATTGCTGATCATCAACGGCGCGCTGACGTTTGCCGGGTGCTGGCTGGTGTCGTCTCCGGCGGGGCAGGTCGCCCAGGTGCAACCGGTCAGGCCACAGCCATGAGCTGCCGATCAAACGCCAGCACTGGCGCGCGTTTCCAGCCATTTTCGGGCTGGAAGCCGCACCAGTGCTGGAGTTTTGTTTCCAGATTGGCTCGATACGGCGCGCGCGGCGCCGCCATGTTGCTGGCTGCATGCTTCGTGGCCGGCTGTGCGACCTTGACACCAGAGGAAAAGCTCGCCGCGCAGATCGAGCAGAAAATCATCCCGGTCGCGGCCTGGGGCGGCACCCCCGCCGACGCCACCCGCGCCCGCCGCCATCACGTCGAGCGCATCACGCTGCATCACGCCGGTGTGCCGTTTCCGCGCGGCAAGGATCCGGTTGCCTACATGCAGAACCTGCAGAAATGGTCGCGCGAGACGCGTCGCTGGCTGGACCTGCCGTATCACTTCGTCATCGACCTCGACGGTAACATTTATGCCGGCCGCGATATCGCGTATGCCGGCGATACCAACACCGAGTACGACCCGGCCGGCCATGCGCTGGTGGAAGTGGTGGGCAATTTTGAGGAAGTCGAGCCCAACGCGGCGCAGCTCGACGCGGTGGTCGAGGTCATGACGATGCTGGCCGCCAAATACCGGTTGCCGGTGACGCGCATCGCCGGACACCGCGACGTCTCCGGCCAGACCGTGTGCCCGGGGAAGAACCTGTACCGCTACCTGGAAAACGGCTACGTTCAGCAGCAGGTGCGGGCACGCCTGCGCGCCCCAGGCTGACGCCGCCGGCATCGCCCGACTGTCACCGGCGCGGTCGCTACATCGAGATCGATCCTTCGCGGAATTCGGTCTTGTCCAGCCAGACGTTCACCAGCACCGGCCGTCCGGCGGCGGCGAATTCGCGCGCGCGCGCCAGCGCCGGGGCGACGTCGGCCTCATGGCGGATCTCGATGCCTTCGGCGCCGAAACCCTTCGCCACCTCGTGATAGGCGGTGCGTGCCAGCACGGTACCGACATCGTCCCCCAGCATCTTGACCTGCTCGCGCGCGATCTGCGTCCAGCCGGCGTCGTTGCCGACCACCGCAATGACCGGGATGCCATGACGCACAAAGGTATCGAATTCGGACAGGCCGTAGCCGCAGGTGCCGTCGCCCCAGATCAGCCACACTTCCGAACCCTTGCTGGCGGCCGCGGCACCGAGGGCGAACCCGGCGCCGACGCCGAGGGTGCCGAATGCGCCGGGATCGAGCCAGGCCAGCGGCCGGCGAGGGTGCAGGATGTAGGCGGCGGTGGCGACAAAATCGCCGCCGTCGGCGACGAAGATCGCCTCCTGGCTGGCGATGCGCTCGAGCTTGCGAAAAAACGACACCGGATTCACCCACGGGCCGGTTGCTGTTGCCTGGGTGTCGATCTCGGCTTCGCGCGCCTGGTCGCGCAGGCGCAGGCTGTCGACCCACTCGGGACGGTGCGCGCGGTCGCCCAGCCGCTCGGCCAGCGAACTGATGAAATAGCCGGCATCGCCGATGGCGGCGACGTCGGGGCGGCGGTTGAGGCGCGCGTCCTTGCGGCTGCGATTGGCGGCGATCAGCTTGGCGCTGCGGCGCACGTGCTTGCCGTAATCGAGCCGGAAGTCGCACGGCACGCCGGCCAGCACCACGCAGTCGGCCTCGCGCAGCGCGTTGCGTCGGGCGTGGCGCATTTGCAGGCGGTCATCCCGGCCGAGCATGCCCCGCGCCATGCCGGACAGATAGACCGGGATGCCGAGTTTGTGCACTGCCGCCGCCACCTGCTGCACGTTGCTTGCCGCGACCGCGGTCTGGCTGCCGAGAATCATCAGCGGCTTTTTCGCGCGGGCCAGTGCCGCCACCGCCTGCTCGACGGCCAGGAATGACGCGCGCGGTGTGGTCGAGATATGCGCAGTCGGTGCATAGGCGTCCTTGCTGCCGCTGAACATGCGTTCGGCATGCCGGTTCAGGTACCAGCGCAGCAGCCGGTCGGTGATCGACGTACCCTTGCCGGCGGCGTCGCGATACCACTGGCGGATCAGTTTTTCCTCGTACAGCAGGTCGACTGGGCACTCGACGAAGGTAGGGCCGGGAACGCCATCCTGGCTGTGCAGCAACGCCGCCTCGACCGCCGGTCCCAGGTCGGCAACGCGCTTGACCTGCCATATCCGCTTCACATGCGGGGCCAGCAGCGGTTTCTGGTCGATGTCCTGCAGCGCGCCCCTGCCTTGCAGCGCGGTTGGCGCCGCGCCGCCGATCAGCAGCACCGGCGACTGCGCCATCTGCGCGTTTTTCAGCGCGGTGATGGTATTGGTCAGGCCGGGGCCCGCTGTCACCGCCGCCACCCCCGGGTAGCCGGTCAGGCGCGCGGCGGCATCGGCGGCGAACACTGCGGTCGCCTCGTCGCGCACGTCGATGATGCGAATGCCCATCTGTTTGGCCGCGACCAGGATCGGCGAGATGTGGCCGCCGCAAAGGGTGAAAATCCAGCGCACGCCGTTCGCGGCCAGTGCCGCCGCCACCCGTTCGCCGCCGTGGGCGGGAACCCTGGCGGCATTTGGCAGATTGACCTGCAGGTCGGTGAAATCGTTCATGGGGAGATGCCCTCTGTGCGGGTTGGCTGGCGGCTGGCCAGGGCGCGGTAATCGACCTTGCCTACTTTGGTAACGGGAAGCCCGTCGACGAAATGCACCTCGCGCGGGCAGGACCACTTGATCAGTTTGTGACGGCAATGGCCGATCAGCTCGTCCGCAAGCGCGCGGCCGCCGGTGCTGCCCGGGCGCGGCACCACCCAGGCCACCACACGTTCAACCTGGGCTTCGTCAGCTACGCCGGCGACACACGCGTCGGCTACCGCCGGATGCTCGCGCAGCACCGATTCGACCTGCGCCGGATAGACGTTGAAACCGGAAGACTTGATCATCCGTTTCAGGCGCACCGTGAAATAGAAAAAGCCGTCTTCATCCATCCGGCCCAGATCGCCGGTATGCAGCCAGGTGCGGCCGTCGGCGTGCACCCGCAAGGCCTGCGCGGTGGCGTCGGCGTCATCCAGGTAACCGGTCATCAGCGCCGGACCGGCGACGCAAATCTCGCCCTCCACGCCAGGCGCCACCTCGTCGATGCTGCCGACGGCGCAAATCTTGGCCAGCATGTCGGGAAACGGCACGCCGATCGACCCCTCGCGGTAATGGTCAAGCGGCATCGCCATGATTCCGGTCACCGCCTCGGTGAGGCCGTAGCCCTCCAGCAGCCGGACGTCGCCACCGGCCGCCGCCACCATCGCCTCGAATCGCTCCTTGACCGCGCGCGGCAGGGTGTCCGCGCCGCAAAAACACACCTTGAGGCAGGACAGGTCGGTCTTCGCCAGGGAAGCATCGCGGGTCAGCGCGTCGAACAGGGTCGGCACGCCCACCAGAATGTTGGGGCGCTTGCTGCGCAACAGTTCGGCGACGATGGCGGCGCTGAACTGCGGTACCAGGATCGATTTGCCGCCCGCCATCAGCACCGCGTTGATGCATACCCCGAGGCCGAAGCCGTGGAACACCGGCAGGATCGCCAGCATCGAATCGCCGCCGCTCAACTGGCACCAGCGGGCGGCCTGGGTTCCCTGGGCGATGAAGGCACGATTCGACAGCAGGATGCCTTTCGGCAGCGACGTGGTGCCGCCGGAGAACAGGATTGCTGCCGTGTCCTGCGGCGTGCCGCGCGGCGGCTCTGCCATCGCCGGCGCCGCCTGCAACGCATCGGCCCACCACGTCACGCGCGGGTCCGCCGGCACCGGGGCGATCTTGCGCCCCCTGGTAATCCAGAAGCCGATCCGCTTCAGTGGCGGCAGGTAATCGGCGATGCGTGCCAGCAGGATGGTGGCCAGCGGCTGGCGCGGCGTGGCCGCGGCCAGGGCGGGGTAGAACGCGTCCAGCGTCAGCGCCATCGTCGCGCCGGTCGCATCCATGTAGCGGGTGATTTCGTCCGCCGTTGACAGCGGATGGATCAGCGCCGGCCGGGCGCACAGCCGGTTGGCGGCATAGAAGGCGATCACCGCCTGCGGCGAGGTCGGCATCGAAATCAGCAGGCAGCCGCCGGGGCCGAGACCGCGTGCCGCCAGCATCGATGCGCAGCGGTCGACCGACTCGAGCAGGCTGCGATAGCTGGCGCGGGTACCGAAAAAATCCCAGGCAATCGCCTCCGGTACCCGCTGTGCCGTTGCCGCCAACGCGCCGTACAACGTCACCGCGGGGTAATCGAGGTGCGCCGGTACGTCGCCGTAGAAGGCGAGCCAGGGGGAGGGCTTTTGCATGTCGTCGGTCCGGGCGTTCTCGCCCATGGTGGGACACTACCTGCCCCCGCGCCCGGCCCCTTTGCGATAGGTCAAATGATGCGCAGTCCCGCTGCCGGTGCGGATTTGAGACAATAGCGGCCTCGCGCCGGCGCCGGCCGCAATCCGGCCCCTGGCCACACCAATAATTTCAAGGGAAAACAATGAGTACCAAACTGAATAGCGTCGCGGTGCTGGGACTGGGCAAGGTCGGCAGCCTGGTCGGCACGCTGCTGACCCGCTCCGGATTCACCGTCCTCGGCATTGACGCGAACCCGCCCGCCGGTCTGCCGTTCGAAGCCCGGTCGCACGACATTTCCAGTCCGGCAACACTGAAATCGGTGCTGGCCGGCAAGGATGCGGTGATCTCGTGCCTGCCGTTCCACCTCAACGTCGATATCGCCCGCCTTGCGCACGATTGCGGCATGCATTATTTCGACCTGACCGAGGACGTACCCACCACCAAGGCCATCCTCGAGATGTCGCATACGGCCAAGGGCGTGATGGCGCCGCAATGCGGCCTGGCCCCCGGCTTTATCGGCATCGTTGGCGCGCACCTGGCGAGCCGGTTCGACACCCTGCGTTCGATTGAATTGCGCGTCGGCGCACTGCCGCAGCATCCGCGCGGCAAGCTCGGCTACGCGCTCAACTGGTCGCCGGAAGGGGTGATCAACGAATACATCAATGACTGCGAGGTGATCCGCAACGGCCAGCAGCAGATGGTGCCGGCGCTGGAAGGTCTGGAGATGATCCTGATCAACGGACTGGTGCTGGAGTCCTTCACCACCTCGGGCGGACTGGGCACCATGTGCGAGACCTACTTCGGCCGGGTGCAGGAACTGAACTACAAGACCATGCGCTACCCCGGGCATTGCGAGCTGATGCGATTCCTGCTCAACGAACTCTACCTGCGTGATGACCGGGAAACCGCCGGCAAGCTGCTGAAAAACGCCCTGCCGGCGGTCGACGAGGACGTGGTCTTTGTCCATGCCGCGGTCGAGGGGCAGAAGGGCGGCCGCCTGTGCCGCGACGAGTACGTCCGCGCCTATCCGGCGATGCAGCTCGACGGGCGCAGCTGGCGGGCCATTTCCTGGACCACGGCGGCCAGCATCTGTGCCGTGGTGGAAATGGTGCGCGACGGCTCGTTGCCGGAAAAGGGCTTCATCAAGCAGGAGGAAATCCCGTTCGACAAATTCCTCGCTACCCACAACGGTTCGATCTATCGCAGTGCCGAATCGGTCGCGGGCGGGGCGACGTTCAACGCCTAGCCAGTTCAACCAAAGCGGCCGCCGCCACGGCCTGGTCGTGGCGCCGCGGGCAGCCGCTCTGCAGGCGCGGCCAACTGCCTTAGAATCGTCGAATCCGGTGCCGCTGCGGTCAATTTCAATCATTCAATCAATCAGGGAGTATGCAGATGCGTGTTTTGCGACGTGCGGTGTTATTGAGTCTTGCCGGTTCGATGGGGCTGGCGGTCATGATTCCGGCTACACCGGCTTTGGCCCAGGCCGCGCCGGCGGCAGACAAGAAGGAGACACCGCAGTCGCTGGAGGCGGTCAGCGTGGTTGGATCGCGCCGCGCCAACGCCTCGTCCACCGACACGCCGGTGCCGGTCGACTTCATTCCGCTGGCCAAGATCGCCGAGCAGGGCGGCCAGTTCGACCTCGCCCAGACACTGCAATATGTATCGCCCTCGTTCAATTCCACCCGCCAGACCGGCGCCGATGGCGCCGACCTGATCGACTCGGCGGCATTGCGCGGCCTGGGCTCGGACCAGACCCTGGTGCTGGTCAATGGCAAGCGCCGCCACACCGTTTCGCTGGTCAACCTGTTCGGCGCGCGCAATCGCGGCAATACCGGCACCGACATGAACTCGATCCCGCTGCTGGCGATCGACAATGTGCAGGTGCTGCGCGACGGTGCCGCCGCGCAGTATGGCTCGGATGCCATCGCCGGCGTGATCGACATCACGCTGAAAAAACGTGCCGGCTGCGAGGCGGTGCTGGGCTATGGCCAGTATTCGGCCGGCGACGGCAAGAATTACCTGGCGTCCGGCTACTGCGGATTCACGCTCGGCGAAAAGGGTTCTCTGGCGATGACCGCGGAGTACCTCGACCGCGGCCGGTCCAATCGCGCCGAGGCCGACAACCCGCGCATCATCGGCGATACCAAGGTTGAAAACGCCACCGTATACATCAACGGCGACCTGCCCACCAGCAACACCGGCAAACTGTATTTCACCGCCGGCGTGCAGAAGCGCGACGCGTCCTCCGCCGCGTTCGCGCGCGGCGGGTTGGGCTCAAGCGATATTCCGTCGCGCAATTCGGCGGCCATGTATCCGGCCGGCTTCGTGCCGTTCATCAACGGCGACGTCGATGATCGCTATGGCACCATCGGCCACCGCCAGCAGTTTGGCGACTGGAAGGCAGACCTGTCGCAGACCTATGGCTACAACCGCCTGCGCTACAACATCAGCAATACCCTCAACGCTTCCATCGCCAATCTCGACCTGACCACGGGTGGGCGCGGCATCAGTGCCAGCCAGTTCGACGCCGGCGGCTTTGCCTTTGAGCAGGCGACGACGAACCTCGATTTCAGCCGCTTCTACGATCGTTTCATGAAGGGCATGAACGTCGCCTTCGGCGCCGAGTACCGCCGCGAAAACTACAACATCAGCGCCGGCGAGCGCGGCTCCTGGGTCGATGCCGACGGCGTCGGCAACGGTGGCAACGCGGGTAGCCAGGGCTTCCCGGGCTTCCAGCCGGGCGACCAGACCGACCGGAGCCGCAACAGCTGGGCGGCCTATCTCGATATCGAGACCGACGTCACCGACCAGTTCAAGGTGCAGACCGCCGTGCGCCACGAACGGTTCAGCGATTTCGGCTCCACCAGCACCGGCAAGCTGGCGGCGAGCTTCAAGGTTTCCGACCAGGCGTTGTTGCGCGGCGCCTTCAGCACCGGCTTCCGGGCGCCCTCGCTGCAACAGGTGTACTTCTCCTCCACCTTTACCGACTTCATCAGCGGGCGCGCGCTCGACGTGGTACTGGCGCCAAACGGCAGCGCGATTGCCAACGCGGCCGGCATCCCCAAGCTGAAGGAAGAGAAGTCGAAGAACTATTCGCTCGGCATGACGCTCAGTCCATCGAACGCGCTGTCGGTGACGGCCGACGTCTACCGCATCAATATCGATGATCGCATCGTGCTGTCCGGCCGCTTTGATGCCGGCAACTATCCGTCGCTGGGTACTGCACTGGAACTGCTGGGAGTCGGCCAGGCGCAGTTCTTCGTCAACTCGGTCAACACCGAAACCAAGGGCATCGATCTGACGGTATCGCACAAGTCTGAAATCGGCGGCGGCAAGCTGTCGACCTTTCTGGCGATGAACGTCAGCAAGACCGAGGTAACCGGCATCAAGGCGCCGCCGTCGCTGGCAGGCTTCGAGGATGTGCTGCTGTCGGAGCGCGAGCGACTGTTCATCGAGCAGGGCGGCCCGCGGTCCAAGGCCACGCTGGGTTTCGACTTTGTGAAGGGCGCCTGGGAGACCGATTTGAAGGTGATTCATTTCGGTCCGCAGACGCTGGGGACCTTCTCCGGTACCGCGGCCGGCGTGCCCAATGCGCGCTACGACGCCAAGACCTCGGCTGACCTGAGCCTTACCTACAGCATCGATCGCAATACCAAGGTCACGGTCGGCGGCGCGAATATCTTCAACGTCAAGCCGACGCGCCAGGATGCCAACGAAACCGACAATGGCTTCATTTACGACAGCGTCCAGTTCGGCCTCAACGGCGCCTCGTACTTCCTGCGCTTCTACAAGAAGTTCTAGGCCGCATGATTCACCGCTGCCGGCTTGACGCAGACCAGCGCCTGCCGGCAGCCGCGGCCGGGGCGTTCGCGCGCGATGGCGTGATCGTGATCGAGGATTTTGTCGCGGCGGAACAGTGCGACCGGCTCAAGGCGCGTGCGCTGGAACTGGTGATGCAGCACTCGCCATTGAGCGAAGGCCATCGCGGCACGGTGTTTTCCACCCGCGACCAGCGGCATGCGAGCGATCGCTATTTCGAACAGTCGGCTAACGGCATCGGGGTTTTTTTCGAGGAAGGCGCGTTCGATGCCGATGGCAGGCTGCAGGTTCCGCTGGCGAACGCGGTCAACAAACTGGGTCACGCGATGCACGACCTCGATCCGGTGTTCGACGCCTTTTCGCGCCATGCCCGTTTGCAGGCGGTGGCGGATGGCATCGGCCTCCGCGATGCCCGGCTGGTGCAGTCAATGTATATCTTCAAGCAGCCGGGTATTGGCGGCGAGGTCTTGTGCCACCAGGATTCGACCTTTCTCTACACCGAGCCGCAATCGGTGGTCGGCTTCTGGTTTGCGATCGAGGACGCGCATCGCGGCAACGGCTGCCTGGGCGGCATCCCGGGCGAGCACCAGCGCGGATTGCGCGAAATTTTCCGTCGCCAGCCGGATGGGCAGCTGCGCATGGAACTGCTTGACGCCGACATCACGTGGGACAGGTCGAAGCTCGAATGGCTGGAAGTGCCGAAAGGAACCCTGATCGTGTTTCACGGTGCTTTCCCGCACCTGTCGGAGCCAAACCGGTCGACTGCTTCGCGCCATGCGTATACGCTGCATGCGATCAGCGGTGCCGCTGACTATCCGTCCGGCAACTGGATCCAGCGCCCGCCGTCGGCGGCCATGCCGTTTCGCGGCTTTGCCTGATCCGCCGGCCGGCGGCAAAAGAAAAGGGCACCGGATGGTGCCCTTGGTAATTTCTGGCATCGAGGAGCAGATATGTCCTGCATCGGTACGGTCTCGACTTTCCTCTCGGATGACATGTTATCCAAGCCAGAGGTCCTAGGAGTGCGCCTAGTGTTTGTTACATGTCGCCTTGCTGTTGCCGGTTTTCATCGCGTGTGTTTTGCGATGACGGAATCATCACGCTTCACCGCGTCAGAATCTGTGACCGTGTCCACAAAATGCAGGCGTGTAACACTAATTGACAAAGGGCAATGCGGGCACACTGCCGAACCGGCACTCTGCGGCAACGGGGGGCGCGGCAGGCGATGTTGGGCAGGCCGCCGCCATGTCCGCCCGTTTCCCTGCCACCGAAGGAGAATCGCCGTTGAAGCTGTTCGTCAATCAGACCTCGCCGTACGCCCGCAAGGCGCGCATCGTGGTCAAGGAAAAGTCGCTCGACAGCAGCGTGCTGCTGGTCGATGTCGATCCGTGGGCCGATCCGGTCGCACTGCTGGCCGTTACCCCGCTGTCAAAGGTGCCGGTGCTGGTAACGGACGATGATCGTGTGGTGGGCGAGAGCGATACTATCTGCCGCCTGCTGGATGAAATCGCGCCGGCACCGCCGATGCTGCCGCCCGACCTGGCGAGCCGCACCGAGGTGCTGGCGCGCATGTCGCTGTTGCAGGGAATGATCGACGCCGCCTTTGATGCGGTGATCGAGAAACGCCGCCCGCCGGCCCAGCAGTGGCCCGACTGGGTGACGCGGCAGCGGCGCGCGGTCGAATATGGACTGTTCGCGCTCGCCGCCACGCCGTTGCCGGCCAACCGTTTCGATCTCGGTGATGTCAGCCTGGTGTCGTTGCTGGGCTACCTGGATTTTCGCCACGCCGACCTCGACTGGCGCGGCAAGCATCCATCGTTGGCAGAGTGGTTTTCCGCCGTCGCCGGACGGCCGTCCGTGATGGCCACGCGGCCCGAGGTGTCGGTATTGTGAAACTCGCCGATCGCCCCGATCTGGTCCGTTCAATTCGCATTTTCAATTCGGAAGCGCCATGCATGATCATGCCGTGTTAAGCGTCCAGCCGCTCGGATTCCCCTGGCAGACGATCGATCCGTTCCTGTTCTGTGTCTATCACGACGATGCTTATCCGCGCGGCAACGAGACGCTGGGGCCGGATGCTTCGCTGGCCGGCCGCCAGTTGGGGCAGGACTTCGCCGGCAAGGACGGGTGGCGCATGTATCACGGCGCCACCGTGCCCGGTTTCCCGGCCCATCCGCACCGCGGATTCGAGACCGTCACCATCGTCCGCCGCGGGCTGGTCGACCATTCCGACTCGCTGGGTGCAACCGCGCGTTTCGGCGGCGGCGACGTGCAGTGGCTGACGGCCGGGCAGGGCATTGTGCACGCGGAAATGTTTCCGCTGGTCAATCGCACCGCGCCCAATCCGCTGGAGTTGTTCCAGATCTGGCTCAACCTGCCGGCCAGCAACAAGATGGTGGCACCGCATTTCACCATGCTGTGGTCCGAGCAGATCCCGCGGCAGGTGGTGCGCGACGAAAGTGGCGCGGCGACGGAAATTGTCTGCATTGCCGGCCGCATCGATCAACTGGCGCCGTTGCCGCCGCCGCCAAATTCGTGGGCGTCCCGGGCCGATGCGGATGTCGCGATCTGGACCATCAATATGGCAGCTGGTGCGCACTGGCAGCTGCCTGCTGCGCACTGTGCGGAAAGCCGCCGCATGCTCTACCTGTTCAAGGGCTCGCGGTTGCTGATCGACGGCAAGGCTGTCACTGGGCCGGCGGCAATCGAGTTGCGTGCGTTCACGCCGGTCAAACTCGTCAACGGCACCGAGCCGGCGGAAATGCTGCTGCTGCAAGGCCGGCCGATCAACGAGGCGGTGGCGCAGTACGGGCCGTTTGTGATGAATACGCAGGCGGAAATCCAGCAGGCATTTGCCGATTACCGGCGCACCCGGTTTGGTGGCTGGCCATGGCGCGACGATGCTCCTGTGCATGCACGCGAGCAGGGCCGCTTTGCCCGCCACGCCAGCGGAGAAGTGGAAAACCGCTAGCGTCCGGACCGCCGCCGAGGCTTGACGTCCTTGGGCTGGTGGACCAGTTCGGCGATGAGCCGCGCGCCCTCGGCATGCAGGAACTGGGTGAACGCCTCGGCCACCGGCGGCAGTCGTTTTTGCCGGTGATGCACGACGTGCCAATGGCGCACGATCGGAAACCCGGCAATGTCGAGGACGACCAGACGCTTCAGTTCAAGCTCAGGCGCAATGGTATGCATCGACAGGAAGCCCAGCCCCATGCCTGCAATCACGCTCTGCTTGATGGTTTCGTTGCTGGCAATCTCCATCGTCACCGGCACCGTGGCGCCCAGCTCGCGATTGGTCTCATCAAACGTGGCCCGGTTGTCCGAGCCGCGTTCGCGCACGATCATCCGCTCCTGTGCCAGCTTGCTCCAACTGAGCCGCCGCCTGGCGCAGAGCGGATGGTCCGGTGGCGCGACGACGACATACGGATGCGGCGCGAACGGTGTGCTGACGAGATCGGCTGCTTTGGGCGGCCGGCCCATGATGGTCACATCGATCACGTTGTCGGCCAGGTTGCGCAGCAGTTCATCGCGATTGTTGACCTTTAGCGTGATGGCGACGTTGGGCTGGCGCTGCTGGAACGCGGCCAGCAGCCCCGGAAAGAAATAGTTTCCGGCGCTGATCACCGCCACGTTCAGCGTGCCACCGGCGATGCCGCGCAGGCGCGACAAGGCCTCTTCGGCCTCGCGCACCTGGCGGATGATGGCGCGCGCGCCGGCCAGCACCACCGAGCCGGCCTCGGTCAGGAATACGCGGTGGCCAAGGTGCTCGAACAGCGGCAGCCCGGCGTGTAATTCGAGCTGGCTCACGGCCGTCGAGACCGCCGGCTGCGTCAGGTGCAGTTCTTCTGCGGCGCGCGAGAAATTCAGGTGGCGCGCCACGCATTCAAATACCCGCAGCTGGCGAAGGGTGGCATTTCTCATCGGAGCCCTGCAATCGGAATCAGGTTGGTCACGGCGTCAACAGGCAAGGCGCCGAGGCGGAATTCGATAACTAATTACTAATGGATGGGATAAATAAGTTTGACTGTCTTTTATGAATTTGCCGGTCTAGCATGGTGTTGTCAAGAAAATCACTGACCATGCGGCCCGGTAACCAGCGGCGCCGCCTGCGCGGAACGGTAACAGAGAGGAGCTTCGGCATGAATGCAAGCGCACCAACCGAGACCGACATATCGCCGGCGGATGAACTGGAGCGGCGCGCATTCAACCGCGCGTTTCGCGAACTGGCCTTCACCTGGTACTGGGATACCGGCACATTTCGTTCGTTGTTGCCGATTGCCGAGCCGCGCGAGCGGCTGAGGGTTTATCTGGAACGGGAACGCCCGACCGTGCTGGCGGCTTACCCGATCGATTTTCTGGTCAACCTGGTTTGCGAGACGCAGCGACGACTGCGTACCGGGACCGAATCGCCGGCCTTTTCGCCGCGGCGGGGATGGACGGCCGCGATGCACAGTACCGAATCGATTGCCTGATCCGGTCATACAACAGCAGCACAGCCAGCTCCGGCCTGGGCGCAGTTAATCGCTCTTGCGGTGGGCATCAAGGCGTGGTCGCGGGATCGACCATGCCGGACCGCAGTATAGCGATGCGCAGGAGCCTGATTTGGACAAGGGATTATCGGTACTCGCCCACACCGATCCGGTGTTGTGGGAAGCCATTGAAGCTGAATTCCGGCGACAGGAAGACCATATCGAGCTGATCGCCTCCGAAAACTACGTGAGCCGGGCGGTGCTGGAAGCACAGGGTTCGGACCAACAAATATGCCGAGGGCTATCCGGGCAAGCGCTATTACGGCGGCTGTGAATTCGTTGACCTCGCCGAACAGCTGGCGATCGACCGCGCAAAGGCGCTGTTCGGCGCCGAATACGCCAATGTCCAGCCACACTCCGGTTCACAGGCCAACCAGGCGGTATACCTGTCGGTGCTGAAGCCGGGCGACACCATCCTCGGCATGTCGCTTGCGCATGGCGGGCATCTCACTCACGGCGCGTCGGTCAATCTCAGCGGCAAGCTGTTTCATGCCGTCGCCTACGGCCTCAATGCCGCCGAAGTCATTGACTACGACCAGGTCGAAGCGTTGGCGGCGCAGCACCAGCCGAAGATGATCGTCGCCGGCGCGTCGGCCTACAGCCTCGGCATTGACTGGAGCAAGTTCCGCGATATCGCCGACCGGCATGGCGCCTGGCTGATGGTCGACATGGCGCACTATGCCGGCCTGGTGGCGGCGGGCATCTATCCGAACCCGGTGGGTATCGCCGACTTTGTCACCACCACCACCCACAAGACGCTGCGCGGCCCGCGAGGCGGCCTGATCCTGTCGAGCGCGCAGCATGAAAAGGCGCTCAATTCGAGCATTTTTCCCAGCCTGCAGGGCGGACCGCTGATGCACGTTATCGCCGCCAAGGCGGCCGCGTTCAAGGAGGCCGCGACCGCCGAATTCAGGCTCTACCAGCAGCAGGTGGTGCGCAATGCACAGGCGATGGCCGAGGAACTGCAGGCGCGGGGTTTGCGGATCGTGTCCGGGCGTACCGAGTCGCATCTGTTTCTGGTCGACCTTCGCGCCATGAACATAACCGGCAAGGAAGCCGAAGCAGTGCTGGGCCGTGCACACATCACGGTCAACAAAAACGCCATCCCCAACGACCCGCAAAAGCCGATGGTGACCAGCGGCATCCGCATCGGCACGCCGGCGATGACCACGCGCGGCTTCGGCGAGGCACAGGCGCGGCAGGTGGCGGCGTGGGTCACGGGGGCGCTGGAAGCCCGCGATGACGAGCGGCGCCTGGCCAACATTGCCGGCCGTGTCCGGGCACTGTGCGCCGAATTCCCCGTATACCTTTCGTCAACCACCGCATAAATCAAAGGAAAACCAACATGGCAGGCAGAAATTTTCTGTTCGTACCCGGTCCGACCAATATTCCCGATCGCATCCTGCGCTCGATGATGGTGGCGAGCGAGGATCACCGTTCGCCGCGGTTTCCCGAATTGCCGCGCGAGCTGTTCCGTGGCCTGAAGCAACTGTTCAAGACCGAGCAGGCCGAAGTCTTCATCTTTCCGTCCTCCGGCACCGGCGCCTGGGAAGCTTCGCTCAGCAATACGCTTTCGCCCGGGGACAAGGTGCTGGCGCCGCGCTTCGGCCAGTTCAGTCACCTGTGGATCGACATGATGCAGCGGCTTGGGCTGGATGTGCAGGTGATGGATGTCGAGTGGGGAGAAGGGGCGCCGGTTGCGGAGATCGAACAGGCGCTGCGGGCCGATGCCGGTCACACAATCAAGGGCGTGATGATCGTGCATAACGAAACCGCCACCGGCGTCACCAGCGACGTTGCGGCGGTGCGCCGGGCAATGGACGCGGCCGGTCACCCGGCGCTGCTGTATGTGGATACGGTCAGTTCGCTCGGCAGTCTAGACTTTCGTTTCGATGAATGGCGTGTCGACCTTGCCATCACCGGCACGCAAAAAGGCCTGATGTTGCCGGCAGGGCTGGGTATCGTCTGTGCAAGTCCGCGTGCCATCAAGGCCTCCAGCGAGGCCAAATTGCGGCGTGTGTTTTTCGATTTTGGCGACATGCAGAAGGCCAATGCGAACGGCTATTTTCCCTACACGCCGGCATTGCCGATGCTATACGGATTGCGCGAGTCGCTGGCGATGCTGGCGGAGGAGGGGCTGGACAATGTGTTTGCACGCCATGCGCGGCTGGCCGCCGGCACCCGAGCGGCGGTGGCGGCATGGCATCTTTCGCTATGCGCCCGCAAGCCCCACTGGTACTCCGATACCGTCAGCGCAATCGTGGTGCCGGCCGGATTCGATGCGGCAAAGGTGATCGAGGTCGCGTATCGCCGCTACAACCTGTCGCTCGGTGGCGGTCTGTCCAGGGTCGCCGGCAAGGTGTTCCGCATTGGCCATCTTGGGGACCTGAATGAACTGATGCTGCTCGGCGCGATTGCCGGTGCCGAAATGGCGATGGCCGACGTGGGCATTCCGGTTCGACTCGGCAGCGGTGTTGCCGCCGCGCAGGGGCTCTGGGCGCAGCCGGCGGCGGTCGATGCGCGGGCATCCGCAGTGTTGCATTCGGTGGCGGCCTGAGCGGCCCGCCTTGCCGGCCAGGCCGGGGTTGCGTTGCTGATCCTGGCCGGTCAACCGCTGTAGACGCTCAGAACTCGGTCCACTCGCCGTCTTCATTTGCCGGCAGTGCGCGGGCGCCGTTCGGGCGCGCGCGCAGTGCGACGCCGGTTGACGGCGGCGCCGGCGTGCTGAGGGCGGCGGCGCGCCGGCTGCGCGCGGCTTCCTCGCGCATTTTCTGGTCGTCGAGTTTGAATCGCGACACCAGTTGGGACAGCGATTCCGCCTGCTCGCGCATCGACTCGGCGGCAGCCGCCGCCTGTTCCACCAGCGCCGCATTCTGCTGGGTGACGTCTTCCATCTGCATCACGGCGCGATTGACCTGCTCGATGCCGGTCGCCTGTTCGCTGGAGGCCGATGAAATCTCGTTGATGATCTCCGACACCTGCTGGATGCCGACCATGATGTTCTGCATCGCCGTGCCGGCCTCGCCGACCAGTTTGGCGCCGTCCTCCACCTGATCCACCGCGGTTTCGATCAGGGCCTTGATTTCCTTGGCCGAGGCAGCGCTGCGCTGGGCCAGCGCGCGGACTTCGCCCGCCACCACGGCAAAGCCGCGGCCCTGCTCGCCGGCGCGCGCTGCTTCCACCGCCGCATTCAGCGCGAGGATATTGGTCTGGAACGCGATCGAATCGATGGTGGCGACGATTTCGCTGATCTTGCGCGAGCTCACGTTGGCGGCGGTGATCCGCTCCACCGCCTGGGCCGCGATGCGGCCGCCTTTCTGCGCCGCGTCGGAGGCGGACAGGGCCAGGCCGTTTGCCAGCTTGGTGTTTTCCGCATTCTGCTTAACCGACGAGGTGAATTCTTCCATGCTGGATGCGGTCTCTTCCAGCGTGGAGGCCTGTTCCTCGGTGCGTGCGGACAGGTCGGTGTTGCCGGCGCTGATCTGACGTGCCGCGGTGGCGATTTCGTGGGCGTTGATTGCCACCTGCGCGATCAGGTCGTGCAACTGCCCGACGAAACCATTCATTGACCGCGACAGGCTGCCGAATTCGCCGCTCATCGCCGGCAGCTTCTTGGTGAGGTCGCCTTCGCCGGCGCGCAGGTCCTCCGTTGCGGTGAGCACCTGCTGGATCGGCCGGGAAATATGCCGGTACAGCCACCACGCTACCATCCCCAGCGCGCCAAGACCCAGCAGCACCGCCATGGTGACGGCGGTGGCCGCCTTCACCACGCCGGATTGGGCGCCCGATTCGAATGACAGGTTTTCCTTTTCGATCGCGCGCGACAGGTTGTCCAGTTTGGCCGAAACCGACGCAAAGCGGGCGTCGTACTCGTTCATCCGGCCCATCACGGTTGTCACGTCGGTCATGGTCAGGTTGATCAGCGCATCCGATTCCTTGCTGAAGGCGAGGGCATCGTCGCGAACGGCAGTGAATGCGGTCCGGATCCCGGCTGACATCTCGGCCTTGTCGAGCGCCGCCATGGCCGAGGCAAGCGCGGCGACATGCGTCGCATGCTCCTTCTTGATCCGGTCCAGCCAGTCCAGGTTGCCGCGGTCGAACGCGATCAGCACCGCCAGCACATCCGAGCGAACCGCCTGCTGCTGCTGCAGTACCTGGCTGCTGTTGCGCAACAGGGTGGTATTCGATGCCGAGTCGCCGAGCGTCCCGCTGAACGATCCGACGGTGGCATAGGCAATGACGCCGACGATACAGAACAGGCCTGCCACGACGGCGGCAAATGCGAGCAGGGCGTGCTTGATCGATATTTTGTCCAGTTTCATGGTTTTCCGGATGTTGGTGTGTTGGTCGGCGCAGCTGCCTCGGCGAAAAATGCCATGCCGTCAGTATGTTACACCGGAGAATTAACAATTCGTTTACATTGTTGGCTTACCGGGCAAGGTTGGGTGGCAAACCGGGAACGGCTGGATCCCAAAACCGGCCCGTTTGCGGCTGCCATGTCGCTGCCCGGCGACAGCTTTCTCCAGATTGACCAAAAAAATATCGCCAATCAGCCTGAAGTCGCAGATGGCACGATTACTGCGTAGTTGTTTGCGAATAAACAGGGGATGCAAACATGATGGGTACTTATCTCGGGATCGCGATCCGATTGACAGCTGCATCCTTGCTGCTCTCGGCGACATGGGCGAACGCGGCCCTGACATTGGATTCAGTAATGTCCGAAAAGACTCATGGCGCAGCTGGGACCTTCAATTTGCTGATCGACCGTACCCAGGCATTGAATGGCAGCGTTTCGGTTGAGCCCAGGATAGGTCCCAACCATACGGTTGTTTTCGTGTTCAGTGAACCAGTCGTGGCTGCCGGCGTATTGAGCGTCACCGACGCTGTTGGTGCCTCATTGGGTCAGACCTTCGCCGTTGCATCCGGCAATCGTGTCCGGGTGTCGCTAACTGGCATCCCGAACACGAGACGGGCCACCATTGCGTTGGCCGGGGTAAACGGCGTGCTAAATGTCGCTGTTTCCATGGCGTTTCTCGTTGGCAATGTCACGAATAGCCGTACCGTTTCCATCGGCGATGTTAGTCGCGTAAAAAGTCGTTCCGGCAAACCAGCCGACGAATTCAGTTTCTTGCTGGACGTGAATTTAAGCGGAATCATCAATGCTGCAGACATATCGCTGGTTAAGTCCCGGTCAAACACGGCCAGCGGGCCAACCGCGCCGCCAATAGTCACACTGAGTGCTATAGCGGGTGCCCAAGTCGGGAACGTAACCGTATTGACGGCAACAGCCAGCGCGCCAGGAGGCAGCGTCGCTCGGGTCGAATTTTTTGCCGGTGGCAGGAAGATCGGTGAATCGCTTTCCGCGCCATATCAGGCGAACTGGTTGCCAGAAGTGGATGGGCCAACGATGCTAGTCGCCCGTGCTCATGACGCATTTGGTTCATACACCGATTCATCCCCGGTGCTGGTTAACGTAGGAGCAAATGCCACGGCCGATGCCGCCCGCCTTTTGGCGCAGACCACCTTCGGCGCCACCCGCACCGAGATCAATCGCGTGATGGGGCTCACGCCGGCGGCCTATCTGGAAGAGCAGTTCAATGCCCCGCAGACCCTGCACCTGGACACGGTGCGCAATAACCCGGCCTATCCGACCACGCCCTATGCGGTGATGTCGCCGTCGATCTGGAAGCAGTATTTCGAGTCCGGCGACCAGCTGCGCCAGCGGGTGGCGTTTGCACTGTCGCAGATCATGGTGATTTCGCTCAACAACAACACCCTGCTTGACCAGGCGTGCGGGCCGGCGGCGTACCTGGACCTGCTCGGCCGCAATGCATTCGGCAATTTCCGCACGCTGCTTCGCGACATCACCCTGAGCCCGGCGATAGGCGAATACCTGGACATGAAGCAGAGCGCCAAGGCCGATCCGATCCTGAATTCGATCCCGAGCGAGAACTATGCACGCGAACTGATGCAGCTGTTCTCCATCGGCACCGTGATGCTGAACCTCGACGGCTCGGTTCAGTTCGGAGGCGATGGCAAGCCGATCGACACCTACAGCGAAGCCGACGCGCAGGAAGTCGCCCGCGCGCTGACCGGCTGGACCTTCGCCGGCCAGGACCAGACCCGTTCCTGGCGCTGGCTGTATCCGGACGTGCCGTATCCGAGCGACGCCGCCACCGCGGCCAAGGCCTGCACCGCGTGGTCGCTGCCGATGGAACCCTGGCTCGCGCGCTACCGGTCGGCCGACGACAAGCGCGACATCACCGGCGGCGCGCATGACAGCGGCGCCAAGACCCTGCTGACCTATCCCGGCTCGGAGAACTTCAAGAAAAATGTGCCGGCCAACCAGTCGCCGATGCAGGATGTCGAAGACGTGATCGACAACATCTTCAATCACCCCAACGTCGGCCCGTTCATCGGTGAACTGCTGATCCAGCGCCTGGTGACCAGCAATCCCAGCGGTGCCTACGTGGCGCGCGTGGCCAGCGCCTTCAACAATAACGGGGCCGGCGTGCGCGGCGACATGAAGGCGGTGATTCGCGCCATCCTGCTCGATCCCGAAGCGCGGCTGCCGCGTGCCAGCCAGCCGAGCTCCTACGGCAAGCTGCGCGAACCGATCCTGCGCTTCACGCACCTGCATCGCGCGTTCGGCGCGGTGATGCAGAACGGCAACTATTCCAGCATCTACGACCTGGGCGGATCCGATTCGCTCGGCCAGAGCCCGCTGCGCGCACCCAGCGTATTCAACTTCTATGCGCCCGATTTCTCCCCGACCGGGCCGCTTTCCCAGGGCGGGCTGTACGGGCCGGAGTTCGGCATCACCAACAGCGCCACCATCTCCGGCTTCATGGATTTCAGCAAATACGGCATCGTCGGCGGCTTCGGCCAGGGCGGTACCGATCCGGGTACGTGGCTGCGGCCGACCTATGACTCCTACACCAGCATCGCCAATGCCAATCCGGCCGGCATGGTGGATGCGCTCAACATCCTGTTGCTGTCGGGCTCGATGAGCGTGCAGTTCCGCAGCCAGCTGATCGATGTTGCCACGCGCCTGACCGACAGCAATACCACGACCCAGAGCACCGAACGATTCAAGACCGTGCTGTGGCTGATCCTCAATTCCCCCGAATATTCGATCCAGAAATAAGCGAGCGACCTCATGGAACATACCGACCTTCACAAAGACCGCCGCCGCTTCATGAAAATGATGGCGGCCGCGGCCAGCGCGCCGATGATGGGCAACCTGATGCAGGCCGCCTACGCCGCCGGGCCGTTCAACGACTATCGCGCGCTGGTCTGCCTGTTCCTGTTCGGCGGCAATGACAGCCAGAACCTGGTCATTCCACTGGGCGGCGAATATGCCGGCTATGCCACCGGTCGCGGCAACCTCGCCATCCCCACCGCCAATGTGCTGCCGCTCAATGCCGGCGTTGCTGGCCGTTCATTTGGCCTGCATCCCAGCATGACCGGGTTGGCCAACATCTTTAATACCGACCGCAAGCTGGCAATCGCCTCCAATGTCGGCGTACTGCTGCAGCCGACCACCAAGGCCCAGTACCAGGCCAGGACCAACCTGCCGCCGCAATTGTTCTCCCATTCCGACATGCAAAGCCACTGGCAGACCGGCCGCGCCGATGCGCCGGCCGAGTCGGGGTGGGGCGGCCGCCTGGCCGACCTGATCGAATCCGCCAACGGCAACAGCCAGGTGTCGGTGTCGATCAGCGCTGCAGGGCAGAACCTGCTGCAGAAGGGCAACAGCACCGTCGCCTATGCGGTATCGGGCTGGAGCAGCACGCGCAGCGCGATCGTGCGCCGGATGCGTTCGTACCGTGACTGGGATAACTATTCGCCCGCGCGACCCAATCCGCAGGCAGCCTTTGCCAATCAGCTCGCCATCGCCCGCGCCAACGCGCTGGAAGACCAGTGGGGCGACATGGCCACGCGCGCCCTCAACACTGGCGAGTTCGTCAACAGCACGCTGTACAACGTCGATGCCACCGGTAACGCGATCCGCGATGCGCAGGGAAATTATTCCGAGAAATTTCCCATCACGCCGGCGCCGCCGATGACCTTCATCAATTCGTCCGGTGCCTCGCAGAGCAACCGGCTGGCTGGCCAGCTGCGTTCGGTCGCCAACATGATCGCCGCCCGCGATGCGCTCGGCGTCAAGCGGCAGATTTTCTTCGTCTCGCTGGGCGGGTTCGACAATCACGGCGACCAGTTCAAGAATTCCAACGACGCCACCACGCCGATCCTGTCCGGCCTGCACGCCGACCTGCTGAAACAGATCGACCAGGCCATGACCTGGTTCTACAACTGGACCGTGCAGCAGGGCATCTCGCAGAACGTGACCACCTTCACCCTGTCCGATTTTGCCCGCACGCTGACCTCCAACGGCACCGGCAGCGACCATGGCTGGGGCGGGCATTACTTCGCGCTGGGCGGCGCGGTCAATGGCGGCACGCTGTACGGTGGCGCGGGCGGCACCGCGGGCGACGCATTCCCCACCGTCACGCTCGGCGGTCCGCTGGATGTCGGCCAGGGCCGCCTGCTGCCGGTGACGTCGGTCGAGGAATACGGCGCCACGTTTGCGCGCTGGATGGGCGCATCGAGCGGTGAACTTGCCGGTGTGTTCCCCAACTTGGGCCGTTTTGCGCGAACGAACGGGATGCCGTTTATTGCTTGATCGTTTGCGGGTTTGAGCGGACGAGAAAACCAAACTCTAGCACTGGTGCGCCTTTCGGCGGCAAAATGCCCAGAGAGGCGCGCTGGTGAAGGAGTTCGTCATTTAATCGCAGAGCAATTAAATTGATAATTAGTGATAACATTTGCACGTCCTTAACTCAATTGAAAACTCTCTCGTGACTTCATTTCTCCCCACTCTCAGTCAATTCAAGTCGTTTTCGGCCGCAGCAGTTGTTTTTGTATTTGTGCTTTCAACAGGCAATGCTGATGCTGCTCAGCGCATCGGTTCAAGCAAAGCAAAACAATTCAGCTATGAACCGATTGAAGATACCTCCCTATTGAAATCCGATGTAAGTATTGAGTTGACAACTGACGCTAGTGGATTATCCGACGTGACCGTTTTGAAGGGGCAGGCCGCAAAGATCGAGCATCGCAAAGGATTTATCGGTTTCTCTGGTCCCGCTAGCGTGGAAAGCAAGCATTTGCGCATACATGGAAATGATTTGCGGATTGATACCAACAGCGGCGCTATCACGGGAGATAAAGTTTTCGTACAAATTGCCAAGTTTCGACGCATCAAGGCGGCTCAGCAATTGTCAGGGCAAAACAAGGCGGGGTTCTTGAAAGTTGTTGGCGGCCCCGGTGAGGATGGGGGCGGATTGTTCGACTCGTTTGGTCCTTGGGTGACCTATCGATGTGAAAACAATGAACTCATTAGAGACGGACAACCGCTGGGCGTTAGCAGCGAGTCCTTTTGTGCCGGCACAGATATCGTTATGGTCTCTTGTTCAAATGGCAATGAAGTAATGCTAGTTCGAACTCGTAGCACCGCTTGCGGCGGTTAGTAGTAAAGATTGACATCACAAGAAAATAGCCGCCATGCGGCTTTTTTCTTGTGATGAAATGCTTCCCGCCGAGTCGGATGAGGAAAAACTCAGTCTGATCTTACCCACGAACGGTGGACACCCTAAACAGAGGTTGTTGTTGCCTCAAACGCCAGTGGTGTTTCATGTTGAATCGACGAGTGCCGACGTTGACGGTTGTAGTACACCTCAATGTACTCGAACAAGTCTGATCTTGCCCCTTCAAGAGTTTGGTCGTCGCGATGGTTTCGCCTAGACGCGATTGCGCCACTCATCGAAATTCCGCCATTTTCTTTTGAGGCAACATCATCTCCAGTTCCAGCAACAGCAACTTCGCCTCGGCCTCGTCCAACCCCGCACCGATCCTGACCGTCCGCGCGCCGAAATCGAATGCCAACGCACCACTGCCAACGCCTGCCAACTGGAAATGACTCTGGCCGCTGGCACCCGGTTGCGATGCCGCCTGCAAACGCAGTTCGCGGATGTCTGCCGTGCGGTAGGCGCGGCTGATGCCGACGCCCAAAACCTCAATTCGATGCACCAGATTGCCGCCGTGAACCGACAGCAACTCACGTCCGCCGACTTGCCACAGCAAGGTCGCGATTGCGAGCAAACCACCCAGCGTCCAGCCGACGAACCAGAACAGCAGGAATCCATAGGACGACTTACCGGTCGGCTGCATCAACTCCTTTGCAACGCTCATTTCGCCGTACGCCCATCCGCCCACCCATGCACATACAAACAGCATCATGAACCAGCTTCGTCGCGCGGGAATCTCAATAACGGAAAGACCGGCTTCGCGGGTCACTTTGAATCGTGGGCCGGCAGGTTCGATTTGCATGGAGGTGACTCTGTCAGGGAACAAGTAATGGGGCCAAGTCTTTCATTTTCATATTGTCTTGCAACCCCATTCCCCGCACCGCATCCCCTCGCATCACTTGATCGCCCCCAGCGTCGCCTTGAACGCCGCCAGCACCCCCTGCCACGGCGCCGTCCACGGGGCGATCAATTCAAAGTGGCCGGCATCGGCGATCGGGATCACCTGCACCGGCTCACCCTTGGCGGCGGCGCGGGTTTTGTGCCGCAGGCCGAGGTAGGGCGGTACGATGCTGTCATAGACACCGTGCACCATCACCTGGCGGATGCCCAGCGGCAGCAGCTCTGACGGCGAGGTATCCAGGTAGGGCTGGTTGGCGTCGGCCTTGCCGCGCGTGTCGGCATCGACCAGCTTCGCTACGGTGTCCTTGCCGCAGGCCAGCGCGCCGGCGTCGGCGAACAGGCGCAGGTCGCCCATGCCGGCGACTGCGACCACGGCGTGGATCGGCAACGGGTTGGGCAACTTCAACGCGCTGGCTGCCGGCAGCTTGGGCCGCGCGGCCAGCCACAGCGCCAGGTGTCCACCGGCTGAATGACCGCTGGCGATGACGCGGCCGAGGTCGAGGTGGTATTTGGCGGCGATGCTGCGCAGGTGATCGGTGCCGTTGGCGACATCGAGAAAGGTGCCGGGGTAGCCGCCACCCGCATGCCCGACGCGGCGGTATTCGATCTCCCACACG
Source organism: uncultured Burkholderiales bacterium (assembly GCA_964417885.1). GTDB lineage: Bacteria > Pseudomonadota > Gammaproteobacteria > Burkholderiales > Usitatibacteraceae > UKL13-2. The sequence continues at coordinate 1,680 of CAYQKN010000019.1, read as the reverse complement.
GCAAAGCCGTTCTTGCGCAGGTCGTCGGCCATGAAATGCGTCAGCTCGACACCGGGCAGGTCGGCCAGCCAGCAGCCGCCGTGGATCAGCACCACCACCGGGTGCGGCGCCTTGCCGTTTTCCTTTGCCGGCAGCCACAGGTCAGCGAACTGCAGCGGGTCACTGCCGTAGGCGATGCGTGCATCGGCCTTGATCGCCGGCCGCTGCAGGATGTCGCGGAATGACAGCGTCTGTGCCGCCAGCGGTGCGGCCTGCGTGGCCAGCAGAAAACCGGCCAGCAGCACCGGCAGGTGGAATCGAAAGCGCATGGTCAGCGTCCTTGCTTGCAGGTTGATCAGCGCCGGCTGCGGCGCCGGCTGTCGGATTCGTATTCGAGCCGCACCAGCATTTTCTCCGATTCCGATTCCGCCTCGCGATACAGGACCGGATAGACGCCCTTGAGAAAACTCCACTCGCGGTGCAGCAGGTGGCTGCGCAGCTGCTGCAGCGCATTGACGTCGCGCATGTGGCGCATCTCGGCAATGTGTCCGTCGAGGATTTCGCGCATGCGCTGCTCGGCGGCGGCATCGAGCTGGTGCAGGGAACGGATCTCCAGCACGTGCGGGCGCAGGGTCTCGCTGAGCGGGACTTCCTTCAGCTGCGCGACATCCTTCATGTGCATGTTCTGGCGAATCTTGGTCATGCGCTGGTGGCACTCGACTTCGATCGCCTGCATTTCCTCGATCAGCGTCTGGCTGACCGGCTTGATGCGATTCTTGCGGCGGTTGGGGACGGGCTGGGTCATGGATCAATTAAACCACGCCGCCGGCGCAACATTCCCCACCCAAACAGGTGGGTTTTGCAGCCTGCCGCAGGCGCACCAGCCGGGCCTTGCCAACACGGCCCGGCTGCCACCGCGTCGTACAATGTGCTGACCGTCCCCGGTCCTTCAACCATTGCCGGAATCCATCGCCATCATGTCTAAGCCTTTCGCCTTGCCCACCACCACCACGCTGCAGCTCACGCTGGAGCAGCATATCGCCCACGTCCGCATCAACCGTCCCGACAAGGCCAACGCCATGAGTCGCGAGGTCTGGACCGAAATCCGCACCGTGTTCGACTGGATCGACGCGACCCCGGAGGCCCGGGTGGCGGTGCTGAGCGGCAACGGCGCCCATTTCAGCTCCGGCATCGATCTCGCCATGCTGGCCGGTGTTGCCGACGAAGTGGACGACGATTGCGAGGGACGCAAGCGGGAAAAACTGCGGCGCGTGATCCTCGACCTGCAGGACACGCTGACCAGCCTCGAGCGCTGCCGCAAGCCGGTGCTGGCGGCCATTCACGGCGCCTGCGTCGGCGGCGGCATTGACCTGGTCTGCTGTGCCGACATGCGCTATGCCGCGGCCGATGCGTTTTTCACCATCAAGGAAATCGACATGGGCATGACCGCCGATGTCGGCACGCTGCAGCGGCTGCCCAAACTGATCGGCGACGGCATGGTGCGCGAGCTGGCCTATACCGGCCGCAAATTCAACGCCGAGGAAGCCGCCCGCATCGGTTTCGTCAATCGCGTCTTCGATACGCCCGATGCGTTGCTGGCCGGCGTAATGCAACTGGCCGCGGAGATCGCGTCCAAGTCGCCGCTGGCGATGCGTGGCACCAAGGAAATGATCGTCTTCGCGCGTGACCATTCGGTGGCCG
>CAYQKN010000018.1:0-41958 GCA_964417885.1 uncultured Burkholderiales bacterium | reverse complement strand
GTAGTGCGCTGCCGGCACCACCGGGATCGGATCGCGCGTGATATCGATGCCGAGCGACATGCATTTTTCGTAAATGTTGGGAAAATGCGCCAGCAGGAAATCGGCCGGCTTGTGCGAGATGTCGAGATGGACGAAGTCGAGACCGCGTTTTTTCATCTCGAAGTCGATTGCGCGCGCGACCACATCGCGCGGCGCCAGTTCGGCCCGCTCGTCGTGATTCGGCATGAAGCGCTCGCCGGTGGTCGGAATCTTCAGCAAACCGCCTTCACCCCGCACCGCCTCGGTGATCAGGTAGGACTTGGCCGCCGGGTGATACAGGCAGGTGGGGTGAAACTGGATGAATTCCATGTTCGCCACCCGGCAGCCTGCGCGCCAGCCCATCGCCAGCCCGTCGCCGGTGGCGACGTCGGGATTGGAGGTGTAGAGATAGACCTTGCCGGTGCCGCCGGTCGCCAGCACCGTGAAGCGGCCACCCAGCGTGCTGACCTTGCCGGTGCGATTGTCCAGCACATAGGCGCCGAAGCAGCGGTGGCCGTCGAGCACGCCGAGCTTTTTCGACGTGATCAGGTCGACCGCCAGGTGATGTTCCAGCACCTCGACGTTGGGGTGCGATTTCAACTGCTGCACCAGGGTTTTCTGCACCGCGCGGCCGGTGGCATCGGCCGCATGCACGATGCGGCGGTGCGAATGGCCTCCTTCGCGGGTCAGGTGCAGTTCGGTCGCATTGTCGTCGTCGCGGGTGAACGGCACCCCCTGCTCAACCAGCCACTCGACCGCGCGGCGGCCGTTTTCGACCACGAAGCGCACCGCTTCGTCCTTGCACAGGCCGGCGCCGGCGACATGGGTGTCGCGCACATGGTGCTCGGTGGCGTCGTCGCTGCCCAGCACCGCGGCAATGCCGCCCTGTGCCCAGGCGCTGGCGCCGTCGAGCAGTTCATGCTTGGTCAGCAACGCAACTTTTTGCGTTTCAGCCAGCCGAAGTGCCAGCGACATGCCGGCCAGGCCGCTGCCGATGATCAGTACATCGTATTGCTTCATGGGCGCCTCATCAATGCGGCCGGGCGGTCGCCGCAGGCTGCAGGTGGAGTGAACTATTCAGGCCCGTGCCGGTCTGTAGGGGGGTAATTGGCAAGTACATGTTGCTGAACAGCTTTCTGTGTTTCCTGGCACTGGTTATCCAGCCAAAAAACTGATTGGGGAGAAGGTGATGGCGGAGTTGACGTTTATAATACCCGACGTATCTGGACTTAACGGCAAGGCGCGCCCGCGGGGCAGCGCACCGGCAGCCTCTGCGCGGCCGGAAACGGCTGCCAAACTGGCAGAGCCGGCCGTTCCAGCCAGCCAGGGAAAGGTGTTGATGAGTGATCGCGAAGTCGATCAACAGTTGGTGGTGCGGGCGCAAGCCGGCGACAAGCGCGCCTTCGAGCTGCTCGTCATCAAATACCAGCGCAAGGTCGAGCGCCTGCTGTCACGCCTGATCCGCGACCAGGCCGAGATCGAGGACGTCACCCAGGAGGCCTTCATCAAGGCCTACCGCGCGCTGGCCAATTTCCGCGGCGACAGCGCCTTCTACACCTGGCTCTACCGGATCGCCGTCAATACCGCCAAGAATTACCTGATGAGCCAGGGCCGCCGCGCACCCACCTCCACCGGCTACGATGCTGAAGAGGCGGAAGGCTTCGAGGACGCGTCCGCGCTGCGCGACATTGCCACCCCGGACGCCCTGTTGATGTCCAAGCAGATCGGCCAGATCGTCAATGCGACCATCGACAAATTGCCGGAAGAACTGAAAACCGCGATCACCCTGCGCGAGATCGACGGTTTGAGCTATGAGGAAATCGCACAGATAATGGATTGCCCGATCGGTACGGTTCGCTCGCGCATTTTCCGCGCCCGCGAAGCGGTGGCGGAGCAGCTGCGGCCGCAGATGGGCACCTCCAAGGACCGCCGCTGGTAGTGAACATGCTGGATTCGAGGACGTAATCATGAATGAAAAACTTTCCGCTCTGATGGATGGCGAACTGTCCCGCGACGAAGCCGAGGTCGTGATCAAGACGCTGGGCAACGATCCGGTGCGCCGCGACTGCTGGGATGACTGGCACCTGGTCGGCGCCTGCATGCGTGGCGAGGTGCAGCATGCCGACACCCTGCGCGCCTCATCGCGCTCGGCCTGTACCGAGGCGATCTTTGCCCGGCTGGCGGCAGAGCCGACCATCCTCGCCCCGGCGGCGATCAAGAAGCCGGCACGGGTCGAACACCGCACCCGCATGGCGTTGGCGATGGCGGCCTCGGTGGTTACCGTATCCGCGGTCGGCGTGGTGGCATTGAAGCAGCAGCAGGGCGTGACGGTGGCGCCGGTCAAGCTGGTGCAGCAGGTGGCGCCGCAGCCGGTGGCCGATCCGGCGTTGCAGCGGGTGCAGGCTGAAGGCCGGGTCAACGATTACCTGGTGATTCACCGCCAGTTCGCCAATCCGGGAGCGATCCAGCCGGCCGCATTGAACGCGGGCCGTGAAGGCGGGTCTGAAACATCAAGGTTGTCCGCTGGACGATAATTTTCCCGGTAACATCACCGGTTATCGATTTGAAGAAAGTCGCGATTCGCAACATATGAAGTGGTTTGGCAATCTCTCCCGCACCCCCCGCATGACATTGCTCGCGGCCAGCTGCATCGCCGCCTCCGGTTTGATCGGCAGCACCGCATCGGCGCAGCAGGGGCCGGTGCAACCGCCTCCCCAGTTCCGCAACCTCAGCCCGGCATCGAGTGAGTTGGCGATCGAATGGCTGGATCGCATCGGCCGTTCCGCGCGTGAGCTTCCCTACACCGGCGTGTTCGTCCATCAGACCGCCGAGGGCGCCAGCTCCACCCGGATTACGCATCTGCTTGACAAGCAGGGCGTCGAGCATGAACGGATCGAGCCGATGGAGGGCCCGGTCGCCGAGATCATCCGCCGCAACGACGAGATGTTCTGCTACAAGCCCGAAACCCGCACCGTCAGCATCGACCGGCGCGCCACCGGGCGCTTCTTTCCCTCGCTGGTGACCGGCAACGCGCGCGCGATCGCCGAGAATTACCATGTCAAGCTGGGCAACGTCGAGCGCATCGCCGGCTTCGATTGCCAGTGGGTGATCCTGGAGCCGAAGGACTCGATGCGCTACATGCAGAAACTGTGCGCCGACATCGGCACCGGGCTGTTGCTGCGCGCCAAATTGTTCAACGATCGCCGGCAGGTGGTCGAGCAGTTCATGTTCACCCAGCTCGATGTGACCCGCAGCGTGGCGCGGCAGGCGATCAAGTCGCGTTTCGAGCATCTGGCCGGCTGGCAGAAGGAATTCGCGGTCAAGTCGGCAAGGGATACCGAGACCGGCTGGCAGGTCGGCAACCTGCCGGCCGGCTTCCGCAAAGTGATGGAGATGACGCGCAACCTGGTGGGACGGCCGGCGCCGGTTTCCCACCTGGTGTTCTCGGATGGCGTGTTGAGCGTGTCGGTGTTTGTTGAATCCGCGCAAATCGCCCCCAATACCGCTACATCGGTGCTGGCCGAAGACGGGCCGACCTCGTTCGCCATGCGGGCCGTGGCGGATCACCAGGTGACGGTGATGGGTGAAGTACCGCTGGCCGCCGTTCAGACGATTGCCGATGGCGTGACGCGTCGCCGCTGAGCCGGATCGATTCAAGCAGGTAGATGCGCCGGCGCCGAATTTTGGCCCGGCGTGATTTTTTGCAAATGGAGAAACTATGTCAAAACGTAACCAATTGAGCCCGATGTATCTGCTGGCTCTGATGTTGTCGATGTTCCTTTCGCTGGCCGGTTCCATGGCGCACGCCAAAGACCTGCCCGACTTTGCCGACCTGGTCGACAAGTATGGCGGGGCGGTGGTCAACGTCAGCACCAAGGCGCGCCAGGCAAGTGGCCGGCTGCCGTCGGACAACGAGGACTTGAACGAATTTTTCCGCCGCTTCCTGCCGCCCGACACGCTGCCGCCGCGCCAGGCGCCGCAGAACCCCAATGCACCGCGCCGCAATGCGCCGCGCAACCAGCAGCCGGACCAGGACGGTCCGTTGCTGCCGCGTGGCGTCGGCTCCGGCTTCATCATTTCGGCCGACGGCTACGTGATGACCAATGCGCACGTGGTCGATGGCGCCGATGAGGTGCTGGTCACGCTGACCGACAAGCGCGAGTTCAAGGCCAAGATCGTCGGTGCCGACAAGCGCACCGATGTGGCGGTGGTGAAGATCGAGGCCAGCGGCCTGCCGGCCGTGCGCATCGGCGACGTCGGCCGCCTGCGCGTGGGCGAGTGGGTGATGGCGATCGGCTCGCCGTTCGGTTTCGAGAACACCGTCACCGCCGGCATCGTCAGCGCCAAGGCGCGCGAGAACCGCGAGGCACTGACGCCGTTCATCCAGACCGACGTGGCGGTCAACCCGGGCAATTCCGGCGGCCCGCTGTTCAACCTGCGTGGCGAAGTGGTCGGCGTGAATTCGCAGATCTTCTCCGGCAACGGCGGCTACCTCGGCATTTCGTTTGCCATCCCGGCCAACATCGCCATCGGCACCGCCAACCAGCTGATCAAGAACGGCAAGGTCAACCGTGGCCGCATCGGTGTGCTGATCGGTGCCGTCAGTAAAGACGCCGCCGAAGCGCTGTCCCTGCCCAACGACAAGGGCGCGCTGGTGCAATCGGTGGAAAAGGATGGCCCGGCCGAGAAAGCCGGCCTGATGCCGCAGGACATCATCCTCAAGGTCAATGGCCGGGTGATGGATTCCAATTCCGACGTGGTGCGCACCATCGCCAACATGGCGCCCGGCACCAAGGTCACCCTCAACGTCTGGCGCAAGGGCTCCACCCGCGACCTGAGCGTGACGGTGGGCGAGACACCGAGCGAGAAGACCGCGGTCAAGATCGCCGACAAGAAGAAGGACGACAAGAAGGACGCCAAACCGAACCGCATCGGGCTCGTCACCAGCGATCTCGACGCCGGCGAGCGCAAGGACCTGAAGGTCGACCACGGCGTGCTGGTAAGCGATGCTGAAGGCGCAGCCGCGCGCGCCGGCATCAAGGAAGGCGACGTGATCCTTGCCATCAATACGGTCGACATCAAGTCGGGCAAGCAGTTGAACGACATTCTCGACAAGCTGGACGCGAAAAAGGCGATTGCGCTGGTGGTCAAGCGCGAGAACGACACCCGCCTGGTCACGCTGCGTATCGACAGCAAGTAAACGTGAGGAAGTTGACGGTCCTGTCGCGCACCTATTGCCATCTCTGCGACGACCTGACAGCGGCCCTGGAGCAATTCCGGGGCCGTTTTTCATCGGCCTTCGAAGTCGAGGTGATCGATGTCGACCAGCATCCCGCGCTCGAGGCGAAGTGGGGCGACAAGGTGCCGGTGCTGCTTGAAGGCGAGACCGAAATCTGCCACTACTTCCTGGACATGGCCGCGCTGGAAAAACACCTGGCTGGAAAGTAAAACTCTAGCGCTGGTGCGGCTTTCCGGGCGAAAGTGCCTGGAAAGCCGCACCAGCGCTAGAGTTTGACCGGCCTATTGCCGGTGTCAGGCGCGGCGGTCCGGTCCGGCGCTGTCCGCGGCCAGCACCTCCATCAGCGCCGCCAGCGTGCGCGAGCGAAATTCGCGATGGTAGAGAATGCCGAGCACCAGCGCGCTGGCCGCCATGAACAGGACCGGATGCAGGAACCAGGACAACGCCGCCATGGCGAAATAGAACGCGCGCAGGCCGCGGTTGGAGTTTTCGCCCGCCAGCGAGGCGATGGTCGAGGCGCGGTTCATGAAGGATTCGATTGCCTCCTCGCCATCATCTTTGGCCGGCGCGGCGCCGATCATCAGCGACAGGAAATTGAACTGCCGCATCGCCCAGGTGAACTTGAAAAACGCATAGACGAAAATAACGATCAGCAGCAGGATCTTCAGGTCGAAGCCGCGCTCGCTGGAGGCGTGGGTCATCGGCAGCGAGGCCACCACGCTGACCGCCTGGGTCGAGGCGCCCAGCAGCGCCGCCAGGCCGCCCAGCGCCAGAATCGAGGTCGAGGCAAGGAAGTTGTTGCCCTGGAACAGGTTCTGCACGATGGCGGTATCGACAATCCGGTTTTCGCGCAGGATGACGCGCCGCATCCATTCCCGGCGGTAGAAATCCATGCGCGCAATCAGGCTCGGCATGCGGCGTCCGTTCCAGTCGGAAAAAAACGAGTAGCCCACCCAGCAGGCGACGAACCACAGGACGGCGGCGATATCGAGTTGGGTCAGGCCGAGCAGGTTCATGGCTTGGTGCCGAAAATCTTGTCGCCGGCATCGCCCAGGCCGGGAATGATGTAGCCGACTTCATTGAGGTGGCTGTCGATGGCGGCGGTGAATATTTCCACCTCCGGATGCGCCACGTTGAGCCTGGCGATGCCTTCCGGGGCCGCCACCAGCACCAGTCCCTTGATCTGTCTGGCGCCGTTTTTCTTGAGCATGTCGATGGTGGCGATCATCGAACCGGCAGTGGCCAACATCGGGTCGAGAATTATCGCCACGCGCTCGTCGAGCTTGCCGACGAAGCGTTCGAAGTAGGGCTCCGGCTGCAGCGTCTGGTGATTGCGCGAGATTCCCACCACGCTGACCTTGGCGCTGGGAATCATGTCCATCACCCCATCGAGCATGCCGAGGCCGGCGCGCAGGATCGGCACCAGGGTGACTTTCTTGCCCTTGATCTGTTCAATCTCCACCGGCCCGTTCCAGCCCTGCACCGTGGTGCGCTCGAGAGGGAAATCCTTGCACGCCTCATAGGCCAGCAGGCGGCCGATTTCGGCGGTCAGCTCACGGAATTTCTTGCTGCTGATCGGGTCTTCGCGCAACAGGCCGATCTTGTGTTTCACCAGCGGGTGCCGGATTTCGATGACGGGCATGGTGTCTCCAGATGAAGCCATAGGATAAACCAGCGGCCGCGCGGCAGGCGACCTTCAGCAGGCGGTGTTACTGGGCGAAGCTGAGGGCGGCCGGCCAGCGGTATTGGCCCGGCTGGGCGCTGGCCGCCAGAAACAGCCGGTAGGCGACGTTGACGGTCTGGCGCTGCAGACTGGTGACCGGTACATAGGCACTGGCCGATGCCGCCTGGGTGGCGGCACGACCGACGGCGGCGCGCACATGGACCGCGGTGACCAGGGCATCCTGGGCCTGTGCCGAGAGCGACAGGCCGGCACTGTGATTGGACTGGACCTGGATCGACGATTCACCGTCGACATCCACGTAACCGCGCTCGATATCTGCTGCAGAAACAGCCAGTTGGCTCGGATAGACCAGGTTGGCGACCTTCATCACCGGCAGAATGCGCACATTGATGGTCAGCGTGGCTCGGGCTGCTTCGGCGGGGGTTTTGCCGGCCAGCGCCGGTCCCGGGAAAATGCCGCCGAGCAGGGCGGTAAGCAGGAAGCCGGGCAGGAAATGGCGGGTGGGGGTGTTCATCTTTTTCGACCGCGGCATGGAGTGCCGGGGTTCAATAGAGATGCTACGCCGACCCTGCGGGTGGCCTATCGGGGGAAGTCTGAGTTGGCGCTGCGATTTATCCTAGAACCCTGACCGCGCCCGCCAGCGGCGCCGAAAGGCGGTCAGGGACTGATGGTGACGACCACCGAATCGGTGTAATTGCCGGCGCCGACCGCCTGCAACGCCGTGGCGCGGCCCCAGAAAGTCACATTGGTGCTGCGGCTGCCGTTGTTGGGGATGCTGTTTACCGCGACCGAATAGGTATTGACGCCGGCAGTCTGGCCCCAGACCTGGGTGCGGCCGGCGTTGCGAAAGATGTTGTAGCTCAGCTGGTCACCGGAGGTGAGGCCGAGCATGGCGCGCGGGTTGATACTGCCGGAGACCGAACTGGCACCGACCGCCACCGTCAGGGTGACGCTGTTGGGGCCGCCTTTGCGACTGCAGGTCACGCGCATGCTGCCGGTCGAATCGCTGGCTGCTGCCGCCGAGGGATCGTAGGCAAAGCTGAGGGTGCTCAGGCTGGCGACGGTGCAGGTAATGGCCGCGTGCGCGCTGCCGCATGCCAGCACAGCCAACAGTACTCCAAGCCGCAGCATGGTGCTATTCACAGATCAGTGCCTCTTTCAATTCAACATACACGTCGTCCGAATCCGGCACCACCAAGTCTACTCCACAGCCGGCATCCGCACTGCGCGCGTCGATCCGGTAGCGGCCGGGGGCGACACCTTCAACATAAAAGTCGCCGCCGCTTTCAATCGACAACAGCTTGTCGCCATTGGCCGTTCTGATCACCACCCGCTGAGGCGGCAGCGTGACCGTGCGGCCGGCCTGCCGGGCGGCGATGCGGCCGGCCACGGCCCGCGCGCGATAGAGGCCGAACGGTATCCGCACGCCGGCGCGAAAAGCCGGAATCACCGCCTGGTCGACGCGCGCGACGGCATACTGCAGCGGGATATCGCGATGATCGAGTCGAACCTGGTTTTCCTGAAACGATGACAGCGACGGGATGTAGAGGCTGCCCGAAGCGTCGGTGGTGCCAACCGGCTGGTTGTTGAGATAGACCCGCACCCCGGCCAGCGGCACGCCTAGCTCAACCAGGCCGAAACTGTCGTAGATCGGCCGGGTGGCGGAAAACTTGCCGCCGATCAGGGTCAGCCCGCCGGCAGCCGACATCGCCAGGTTGCTGCGAACCGGCTGCTGGTCGGACTTTTCAACCACGCCTTCGCTGCTGATGATGGCCCACGGGGTGTTGACCTGCAGGTGCGGCTGCAGCCGGCTGGTGCTGACCTGGTCGATCCGGTCGTGGCTGGCGTCGAGCCGATAGCCGGTGCCCTCGCCAACCGGCGCGGCCCGGTTGTAACTGGCCAGGCTCGAACTCGCTTCGCCGGATTGGCGGTGGCTGACGCTGGCGGTGGACTGGTTATCGAGTGAAAACAGCAGGCCGAGGAAGCCTTCGGTGGTGTGGCCGAGCCCCGGCTCGTTGCCGTTTCGCACGCTCGCCGTGACACTCACCAACGGGCTCAGACGGTAGGTGGCGTTGAGACTGGTGGTCATGCCGACGGCACGGGCGGCGTCGCGTACCCGGGTCACATCGGCCGACATGAACAGCGCCGGCAGCGGATTCAGGTAGCCCGTCACCCGCCATTCCTGCAGGCTGGCCGGTGACAGCACGTCCGCCGACAGGTCGGTCAGCGAGGACAGCGGGCGATAATCGGGTGACAGCTTCCGCAGCGCGACCCGGACGCCGCTGCTGGAAGCCTGGTAGGCATAACTCAGCTGAATGGCGTGGCCGCGCCGGTCGCGCCGGGACTCGCGGCTCACGCCAAGGTCGGCGGCGAAATAGCCGATGGTGTCGCTGCGGTAGGAGGCATTGATGCCGCCGCCGGCGAATTGCGCAGCCGCCTCGAGGCGGGCGCCCGCCGTGATGGAATCGGTAAATCCGTACTGGTGGTACGCCAGCGCTGATCCGGCCCCATAGCGCGGATTGCCGTCTCCCCCCTCGGTCTCGCTGCGAATCTTGCCGATCGCGTAGCTGAACTCGTGCAGTCCCTGTCGCAGCGAGTTGTCGCTGAAGTAATAGGGCACCTCAAAGCGCCGTACCCGTCCGTTTGCCTCGGTCACGGCAATCTCGAGGTTTCGCGCCCCGCCGTAGTACGCAATATTGCGAATCTCGAACGCGCCCGGCGCCACCCGCTGGCGCGTCACCGGCAGGCCGCCGACGCTGACATCGACAATCGATGGTGTTTCCACGCTGCCGAGCACCGAGGCCAGCGGCGAGCGGATCAGCTGGGGTGACATCGGGAAATAGGTGCCCCAGGCGATGCCGCCCAGGGCCAGGGAAGATCCCAGCGCGCCGGTGACGACGAAGGTGTCGCCCAGCGTCACGCGTGACAGCGAGGGAACATGGTCGAAGATGACCTGGGTGGCCACGCGCGTGAAGCTCGATTTGCCGCCATCGCGACGGTAAGCCGTTTCGTGGCGGATAAATGCCGGGCCGACGTAGGCGCCGAGTTCGTTGTCCAGCCGCAGCGCGATGCCGTTGTCGGACCCTTCCGGCCCGCCGAAGGACTGCGATGCGGTGGCGAAATAATTGACGAATGCGCCGTCACCCCTGCGAAACCTGACCGCCGGTGCGGCGCCGTCCTGCGAGTCAAACGCCTGCCCGCCGAACAGTTCCGGCGGCAGCGTGATATCCAGTACCAGGTTCTTTTCGTCAAATCGCAGCCGGTTCCGCGACAGGGTGGCCAGCGAGAGATAGGTCAAACCGTCGCGCTGCCGGGCCGCCGGAGACGCCGCCAGCACGCCTGCCGGCCCCTTCAGGCCCAAGACGTCAAATGACGACAACAGGATCCAGAAATCGCGGTCGGCGGTCATCAGCAGCGCGCTTTCGCCGCGCGGCATGCTGTTGACGGTCAGGCTGGCGATCAAGCCTTCCGGTGGCGCATCGGCAGCCGTCGCAGGGAGGGTGGCGCAAAGCACCAGCAGCCATGCATACGCAATGTGTTTCACCAGCCGGCGCATCACCTCCAGCCGGCAGCGGCGGCACTGGTTGCCGTTACTTGACCGCAGCACAACTCTCCGCGCTCACCGCCAGCTCCTTCGCCAGCTTCGCCTTTTCGCCCTTGAGATCCACCTTGATCGTGCGCAGCTGGCGGCACTTGTCGGCCGGAATGTCGACTTCATAGCGGCGGCTGGTTCCCGGCATGTGATACAGGCCGCTGCCGCTGTGGGTCCAATCCTGCGGCGACGAGGCCTCGAAATTATCGAAGCGGATGGTTTCGTTGCCGCGATTGACCACCACCACGGCCAGCTTGCCTTTTTGCAGACTGACGCTTTCAAGGACGATGTCGAGGCGCGGATCGGCCGGGGCAACAAAAATCGGGATGCCGAAGCGGAAGCGAAACTGGACCTGGCCCTTGACCGCGCCGGGATCATCACTTGGCGCTTCCTCCAGATACAGGCGGTAGGCCTGCTCGTCATATTTGCCGGTCAGCGGCGCCTTGAGGCCGATGCGCACCACCCGCTTGTCCATCGGGTCGATGGTCAGGCTGCGCGGGAAGTACAGCAGGGCGTCGCTGTCGACGTAGGCTTCCTCGCCGGTGGGCGACTGGGTCCATTTCATCAGCTTGACAGTGACCCGCAGCGGCGTATTGCCCTCGTTCGAGACCGTCAGCAGGCCGTTGCGATTTGCCGTGTCGAGGTCGACACGCAGCGGGGTTACACCAAACTCCGCGGCCGCCGCGGGCAAGCCGGCAAGCAGGGCGGCGAAAGACAGGGCGGCGATATGCCGCGGGATGATTGACATGCAGGCTCCTTGGTCGGCAGGGCAGTGGTGACGTGACGAGTGCCGCACTCGATGGAAATGGTAGCACGCGCGACCGATGCAGCCGGCAGCCATTTCCGTCTGGTCAGGGGTTGACGGTAATGACCACCGTATCGGTATAGCTGCCGGAGGCGGCGGCCGCGCGCGCATCGGGCAGCGCGACCGAGGCGGCGATGATGCGGGTGATCTCGGATGCCGCGCCAAAGCCGAGCCCGGCGCCCGCCGCTGGCAGGTTCATGGTGTAGGGAAGGAAGTTGCTGCCATCCGACAGCCGGTTGCCGCCGGCGAAAAAGTTTCCGGCGCTGGCCGTCATGACCGGCGGGCTGACGTCACGGGTGCATTTGTAGCCGAAGCTGGAATTGCCGGTGACTGCGCTGGCGACCGCCGATGGGTCAATGGCGAGGCTGATCGGCGTCGGCTGCGTCGAAATCGTGCATTTCGCCCTGACCGTCGCGCGGATGGCGAAGCTGGCGGAATCAGCTTGAACGTCACCGCTACCGATGAGGCAAATCAGCGCAGGCACCAGCAACGTGCGATTGCCACCTGGTATTTCAAATGAAGCAACGATCGGCATGGCCAATCCCGGCGCGGTTCTGATGCCATTCATTTTGCGCCAGGTTGCGCGTCGTTGCCGCCGGCGACGTGAATGACGGCCAGATTGGGCAAAAAAAACCCGCCGGTGAGGCGGGTTTTGGGCCGGAGATTCGAAAGAGCATGGGCTGCATGCAATTCATGCAGCCCATGCCTTTCTCGTCTGGGGCGACGATTACGGGTTGACGGTGATGACGACGGTGTCGGTGTAGGCAGCGGAAGCGGCAGCAGCCTGGGCATCAGCCAAGGCCACCGATACGGTGATGGTCTTGGTGATTTCCGATGCAGCACCGAAACCGGTACCGGCCGAGGCGGCAGGCATGGTCACCGCGTACGGCAGGAAATTGGCGCCGTCAGACATGCGGTTGCCGGCAGAAAAGAATCCGCCCTGGCCCGCCGTGAACACGGTCGGCGTCACGTTCTTGGTGCACTTGTAGCCAAAGTTCGACGTGCCGGTGGTCGGGCCGGCGACGGTCGACGGGTCGATCGTCAGGTTGATCGCGGCCGGGGCGGTCGAAATGGTGCACTTCGACGATACCGTGGCGTTGATCACCAGGTTGGCGGTGGCTGCCTGCGCGCCGGCAGCGACAAAGCCGGAAGCAATCAGGGAAGCAATAAGCAGTTTTTTCATTTGGATCTCCGAAGACAGGTAAGGGTAGTTGACTGGTTCATTCGCAGCTGGCCGCTCCCTGAATCCTTGATCGCCCCAGAACTTCACGATGGCTGGCGGGTTGGCGGTAACTTGCTGACGGGTGAAGTATCCGGATTTCACCCCCTGCCTTCTGTGTGCTGGGTCACAATCCGGGCTCCAGTTTGTCAACCCTTGTGACAGCGATGGCAAGATCGTGGCAAATGGCAGGCACTTGCCGCGTGCCGTTCGTTGCCGCTGGCCGCATTCTGTCTCAGCGCACCGCCACCACGCGCGCCTTGTCGCGCCCTTTCTCCAGCTCGATGTAGAGGCTTTCACCGGCCTTCTTCTCAACGATCCAGGTTTGCGGCGACTCGACGAAGCGGCCGTGATAACTGGTCGAGTGGCTGCCGGTGGTGGCGCCGGTCCGGCTGTCGAGGCACCAGATGATCAACGCGCCGACCTGGTCGACCTGCACCTTGTAGGCTTCCGCGCAGCCGTTGCCCCAGCGCCGTACCGGCTGGTGGACCAATGTGACGCGCGATGCGCTGGATCGCGCGAGGGCCGCCGTTTCGGCTTCAATCTGATAGGCCAGGCGGGTGGCGCCGTCGGAGCAGCCGGTCAACACGGCGCAGGCGAGCGCGGCGGTCGCGCAAAGTCGGCGATTCACAGCGTGCCGTGGCTTCGCAGCGATTCCAGCCGAAGGGCGATCTGCTGCTCGATTTCAGCCAGGCGCTTCTGCAGCGGCAGCCGTTCTGCATCGCTGGCGCAATGCTTGATTGCGTCGGCCAGACTGGCGCGCTCGCGGAACAGCAGCACTTCCGGCGGCGCATAACCGGCATCCTTGAGGATCTTGAACGGCATCCGCAGGTCGGCGGGGGTTGCCTCCCAGGCCCAGTCTTCGTCGAGCGGCTTGCCGTAGCCGTCGGCGCGGCTCAGTTCGCCTGCGGCGGCGGCTTCGCGCAGGTGGCGGGCGATTTCATCATCGAGGGTCGACATGAGCACCGATTATGCACAATCAGCGGATTTTTTTCCCAGCCGGGCGCGGCGCGTGGCGACGGTGGCCTGCGCATCGCGTTCTAGCTGCAGGCGACGCGGCGCCTTGCGCTGCCACGCGACGAGCAGCAGCCGCTCGAGCGTCGCCGGGTCGGCCCGCTCAAGGTCTGCGCGCAGCCCGGCCACCTTGCCTCCCCACAGCAGATTTTCAAATGCGTCGGGCCAGGTGGCGACCATCTGCTCGCGCATCACGTCGTCGACAAACAGATTCAGCGAGCGGGCATCAGGCGGCACCGTGGCAAAGATCCTGCCCGAGACGCGAAACGACGTCGCCGCATGGTGCGGCTGCTCGGTTGCTTCCGGCAGCGCGAGCGCGTAACGACGTGCCCTGGCGAGATTCTTCACCGCCGCGGGCGACGGCGTCTCATCTACCCGCGCCGGCGGGTGCGAACGCTGGTACGCATCGAGCGCCAGCAGCAGCCGGGCACGATCGTGGCGCGCCACCTCCTGCCACGGCAAGCCAGTCAGTGCGGACTCGAGCGCCCACAGCAGGTTGAGGCTGGCGCCGGGATGGGCGCGGCTGACTTTCACGTAGGCGGCGACCGCGCCGAGCCTGCGCAGCTGTGCCGGCGAGGTAATGCCGGCCGCGGCCAGCATCGCCGCCGATTTTGGCCCGAGGCTCTTCAGGCCCGCGATGGATTCGGCGTCAGTCGCCATGTTCGACACCTCCCACCGGGCGATATGTGACGAGCAACATGTGCACAGCCTGGCCCGCATCCGGCTGGACTGACGGCATCGCATCCGCGCTCAGCGGTCGGCACTGCCCAGCTGCTTCTGCATGTTGACGCTGGTGACGGCGTAACCAAGCCGGCTGTACAAGGCCTGCGCCCCCGGGTTGTGCGCGAAGACGTGCAGGCCGATCCGGTCAAGGCCAAGCCCGCGCACGATCGGTTCCAGCGCCACGAACGCCGCCCGGGCGTGTCCCTGGCGACGAAACGGCGTCAGCACTTCCACGTCGTAGACAAACGCCGAGCGGATGCCGTTCTTTTCGACGATGGCAAACCAGAGATAGCCCACAGTCGGCCCGCCGGCGCCGGCCTGGATCTCGAACAGGAAGTTGTCCGGTGTGGCGAGCCCCTGCGGCAGGGAGTCGGCAAAGTCTGCCTGCGAACGTGCCGTCGCACCTTCCGCCGGCCAGCGGCCGGACGCGACATTGTCAGCCGCATAACCCGCCACAGCGGCGGCCAGGTAGTGCGAAAAGGTCTGCGCAGACATGGGGGTCAGCACGGTCATGTTTGCCGCCCCTCAAGCCGTCGGTAACACGCCGCGCCGACGGTGCTGGCGGTCCGATTGATTGTTTTTCGGTGTGTCATGGGCCTTCCTGATCCGAGTGCGGTGGCGCCGTGTATCGCGAATCCGCGTGCATTGCCGCAGCGTGTCCGGCACTGCGCCGCGCGCCTGGTGCGGTGGTCGCATCCGTCATGGTACGCGAGGCGGTCACGGCTCGGCATACGTGCATGCCGGGTCAAAGGCTGGCGAGCATCAGGTGGTAGCCGTTGCGAATGGCTGTTTTCCGGAAGCCGCAATGTTCGTAGAGGGCAATGGCCGGATTCTGCGGATGCACCGTCAGCGAGACGTTGGCGCATCCGGCCTCCCGTGCCGCCGCCAGCGCCGCCAGCATCAACGGCCGGCCGTAGCCCTGGCGCTGGAAACGCGGCCAGACGGCAATACCAAGCTGCGGCGTCGCCGCATCGACATAGGCCAATCCCTGCCCGTCAGCGATCAGGCGCATCCAGCACGCGCCGACCGGTTCGGCACTGGCGGCAAGCTCGCCAACCACACCGATATCCCCGGCCCGGCCCCACGCCTCGGCGTAAATCCGCACCGCCGGGGAATCCAGCACCGCGCGCGGACGCAGCGGCGCCGGCGGTGGATCCCAGAGCGCGATATGCAACAGGTCCCACAGCAGCGACTGGTCGCCGGCTTGCAGAGAACGGATGCGGGCAACGGGGTTGGTGGCAGCGGGGGCGTTGGTGGCGGATTTTTGCATGCGGTCCTGGCGGTGAACGAGCGGGCCGGTGCGATTCAAACCCGCACCGATCGGTAGTCAATAACGGGCTTAGGGGTGCCCGCCGGCAACGTGATCAGCACCACCGAGTGCGACGGTAAGTCGATCCAGGTTCTGTTCGTTTGCCGGCTCGACGATATGTTTGATCGCCTGCGCGGTGCGGCTGTCATTGAAGGCCTGCTCCCAGGTCAGATGGGTGCCGCCCTCGACCGGCGTGAGCCCGATAGCGAGCGTGAAATAGGGCGGGCAGACATGGTTGATCACCACCGTTGAACCCGGCTCAAGGGCGGCGAAGACGCATTCGTTCGGATAGTCCGTCCCGTCCGGGCCGTGCATGGTGAACTTCCAGCGCCCGCCGACCCGGAACTCGAAGACGTCGAAGGAATTCGTGAAGCCGTCCGGACCCCACCAGGACGCCAGCACATCGGCTGATGCAAAGGCCTGGTAAATCGCCTGCGGCGAATAGGGCAGGGTTCTGGAAGTGCTGAGCGTACTGTCTTTGTCCATGGAAAGTTTCTCCCCGTTTGCAGGTGCAATGCGTCCCTGAATTGTTTCACCAATCGCGTTATGGGTGAATGCTGACGTTGAAGCCTTCAGTTTCCTCGGGTGCCTGGAAGTATGACGAGACGTGGATAAAGTCCTGTTCCGTCAACTGATGCGATCCCTCCGGTCGCTCTTCGTTGCGCCGCGCGATCCGCGCCAGGCAATCCTCGTCGGTGGCATTCACCACGTGCAGCACGTGTGCCGCCCGGGCCTGCTCAAAAACCGAACGAAACCACTTGCGGCCGGCCTGGGTATTGGCCTGGAAGTCCAATACAACGGACTGACCGGCGATCAACAACTCTGCGGCCAGCGGGCCAACGACGGTCTTCAGCTTTCTGGAGAATCGAATGTAGTCGTCGAAGGTCTGCATCTGGTCACCAAACAAGCGCGTGAGCCAGATGTCTTCCGAGATCAGGATCGCGTTGTGGTCCTGCGCGAGGCGCGAGGCGAGCGTCGTTTTGCCGGCGCCGGCTTTGCCGCAGAAAAAGTGAAGCGTCGGGGTAGTGGGCATAAAGTGGCAAGTGGATGTTTTGTGGGGCGCAATAAACGCCAGAATCAACCCTACCGCAGCCAGACTCCCTTGGGAATCACGCGCGCGAACCTGGCAGTTGGATCGAATGGACTGTCAGGTGGTGGCAGTTGCACGTTCGTACGCCTGCAACAGCCGCGAAAATTGAACCTTCTCCAGAACCAGGTGTTTTTTCAGTCCCCAGGGACTGCGGCCCCGCTGGTACTTTAAATCGACCCACTTTTTCCGCGGACTCGAATGCCGGAAGGTCTCCCAGAGCATCGGCAGGTAATCCTCCTCGGGGCCAAGGCCGACAATGTGTCTGATGCTGATGCGCTCCGGGTCCCCGCGTTTGGCGCGGTAGGTGATGTAGAGCGAGTGGTGCTTGCACTTGCACCGGCGGCGCAACAGGCGCTGATCCCAGCCGCTCGGTGCCAATTCGTCCCAGATGAAAGCCGCAATGCTGCGTGACTGGCAGACCGCCAGCCACTTTGGTTTGTCACCGCACGACGTGCATTGCCACCAGTAACTGGCCATGACGTCAGGCCCGGCGTTCCCGGTGAGCCGCCCGCCGCCAAGCGCCCGTGCGCACTGCCGCGCCGCTATACGGCATGCTCAGGCGCGCCTTCCCTGCCGATACGTCAACTCGCTTTTTTGTCGGACGAAACGCCTTCATATCAGGGCTTCCTGTCATTCTGGTCGGGCACATGAGTACCCCGGCTCTGCAACACGTTCGCCACCACCCGGCCATTCACCCGCCACGGAAGTCCGCAGCGAGATGCGCGATGACCTTTCCTTTGACCACCGGGCGGCGCATGGCCCGCAAGACCAATGATACGCAACAACGGCAACGCGGCCAGGTGGCGCGACTCTGGCGATCCCGCTTGCCGAAGCGTCAGGCCCCGGCTTTGTGCATGAGGTACTTGGTGATGCCATTGGGATACCCGGCAATCTCAGCCAGGACAAGGTACTGATGCCGGCGATAGAACGCCGGCGCCTGATAGCTCAGGGTTGTGAGGTAGAAGACGTTGCAGCCCCGGGTTCTGGCGTGCGCCTCGAAATCTTGCAGCAACCGTGAGCCGACGCCTTGCCCGCGCAGATCCGATGACACCCAGAGTTGCAGCAGCTCACAACAGCGGCCCCAGGTTCTACCCACCGCGCCGCCGACAACTTGGCCAGACGGCTCGGTGGCGAAGGCGGCGAGCTGCCTGACCTCGGACAGCGGGGCGGCAGCATCGTTGTGAAGTTCGAGACCGGCATCAACCGCAAGCAGGCGATCGTCGGACGGAGTGTCCGTGGTGTCGAAGACGAGCGAGTTGAGAGTCATGCGGAGGCTTAACGTTTGAGCTCACCTGCGGGCGCCAGACGGCGAAGCCGGCTGGCGAACGTCAGGTGGAGCGAAGGGTTAGGCGTCGTCATGGGCCGAAGGCATTGAAGGGATCTCGATTCTCAATTGGTGCCTCGATGCGAGTTGCCCATGCGGCCCGAGGGGGTGGTTGTCTTGTGTCGAGGAGATAAGCTCCCGTACAGCCACGGGGGCCAAAGCGCCGATCACCAAGGCCGACCCACCCGTAAAGATCCAATGCCCAGATGCAGAGCCAGCTACCATGATCATCTTCGGCCCAAACGCACTCGTACTGGAGCTTACCGCCGTTGGTGACGATGCGATCGACATTCCGTGCCGCGCGATTCAGCTTAAGCGTTTGCACGAACTTCGGCAGGTGAGCCGGGATAGGCTTGACTGCAAGAGGTTTGGCGATCTCAGCGTGCGGAAGCGGAGGTGTGATCTGGAAGAGTGCCCGCGGACTGAGGGGGCCGCGATATAGCGCAGCGTGAAACCCGCCTACCCAGCGCCTGATGCAGCCAATGAGATCTAGGTTGTGTGCCGCTCCGATTGTGTGTCCGGTGCTTGTCTCTTTGAACAGTGAGATGCGGAGGCGGCTTGCAGACTCCACGGATTTCCGACGCTGGACGCCGAGTAGCTCGCCAACCTTCTCATCGTTGAGCTTGTGTTCGTTGTTGCAGGAAACATGGGAATTGAGTTTGAGGGGCGGATTTCTGTCGCCCTTGGCAAAACATGCCTGCGCAGGAACGTGATCGTGATTAGTGCGTTCATACGCAATGAAATGCTCGCCGCAGACATGACAGAAGGGCAAGTCGCGTACACGGCGGAGTTCGGTCTGGGTCGTCAGTGCGATCAAGGCTGCGACGGCTAACGAATGAAAGGGACTTCCCCGTCCCGAGCAAGCGGCAGTGAAATCGCACGCCGTCGAAGTGCCAAGATGGTGATGCGGTCATCCATCAATTAGCTCGAAAGGGGAAGTCATGAAGATTATCTGTCTGGGAATCGATCTTGCCAAGAACGTGTTCGCGCTGCATGGCATTGATGAGTCTGGCAAGGCGGCGCTGGTGCGTCCCAACGTTCGTCGCGATCAATTGCTTGAATTGATCGCCACCTTACCACCGTGCGTGATCGGCATGGAAGCCTGCTCGGGCGCGCATCACTGGGCGCGTGCCTTCGCCGGCTTCGGCCACACGCCAAAGCTGATGGCGCCCAAGTTTGTCGCCCCCTATCGCATGGGCGGCGGCTAAAGAGAAAGTGGCGGGACGCGGCGTAATCAGTCCGCTTGATCACCTGTAGACGGGCGATAATGCGCTGTGCGGCACGCGCATGTTTCAAATTGGTATTTCCAGTTACCTCCGTCGTACCGGCGCTGGCAGGTACCCAAGTTTTGTATCGTGTGAGTTGCGACAAAAATTGGGCCCCGGACTGAATCCGGGGCGACAGTTTCGCAAGTTTATGGAAGCACACAAACATGAAACTCAAGCACTGGAGCGGGTCGCCAGCCATAAATGGCCGGAAAGGCGCACCAGTGCTTGAGTTTTAACATTCAAACCTGACATTTTTGTGAACGATCTCTTCTCCAACCTCGCTCCCCCGGATGCGCATCAAGCCACACCCGGCAATCGCAGCGGGGTGCCGCTGGCCGAGCGCCTGCGCCCGCGCACGCTGGCCGAGGTCATCGGCCAGGAGCATCTGACGGGGGAGGGGATGCCGCTGCGGATTGCCTTTGAATCCGGCCGGCCGCATTCGATGATTCTGTGGGGGCCGCCTGGGGTCGGCAAGACCACCATCGCACGGCTGATGGCGACCGCCTTCGAGTCGGACTTCATCGCCCTGTCGGCGGTGCTCTCAGGCGTGAAGGAGATCCGCGAGGCGATCGAGCGCGCGCAGATGAACCGCGACAATCTCGGCCGCCGCACCATCCTTTTCGTCGATGAGGTACACCGCTTCAACAAGAGCCAGCAGGATGCGTTCCTGCCGCACGTCGAATCCGGCCTGGTGACGTTTATCGGCGCCACCACCGAAAATCCGTCATTCGAGCTGAACAACGCCTTGCTGTCGCGGGCGTCGGTCTACGTGCTGAAACCGCTCGATGACACGGCACTTCTGACGCTGTTCGACCGCGCGGCCGCCGCGGCCGCAATCGATGCGAGGCTGCAAGGCAGTGACGGCGAAGCGGCCAGGCAGCACATTGTCAGCATGGCCGACGGTGATGGCCGCCGGCTGCTGAACCTGGTGGAACAATTGGCCACCGCTGCCGACAGCCGCAAAGTCGCCGCCATCGATGTCAAGTTCGTTGAAGGCGTACTGGCCCGCGCCGCGCGCCGGTTCGACAAGGGCGGCGACAATTTTTACGACCAGATCTCGGCCCTGCACAAGAGCGTGCGCGGCTCCGACCCCGACGCCTCGCTGTACTGGTTCTGCCGCATGCTCGATGGCGGCGCGGACCCGCGCTACCTGGCGCGGCGCCTGATTCGCATGGCCAGCGAAGACATCGGCCTGGCCGATCCGCGCGCGCTGGAAATCACCCTCAATGCGGCCGATGTGTACGAGCGGCTGGGCTCGCCGGAGGGCGAACTGGCGCTGGCCGAGGCGGTGATCTACCTCGCCATCGCGGCCAAGTCGAACGCGGTCTACAAGGCCTACAACGAGGTGCGCGCCTTCATCGCGCAGGACGAGTCGCGGCCGGTGCCGATGCACATCCGCAACGCGCCGACCAAGCTGATGAAGAACCTGGGCATGGGCAAGGATTACCGCTATGCCCACGACGAAGAAGAAGGCTACGTGGCGGGCGAGCGCTACCTGCCGGACGGGATCGATCGGCCCGGCTGGTACCGGCCGACCGAACGCGGCCTGGAGGCGAAGATTCGCGAAAAGCTTGCGCACCTGCGCGAACTTGATGGAAAATCCAAGTCATGAACTCGTACTTCAATCCCCTGCGCAGCAACCCCTCCAGCCGCTCCTCCCGATCTCGCTAGCGCCCGCAGCCGATCGCCTGCGTATCCGGCGGCGTGCGCGAAATCACCGCTTCAAGCCAATCCACTGCCGGTCCCGGCCCCCGCGGGCGCGCGTGAACGGCGACCTCCAAACAGCAACGCATTAGCCAGGAATTCCCATGCTAGACATCCAGCAACTCCGCAAAGACCTTCCCGCCGTGACCGCCGGCCTTGCCCGGCGCGGCGTCAATTTTGACGAGGCCCGATTTCGCGCACTTGAAGATGCACGAAAACAACTGCAGACAAAGAAGGAAGAACTACAGGCGACGCGCAATCGCCTTTCCAAGGAATACGGCCAGGCAATGGCGAAAGGCGCTCCAGAGGAAGCGAAGGCCATCCGCGAACGGGTAAATGCAAACAATGAACAACTTGCCGACTGTGACGCGGAGTACTTGGTTAATGAAAGTGCTAGGGAACTATTTCTGCGCACCATTCCCAACATCCCGCGCGCCGAAATACCGGAGGGCCGTGACGCGGACGACAACGTCGAGGTGCGCCGCTGGGGAACCCATCGCAGCTTCGATTTCGACATCCGGGATCACGTCGATATCGGTGCCCGCCTCGGCGGGCTCGATTTTGATACCGCGGCCAAGCTTTCCGGCGCGCGCTTTTCGGTGCTCAAGGGCGGCGTGGCACGGCTGCATCGGGCGCTGGCGCAGTTCATGCTGAACACGCACATCACCGAACACGGCTACACCGAGGTCTACGTGCCGTACATGGTCAGTGACGTCAGCGCCGACGGGGTATCGAGCCTGGACAAGTTCAGGGAAGACCTGTTCAAGATCGAGGGCCGCGACCTGTACCTGATCCCGACCGCCGAGTACCCGGTGACCAATTTCGTGCGCGACACCATCGTCGAACTGAAGGACCTGCCGCTGAAATTCGCCTGCCACAGCCCGTGTTTCCGCTCCGAAGCCGGCAGCTACGGCAAGGACACGCGCGGCATGATCCGCCAGCACCAGTTCGACAAGGTGGAGCTGGTGCAGATCGTCCAGCCGGAAACATCGGTCGAGGCGCACGAGCAGCTGACCGCCCACGCCGAAGCGATCCTGAAGCAGCTCGACCTGCCGCACCGGACGATGCTGCTGTGCACCGGCGACATCGGCTTTTCGTCGGCCAAGACCTATGACATCGAGGTCTGGCTGCCGGCGCAGAACGCCTATCGCGAGATCTCCAGCTGTTCGCTGTTCGAGGCGTTCCAGGCGCGGCGCATGATGGGCCGATTCAAGAACGCCGCCGGCAAAACCGAACTGCTGCATACCATCAATGGTTCAGGCCTCGCGGTTGGCCGTACGCTGGTGGCAGTGCTGGAGAATTACCAGAATGCCGACGGCAGCGTCACGGTGCCGGAGGTGCTGCTGCCCTACATGGGCGGGATGAGCCGGCTTGAGGTGACCAAATGACCGCGGGCGCCGTGAAACGGTAGCCGGGACGGGCGATTGAATCCATGACCACCACGCTCGTTCTGATCCGCCACGGCCTGACCGAATGGAACCGCGAAGGCCGCATCCAGGGCCATCGCGACAGTCCGCTCACGGCCGAAGGCATCGCGCAGGCGCGGGCCTGCGCCGCGCGCCTGCAATCCGAAGCCTTTGACCAAGTGGTGGCCAGCGACCTGCCGCGGGTACGCCATACCGCCGAGCTGCTGCTGGCGGGCCGCGCGTTGCCGATTCGCTTCGACGCCACGCTGCGCGAGCGCGCCTATGGCATCGGCGAGGGCCTGACCTACGCCGAGATGGATGCGATTCACCCGGAATTTTTTTCCCGCATCCGCACCACCGATCCGGATTTCGCCGTCGAGGGCAGCGAATCGCGGCGCCAGTTTCACCTGCGCGTCACCACCACGTTGCGCGAGATCGCCGCGCAGCATGACGGGCAGCGGGTGCTGGTGGTGACGCATGGCGGCGTGCTGGGCGTGGTCTACCGCTGGCTGAATCACCTGCATATTTCCAGCCCGCACAAGGTCGAGATACCCAACGTGGCCTACAACCGCGTCAGCGTCAGCGGCGACGACTGGGCGCTGGAGGTCTGGGCCGACACCTCTCACTTGCCGACCGAGACCGCCGAGCCGGCCTGATCGCGCTTCAGCGGCGAGACGATGCCGCTGTCGGTCAGCAGCAGGTCGTAGCTGACGTCCAGGTTCATCGGTTTCTCCAGCCGGGTGAGGATGTCGGAATAGTTGCGGATGTTCTCGACAAACTGCACCGCCTCGTCGCCGCGGGCGAAGCCGTATTTCAGGTCGGCGTGCACTTCCGGGTCGCGCAGTTTCAGGTAGGCCTTGCGCACATCGAGCCAGGCGTCGGCATTGAGCCGCATGCGCTGGGTCAGCACGCGCGCGTCCTCAAGGTGGCCGTAACCCTGGTTGTAGGCCGCCAGCGCCAGCCAGGTGCGGTCCGGCTCGGGGATGCGGGCGGGCACGGTATCCCGCAGCAGCTGCAGGTATTTGGCGCCGCCGAGGATCGATTCGCGCGGGTCCAGGCGGTTCTTGACCCCCATCCGATCGGCGGTGTCCTCGGTCAGCATCATGATGCCGCGCACGCCGGTCGGTGACGTCGCCAGCGGGTTCCAGTGCGATTCCTGGTAGCCGATCGCGGCCAGCACCCGCCAGTCGATGCCGGTCAGCTGCTGCGCCTCGTGAAAGTAGGGCCGCAGTTTCGGCAGCACGCTCTGCACCTTTTCCAGCAGGCTTTCCGAGTCGACCGGCTGGATCCGGTTGACGTGGCCGTAATAGCGGTCGAGCAGCCGGTTGAGCGTGCCGTTGTCGCGGATCTTGTTGAAGAACAGGACGCTGCCGTGCTGCAGGTCATAGTCGGCGACCGGCGAGAAGGCCCAGGCGACCTTGCCTTCGCGGCCGACATTGAATGCCGCCGCCAGGTCGGGGTGCAGGCGCTTGCCGATGGCGAAGGCGACACTGTCGACCAGGGCGAAATCGCTCAGCTTGTCGTCGACGCGCTTCAGCAGCTCCTCGCCCTGGGTCTCGTGCGGCAGCACGTCGATGATCAGGCCGGGATAGTCGCCGGTGAGTTCGCGCAGCATGTCGTGCGCGGGCGTGTCGGCGATGACGGCAATGCGCTTGTTCGCCGCGTCGGTCAGCGATTTCGGCCGCGTATCGCTCGAGCGGTAGACCAGCTGGTACTGGATCAGGCGGTAGTTCGGGCTGAAGGCAAATTCCTTCTTCAGCTCGATCGTCGGCGACAGTGCGGCGGCGGCGAGATGACCGCGGCCCTCGCGCAGCGCCTGCAGCAGCTTGCGGTAGCTGGGCAGCACGATGAATCGCGGCACCGCCCCCAGTTCGCGCGCGAACAGGGTGGCGAGGTCGTGCTCGAAGCCGGTCTGGGTATCGTCGCGGTCCTTGCCAGCCTGCGGGATGTCCTGGGTGGTGGTCGGGCCGCGCAGGGTCAGGATCACCAGTTCGCCCGTTTCACGCGGCGCCTTGAGCGGGCCGCGCAGCCATTGCGGCGCGTATTCGGTATGCCGCATGCTCAGGCCGAGCCCGACGATCGCCGCCAGTGCGGCAATCAGGATCAGGACGAGATACCGGCGTTTCATGTCGTCATGCTTCTTTCACGCAAGGGGCCGAGTTGTCGTTGCTGCCGGAATGCCCCGCCTGGAATGCCCGGAGCCCGGATTGGTCGCCAGTCGTTTTCCGCAGTTTACGTGAGGATCGGTGGTCGATGCGATAATGCAGCCTGTGCAAAACTGCCTGAGCCGATGAAACACAAAATCGTTGCACTGGTGCCTGCCGCCGGCACCGGCACCCGCCTCGGCGACGCCCTGCCGAAACAATACCTTGCCATCAATCACCGCCCGCTGATCTATCACGCGCTGGCGGCGTTGTCCGCGGTGACGCGCGTTTCGCGCATTGTGGTGGTGCTGTCGCCCGACGACCGGCATTGGCAGTCACTGATGGAGCAAGCCGGGCATACGATGGACGGCCGCATCGAAACGCTGGCTGTCGGCGGCGCGAGCCGCGGCGAAAGTGTGGCCAACGGACTGCTGGCGCTGGCCGCTGACTTGCAACCCGACGACTGGGTGATGGTGCACGACGCGGCGCGACCGTGCATTCGCACCGAGCTGATCGAACAGTTCATTGACGAACTCGAATCCGACCCGATCGGCGGCCTGCTGGCGCTGCCGCTGGCTGACACCATCAAGCAGGCAGACGGCACGCTGCGGGCCGAGAAAACCCTGCCGCGCGACGGCGTATGGCGCGCACAGACGCCGCAGATGTTCCGCTACGCGATGCTGAGCACCGCGCTGCAGCAAATGCCGCAGGCGACCGACGAAGCGCAGGCGATCGAGGCGCTGGGCCATCGGCCGAAGCTGGTGATGGGCGACAGCGCCAACCTGAAGGTGACTTATGCGCCGGACCTCAAGCTGGCGCGCATGCTGCTGACCGAGGAGTCCGCATGACCCAACCTGTCCCCCCGGCGTTTCGCATCGGCCATGGTTTCGACGTCCACCAGCTGGTCAGTGGACGCCGCTGCATCATCGGCGGCGTCGATATTCCGTATGACCGCGGGCTGCTGGGCCATTCCGACGCCGATGTGCTGCTGCACGCGATCTGCGATGCGCTGCTCGGCGCCGCAGCGCTGGGCGACATCGGCCGCCATTTTCCCGACAGCGACCCGCGCTACCAAGGCATCGACAGCCGCGCGCTGCTGCGGCAGGTCGGCGCGCTGCTCACCTCGGGCGGCTACGCGATCGCCAATATCGATGCCACCGTGATTGCACAGGCGCCGCGCATGGCGCCGCACATCGGCGCGATGGTGGCCAATATCGCTTCCGACCTCGCCATCGCGACCGACCAGGTCAATGTCAAGGCAACCACCACCGAGCAACTGGGGTTCACCGGGCGCGGGGAGGGTATCGCCGCCGAGGCGGTGTGCATGATCGTGCGTCGCTGAAGGCGCGCAGCGATGCGCGGGAAGTGCATTTGGCGCGGAATTCGAGGGGCAAACTCCAGCACTGGAGCGGCTTCTGGCGCGAAAATGGCTGGAAAGCCGCACCAGTGCTGGAGTTTGCTTCCCTGCTGCGGACTGCTGGCTAGCTAGATGCTGGTCTTGCCGCCGAGCGGCGGTGCCTGGTCCGCATCAACGCCGGCGAGGTTGCTCATGATGCGCCGCGCGATCTGGTTCAGCGGCGCGATGGCGATGGCGGCACCGATATCGATGGCTTCCTTGGGCATGCCGAAGACGATCGAGCTGGCCTCGTCTTGCGCCAGCGTGAAGGCGCCTTTCTGCCGCATGGTCAGCATGCCGCGCGCGCCGTCCTTGCCCATGCCGGTGAGGATCACGCCGACCGCATCGGTCCCGGCGGATTCGGCGGCGGATTCGAACAGCACGTCGACCGAGGGGCGGTGCAGGTTGACCGGCGCGTCCTGCGACAGCTTGATGCCATAGCCGCGGCCACCGTGGCGCTCCACCCGCAGGTGAAAACCGCCGGGGGCGACGTAGGCGTGGCCGGGCAGGGCGGGCTCTTCGTCCTCGGCTTCCTTGACCGTGATCTTGCACAGCCCGTCGAGGCGCTTGGCGAACAGCTTGGTGAAGGTGCCGGGCATGTGCTGTGCAATCAGGATCGGCGGGCAGTCTTCCGGCATCGCCGTCAGGATGTCCTTGAGCGCCTCGGCGCCGCCGGTGGAGGCGCCGATCACGATCACCTTGCTCTGCGTGACGGTGGTGTTGCCCAGCATCGGCAGCACTTCATCGGCATCACCGGTGGCGCGGTTGATGTCGAGCGGCTCGATCTTGTCGCGCGCGGCATACGCACCGCGAATTTTTTCCACGATCAGCTGGGTGTAGTCGTCGTCGGTGGTCTCGCCGGCAACCGGCTTGCCGACGAAATCGACCGCGCCCATGGCCAGCGCGCGGAACGCGATGTCCGAGCCTTCCTGGGTGTGCGAAGAAAGCATCACCACCGGCATCGGCCGCACCCGCATCAGGCGCTTGAGGAACGACAGCCCGTTCATGTTCGGCATTTCGATATCGAGCGTGAGCACGTCGGGGTTGAGCGAGCGGATCATCTCGCGCGCCACCAGCGGATCGGGTGCCGAGCCGACCACCGTCATGTCCGCCTGCTCGTTGATGATTTCCTTGAGGATGTTGCGGATCAGGGCCGAATCGTCGATGACGAGAACTTTGATTTTCATACCGTTTCCTACTTGAACATTTCCACATCGCCGCCCACGACCACATTGCGCAGTCGGAGGTTGTATTCGCTTTCGCGCTCAACGATGGTGTGATTGTGAAGTTCGCGGATTTTCTTCACCAGCACTTTGCCGCTGCCGGGGAAGTAATAGATTTTACGCGGATGCACGCCGAGCATGTCTTCGGCGGTCACGCGCACGCCTTCGTTGTGCAGGTATTCCATGACGAAGCTGGCGTTCGATTCGCCGATGTTGTTCATGGTGAAGCCGCGCAGCACGTTGCCGCCGCCGAACACCTTGGCTTCCATGTTTTCCCGCCGCGCGCCCATCTTGATCAGCTGGTTGATCAGGATTTCCATCGCAAAGGTGCCGTAGCGTGCCGACATCGACACCGGGTTGGTCGGGTCCTTCTCGCTGCGCGGCAGCATGAAGTGGTTCATGCCGCCGACACCGGCGCGCGGATCGCGAATGCAGGCCGCCACGCACGACCCCAGCACGGTGACCAGCACCATGTCCTTGTCGGTCGCGAAGTACTCGCCCGGCAGGATCTTGGCCGCCTCGATGCCGAACTTCTTGTCGAAGTACCGGGTCGGGGAGCCGCCAGCCGGGATCGGGGTGTCATTCATGTTCATGCCTGGGCAACCTAGGCCAGCTCATAGACGGTCTTGCCGCGAATGCGAAACGTGTCGCGCGCATTGTAGAAAAAATTCTCCGAATGACCGGCGAACAGCAGGCCGTCGCGTCGCAGCAAGGGAGCAAACCGGTCAAGGATCCGCGTCTGCGTTTCCTTGTTGAAATAGATCATCACGTTGCGGCAGAAAATTGCCGCCAGCGGACCTTCGATCGGCCAGCTGTCCTCGTGCAGGTTTACCTGTCGGAACTCGACCAGCCGCTGAACCTGCGGGCGGATGCGCGCAAAGCCGGCCTGGTCGCCCGAGCCCTTGAGGAAAAACCGTTTCAGCCGCTGTGGCGTCAGCGAGGCAACCTTGTCAAGCGCATAGACCCCGCGCTGGGCCGATGCCAGCGCATCGGTATCGAGGTCGGAGGCAATGATGCGCACCGGCGGGGTATCGCTGCCGAAGGCCTCGATCACCGCCATCGCGATCGAATACGGCTCTTCGCCCGTGGAGCAGGCCGCGCTCCAGATGGTCAGCGGCTCGTCGTCGTAAACCTTGAGCAGGTGTTCGGCCAGGATGGTGAAGTGATGGGCCTCACGGAAAAAATAGGTCAGGTTGGTGGTCAGGGCATTGATGAAACGGACGTGCTCCTCGCTGTCGGCATGCTCGACGAAATCGAGATACTCGCGGAAGTTGGCTTGGCCAAGCTGGCGGATGCGCTTGGTCAGGCGGCTGTACGCCATCGGCTTCTTGTTGTCGTTGAGCGAAATGCCGGCGTAGTCAAAGATCATGCGCTTCAGGCGACGGAAATCGGCGTCGGAAAACTCGTAGGCGCGGAACGGCGAGCCGAGGCTTTCGTCGGTCACCGTCGGCTGCTGCTGCATGATCGGCATGCTGGGCTCGACGCGCGTCATTCGCCGTCCGCCAGTTCGGATTTGGCGGAGATATCGCGCCATGCGGTAAGGATTTCCTTGGCATCCTTCCAGAACTGCTGACTGCGCTCGATCCCGACCGACATCGCCAGCCGGTTGGTCACCGACTTGGCGGTATGCGCCAGGTCGCGCAGGTTTTTTGCTTCCAGCAGTTCGGCCCCGAGCAGATCGATTTCGTCGCTGCGGGTGCTCTCCAGCCGCAGCAGCAATTGCATTTTGGCGGCCACCACCGGCGGTAAGTCATGCGCCTTGGCTTTGTAGCCAGGGCTGACCGGTGTGGTGGCGCTGTCGACTTCCGGCGTACGGCCGGCACCGTCCGGGTCACGGATCTCAACTAGCTGTCTTTCGATCAATTCCAGGATTTGCGACTCCAGCAAGTCGCGCAGGCTGCCGGCGCGCTCGAGTAGCTCGCCGAACGAATGATTGCCGTCGATCAGGAACAGTACCGAGCGCAGCTTGGGCGAGATGTCGGCCGATGAGCGCGCACGCATTTTGGTGGTGCCGATTTCGGTCCGCACCAGGTGGCTGTCGTAATGCAGGTATTTCGCTTTCACGCCACGCCCCCTGCCAGCGCGCCGGCTTTTTCCCGCGCCACGGAATGCGCCACGCTGACCAGGTAGCCGGCGTCGAGAATGAACGCGACCCGGCCGTCGCCCAGGATGGTGGCGCCGGTCACGCCCTTGACCTTGCGAAAATTGGCCTCGAGGCTTTTCAGCACCACCTGGTGCTGGCCGAGCAGGTCATCCACCCGCACCGCCGCCCGCTTGTCGTCCATTTCCAGCACCACCAGGATGCCGTCGCCTTCCTGTTGCCCGCCTTCAAGGTTGAACAATTCCGCCACCGAGGTGATCGGCAGATATTCGTCGCGCACCAGCACCACCTGGCTGCCGTTGACGGTTTTGATGTCCGATACTTCCGGCTGCAGCGACTGGGCGATATTGGCCAGCGGCAGGATGTAGGTTTCGCCGGAAATGGATACCGACATGCCGTCCAGGATTGCCAGTGTCAGCGGCAGCCGGATCAGGATGCTGGTGCCTTGTCCGGTGATCGAGTCGATTTCAATCTTGCCGCCTAGCGCGTGCACGTTCTGCCAGACCACATCCATGCCGACACCGCGTCCCGACACATCGGTGACCGCCGCCGCGGTGGAGAAACCGGGGGTGAAGATCAGCTGCCAGATTTCCTCATCGCTCCAGGAATCGCCTGCGTCCAGGCCGAGTTCGCGCGCCTTGGCGACGATGCGGTCGCGGCTGAGGCCGGCGCCGTCGTCGGTCACGGTGATGGCAATGCTGCTGCCCTGGTGGGCCGCGCGCACCGTCAGTATGCCGGTCGCCGGCTTGCCGCTGGCGATTCTCTCCTGCGGGGTCTCGATGCCGTGGTCAATGGCGTTGCGAACCAGGTGGGTCAGCGGATCGGCGATTTTCTCGATCACGCTCTTGTCGAGCTCGGTATCCTCGCCGAGCATTTCGAGGTCGACGTCCTTGCCGAGGCGCTCTGCCAGGTCGCGGGTCAGGCGCGGCAGGCGGCTGAAGACGAAACTGATCGGCAGCATGCGGATGGCGAGGATCGCGTCCTGCAGGTCGCGCGTGTTGCGTTCAAGCTGGCCGAGACCGGCGGCGAGCCGCGTCTGCTGGTCCGGATCGAGCCCGATCGCGGCCTGCGAAACCATGGCTTCGGCGATCACCAGTTCGCCCACCAGGTTGATCAGCTGGTCAACCTTGGCCACATTGACCCGGATCGAGCTGGCATCGACCAGCGACGACAACTGTACGTCGGCGTCCGCCGCCGGCGCAGCGTACGCGGGCGTGGCGCGCGATGGTTCGGGTGGAGGCGGTGCCGGGCTGTCAAAAAAACCAAATCCGCCGTCGGCGTCGTCGGCAAACATTCCGGCGTCCTGGCCGGCGGCGGGAGTGCGTGCGGCACCCGCGCGCCGTTCATTGGCGGCAATCGTGATTGCCTCGGACGGAACGATGAACTCCAGGCTCTCGCGCAATTCATCGGCGTCAATGTCGGTGTTGAGATTGAAGACAAAAGCCAGCAGGCGTTCATCAATGCTGTGGGTCGACATGTCGACCACTTCGCCCAGCCCGGCGATATCGCCTTTCAGTTCCGCCAGCGCCTCGTCAGAGGCGTACTGCGCTTTTTCCAGGTGGATTTCGATCCGGAAGCGCGGCGGCGGGGCGGGCTCGGCTTCTTCCAGCAAGGGCGGCGGCTCGAGTTCCGCGGCCGTCAGGTCGGCCAGCGACAGGCGCAGCGCCTGCATCGCCGCCGCATCCGGCTCGACTTCCTTTTCCAGTGCCAGCAGGTGATGGCGCATCACGTCGCCGGCCCTGAGGAAAATATTGACCATCGGCTTGGTCAGCGTCAGCTTGCCCTTGCGCACCCGGTCGAGAATGGTTTCAAAATCGTGGGTGAATTCGGACAGCGCCTTGTGGCCGAATGCCGCCGCACCGCCCTTGACCGAATGCACCGCGCGAAAGATGGCATTGAGCGCCTCGGCGTCGGGCGCGCGCAGGTTGACCGCCACCAGCAGCGTTTCCAGCGCGCTGATGTGCTCCTGGGCTTCCTCGAAGAAAGCCTTGGCGAAGCGGGACAGGTCTAGTGCCATGGGGCGTATTTGCCGGAGTACGTGACGGCTAGGCAGCGGTCTGCGCGAATGCCCGTTTCAGCATCTCCAGCAGTTTTTCGGGATCGAATGGCTTGACCATCCAGCCGGTGGCTCCCGCATCGCGGCCCTGCTGTTTCAGCGCCTGCGAGGATTCGGTGGTCAGCATCATGATCGGCACCTTGCGGTAATTGGGCAGGCCGCGCAGCGCCTTGATCAGGGCGATACCGTCCATTTTCGGCATGTTCTGGTCGGTCAGCACCAGGTCGGCCTGGTTGGCCTTGGCCAGTTCCAGCCCCTGTTCGCCGTCCTCGGCTTCAATCACCTTGTAGCCGTTGCTGGTCAATACGTAGGCCAGCATCTGGCGAATGGAGGGGGAATCATCGACGGTGAGAATGGTCTTCATGATGGGTCTTCTGCGGTTTGGCTGATCGGATTCTGGTGGGGGACGGCTAGAACAATTCAACATCGCCGGTGCCCAGATGGGCCTTGCCGACCGGCTTGAGAAGGGAAATGTCGAGATCGGCCAGGTTGTCATTGGCCTGCTCGACCAGCTGGGTCAGCCTGCCGGTGATGTTTTCGTGATCGTTGCCTGGCTGCAGCGCACCGACCAGCAGGTTGACTTCCTGCAGCAGCAGCGACAGGCGGGCCTGCGCGTGGGCCAGCAGCTGGTCGGAAATATCCTGGAACTGCAGCGCGGAAAAAGCCTCGCGGCGCGACGGATTGATCGCATGCTGCGGCGAGTCCTGCGAACGGGTGGCGGTAAAAGCCGGCATCAGCCGGTCGATTGCGTCCTTCAGGATCTCGCGGGTTTCGCCGATCTCATGGTGTGCGGAATCGACCTGCGAGGACAGCCGCGTGGCCAGTTCGTGCAGGGCCAGCAGCGACGAATAGGATGGGGCGTTGGCGTCCTTCATCGTCAGATCGCCGCCTGGTCTACCAATGCCATCTCGGCGCTGGACATGAGGCGTTCGATATCGACCAGGATCAGCATCCGGTCGTCGATCGTTGCCAGGCCGGTCAGGAACTGGGTGTCCAGAGTGCCGAACTCCGGTGCCGGGTGAATCTCGTCCTCGACCAGCGAAACAACGTCCGACACGCCGTCAACGACGATACCGATGATGCGCTTGCCGAGGTTGAGAATGATGACCACGGTGAATTCGTTGTAAACCGGCTCGCCGAGGCTGAACTTGATCCGCAGGTCGACGATCGGCACGATCACGCCGCGCAGGTTGATGACGCCCTTGATGAACGCCGGCGTGTTGGCAATCCGCGTCACCGCCTCATAGCCGCGAATCTCCTGGACCTTGAGGATGTCGATGGCGTATTCCTCGCTGCCGAGGGTGAACGTCAACAGTTCGACCATCTTGACCAGGACGTCGGCGTGACGGGCATTCGACCGGGAAAGTGATTTCATATTCATCGTCGCGTGAAGGTTAGATTAGCGGCACTGCAACGCGCCGGTGCCGGCGTCCCGGCTCCGGCCTGATCAGAACTCCTCCCACTCACCGTCCAGGTCTTTCGGCAGCGCGGGCGACTTGCCGCCACGCGATTCGGCCAGGCGCGGTGCGGCAGGCCTGCCACCGCCTTCGGCCAGTGCGGCGGTACGGCGCGCGCGCACCTGGTCTTCGCGCAATTTCGCGTCGTCCAGCTTGAAGCGCGAGACCAGTTCCGACAACACTTCCGCCTGCTCGCGCATCGATTCCGCCGCCGCCGCCGCCTCTTCAACCAGGGCCGCGTTCTGCTGGGTCACGTCCTCCATCTGGACGATCGCGCGATTGACCTGTTCGATGCCGGTGGCCTGTTCGTGCGAGGCGACCGAAATTTCGTTGATGATCTCGGTGACCTGCTGGATGCCAACGACAATGTTCTGCATCGACGTGCCGGCTTCGTTCACCAGTTGCGTTCCTTCGCTGACCTGGTCGACCGAGTTGCGGATCAGTTCCTTGATTTCCTTCGCCGCGGCGGCGCTGCGCTGCGCCAGCGCCCGCACCTCCGCCGCCACCACCGCAAAGCCGCGCCCCTGTTCCCCGGCCCGCGCCGCCTCGACCGCCGCATTCAGCGCGAGGATGTTGGTCTGGAAGGCGATGCTGTCGATGGTACCGATGATTTCGCCGATCTTGCGCGAGCTTGAACTGATTGCCGCCATTTTTTCCACCGCCTTGACCGCCACGCCGCCACCCTTGCGCGCCGCATCGGAGGCCGACATGGCGAGGCCGTTGGCGAGCTTGGTGTTCTCGGCGTTCTGCCGGATGGTGGAGGTGAATTCCTCCATGCTCGACGCGGTCTGCTCGAGCGTCGAAGCCTGTTCCTCGGTGCGTGCAGACAGGTCGGTATTTCCGGCGCTGATCTGGCGCGCCGCGTTGGCGATTTCGCCGGCGTTGATGGCCACCTGGGCGATCAGGTCATGCAATTGGCCGACGAAGCCGTTCATGGAAGTGGACAGCTGGCCAAACTCTCCCGACATGACCGGCAGCTTTCGCGTCAGGTCCGCTTCGCCGGTGCGCAGGTCTTCGGTCGAACGCAGCATCTGGTTGATCGGCTGGGAAATGATGCGATGCGTCCACCAGGCCACCACGCCGACGGCGATCAGGCCGATCAATACCGCCATGAAAACCAGCAGCGCGGCGTTGGCCGCGGTGGACTGGCTTTCGGCCTGGAACGTGCTGTTTTCGCGTTGCACCGCATCGATCAGCTTTTTCAGCGCGTCGCCGGTTCGGTTGAACGATTTTTCGAATTCCGGGATCTCGGCGATGACGCCGATCAGGTTGCTCTTGGCGTCGACCACGCGCTTGTCCGCATCGCGAATGTAGGCTTCCAGCGCGGACTTGGCCGCGGCAGCTGCCGTACGTACTTCAGGCGAGGTGTTGCTGGAATCGACACCCGCCATCGCGGCGATCAGGTTTTTCTTGTCGGCCGCATATTTTTTCTCGGTACGATCGAGCCAGTCGCTCTCTCCGCGCTCAAAGGCCAGAATGTAGGTCACGATATCGCCGCGGATCGAATCGTGCATTTTGCCCATCTCGCCGGTGTGCTGGAGCAGGTTGGCGTTGCCGGTCGACTTGTCGACAATGGTGCGGAACGAGCCGGCGGAAAAATAGGCGATCGCACCGACGATGATGAAGATCACCGCAACGATGCCGGTAAAAAGCATCAACGTGTGCTTGACCGACAATCCCTTGGAAAGTTGAATCATTTTCAGTGTCCAATCGGCGGCAAACCGCCAGTGAGTGCATGAAATCGTGAATGACCCGTCGCCGGCTTTTCGCTCTGCGCTGCAACCTCCGGGCGTCTGACCGGATTATTTCACGGCTACCCGGGTGACGGTGCGAAAATTGTCAAAACTTGTGACCCGCACCACTGGCGGCGACGCGGGGTTTTGCGCCGGGGTCGGCCGGCTCGCGCGACTATTTCTTGACCTGCGCGAGAACATTGCTGGTCCATGCCAGTCGCTCGATGAGCGTCTTGAGGAATTGCCGGTTGAAGCGCAGCTGGCAGGCATCGGACAGCTGTTCAAGCTGCACATCCTGAATTTTCAGCAACTGGACTTCGGACACCGAAATGATCGATGCCGTGCGTCGCGCCTTGTCACCGGACAGATAGGCCATTTCACCGAAACAGTCGCCATCTTTCAGCACATTGAGCAATTTGCCGTCCTTGATCACCTTCACCTGGCCGGCAACGATGATGAAAAACGCGTGGCCGATGTCGCCTTCCAGCAGCAGGCTTTGTTCCCGCGAATGATTCTCCCAGATCGCGCCGCGCAAGACCTCCCACAATTCCGAATCACGAAAGTCGCGAAAAAAATCAAGCTTGCGCAGTGCGTTGAATTTTTCCGCCGACGAAATTTCGAACGAGTAGCGCTCCAGTTGGGGAAAGGTGTCGGCCAGGTCGCGCGCCATGGCATACCAGGCCGGGTAGCGCTTGGTTGAATCCTTGGCCATCGCCTTCTCGACGATTTCCACCAGCTTTTCCGGAATATCGGGACGAATCGCCTTCAGCGGTGTCGGCTCCTCGGTCAGGATTTTGTTGATCATGGCAACCGAGTTCGCCGCCTGGAATGGCAGGCGCCCGGCAAGCAGTTCGTACATCGTCACGCCGAGCGAGTAAATGTCGGTCTGGACCGATGGTGCTTCCTCGTTGATCTGCTCCGGTGCCATGTAGGCCGGCGAGCCGACGAAGCCGTCGATCTGGGTGTGCTCTGACTGCGAAATCTGCGCCGTGCCGAAGTCGGAAATCTTGATGTCATCGCGATCGGACAGGAGAATATTGGCCGATTTGATATCACGGTGGATAACGCCGTTCTGGAACGCGTAGTCCAGCGCCCGGCAGGCTTTGAAAATGATCAGCACCGCCTGGCGAACCGGCAGCAGGTTGGTTTCGGTGCAGAATTTTTTCAGGCTGCCGCCGCTGACATATTCCATCACGATGTAACGCATCTCGCCCTCGACCACGGCGTCGAAAACGCCGACGATGTTGGGGTGGGAGAGCTTGCCAACCATTGCCGCCTCGTTGAGGAACAGCTTTTCGAATCGCCGTGCCTCGTCTTCGCCCATGCCTTCGACACCCAGTGCGACCTTGATGGCGACCTTGCGATCGTTGAATTGGTCCTCGCCGAGATAGACCACGGCTGTCGCGCCCCGCCCGAGTTCGGAAATAATGTCGTACTTGCCGATTCGCGTCGGGCGATTAATCATGTTGTGTCGTCATCACGTGCTGGTAGGGGCGGGCGGGTTCCACGACGAGGCTGCACGAGAAAAATGATTAAGTTTCATCGTTTATTGCCTGATTCGGAACGAGTTTAACTGATTGGTTTTGCGTGCGCCGCGGTTTTTTGTGAATTTTGTCACATTGCCTCAAGACGGCAGGCTGGCGGCAATCCGCCTGAAGTCTTCCACGTCGATGGCATCGACGGACAAGGGTTTGGCGCCCTCGGCAGCGACAAAATTGCGAAACATCGAGCGACTGTATGCCGGGTCGTAGTGTTGTTCCAGCATTTGCGCGACAAACTCATCCCACTGTTGCTGGCGCGCCAGTGCTTTCCAGGCCTCGATGCGCTCGGCCGAATGCAGCGCGACCAGGCAATCAAGCTTGTCAAACAGCAGTGCGGGATTCGCAATCAGGTGGGTGTATTCCTCGCGCAGCAGCCGGATCCGCAGCGCCGCCGGCGTGACCACCTCGTAGCATTCGCTCTGCCGCATGCAGCGAATCAGGCTTTCCGGCACCCGCAACGCGCCGACTTTTTTGCTCTCGGCTTCGACATAGACCGGCCGGTCCGGCGCAAAGCCGGAAAGTGCGAGCCAGATCCGGCTTTCGAACATTTTTTGTGCCGGCTGCGCCTCATCCGGCAGTTCGCCAAGCACCGAGCCCTTGTGTGCAGCCAGTTTTTCCAGATCCAGAACCTGATGGCCATCCGCCGCGAGCGCTTCCAGCAGCCGGCTCTTGCCCGACCCGGTCCGGCCACAGATCACGCGGTAGTTGAAACGGTCCGGAAGCATTTCGAGGTCTGCGAGGACCTGGCCTCGCCACGCCTTGTAGCCGCCTTCGAGTTGCAGGGCGCCCCAGCCGATGCTGCGCAGGATGTGCGCCATGGCGCCTGATCGCGACCCGCCACGCCAGCAGTAGACCAGCGGCTTCCAGCCTTTGGGCTTGTCGAGCAGGTGATTTTCCACATGGCCCGCAATATTGCGCGCGACCAGCGCCGCGCCGACTTTTTTCGCGTCAAAGGCCGACGACTGCTTATACAGTGTCCCGACGGTAATCCGCTGCTCGTTGGTCAGAACCGGCCAATTGATTGCGCCGGGCAAATGATCCTCGGCAAATTCGGCCGGGCTGCGTACGTCAATGATGGTATCAAAACCGTTCAATTGCTCCAGCGTGAGCGGCAATGCCAACTGGCCGGTCTTCGGTGCGGGGACAAACTGGCGGTCTTCGACGATCATGGCTGGCGAACCTTTGCGGCCGGCAGCCGTGGCGCTGGTTCGGCTTGCTTCCGCGGTCCAAGCAACTTGCGCACCGATGGCAGCACGTTCTCAAGAATCTGCGGCTGGGCCTTCGCGGTCGGATGCAGTCGGTCGGCCTGGAACAAGGCCAGGTTGTCCGCCATGCCATCGAGCAGGAACGGGACCAGCAAAATCCTGTTTTTCCGGGCTAAATCGGCATAAAGGTCGCGGAACTGCTGTGAATACTCAATCCCGTAGTTTGGCGGGATCTGGATCCCGACCAGAATCGTCTTTGCCCCCGCAGCCTCGATTGCAGCGATCATACCCTGCAGATTCTTGCGCAGTTCCGAAACCGGCAAACCCCGCAGCCCGTCATTCGCACCCAGCGCCAGCAAAACGACATTGGGTTTGATCAGGGACAGATCGGTGCGGATGCGGTTCAAACCGCCGCTGCTGGTTTCCCCGCTGACGCTGGAATTGATGACTTCGACGCCTTCAGGTTTGAGCCGGACCTGCAT
Organism: uncultured Burkholderiales bacterium; assembly: GCA_964417885.1. Lineage (GTDB taxonomy): Bacteria > Pseudomonadota > Gammaproteobacteria > Burkholderiales > Usitatibacteraceae > UKL13-2. Next base: position 4,225 of record CAYQKN010000018.1, on the reverse strand, counting down.
GAGTGATACCCAGCCTTCCGCCGGATTGATGCCATATGCCGCGGACAGGCTGTCGCCGTAGACCATGACGCGTGGCGTCGCGGCCTGTGAAACGAACGGGAACGTAAGCGCGATTGCCGCTGTCAATATCATTGCGGCCAGTCGGCAGCCACGCATTTCGAGCCATTTCGGTATGCCAGACAACAAACGGCCCATTCCCGGTTCACCCGCCCACTGCATTGCGCAAATCGCTAATCTCAATTCGTTCCCCATTCCCGGTTTCCCGCCATTCGTCGCGCTGGCCGCGTTTTTGCCATGCTGGAATGGGACAATTCATACCACCCGCCATTCAACATTAAACTGCCGATCATGCCTGACAGCTCCTCCGCCTACCCTTCACCGCCACCAGACACGATGATACGAGTCGATCGCCTGAGTAAACGGGTCAGTACATCCGACGGCGAGCTCGTTATCGTCGACAATGCGCATTTTAGCGTTGCCGCCGGTGATGCCGTGGCCGTGGTCGGCGCCTCGGGCTCCGGCAAGTCTACGCTGCTCGGCTTGATGGCCGGGTTGGACATGCCAAGCGAGGGAAAGGTTTTCATCAACGGCGAGGACTTGTTTGCACTCGACGAGGACGGCCGCGCGAAGCTGCGCGGCCGGTTGGTCGGATTTGTATTCCAGTCGTTTCAGCTGCTTCCGGCGCTGACGGCGCTGGAAAATGTCATGTTGCCGCTTGAACTTGCCGGCGCGGCTGATGCCGAGCAGCGCGCGCGCAGCATACTTGGGCGCGTCGGGTTAGGTGCACGGACCAAGCATTATCCGAAACAGTTGTCCGGCGGTGAACAGCAGCGGGTGGCGATCGCGCGGGCTTTTGTGACCGAGCCAAAGCTGCTGTTCGCCGACGAGCCGACCGGCAACCTGGATGCAAAGACCGGCAGGGCGATGATCGATCTGTTGTTTGAGCTGAATCGGGAACGCGGTACCACGCTTATATTGGTCACACACGACCCGGGGCTCGCTGCGCGTTGCAGTCGGCGGTTGCAAATCGAGGCGGGCGTCGTGGCCAGCGAAGAGCACCAGCAGCAGATGGCCATGTGATGGGAAAATTTGCGCTGGCACTGAGAATCCTTCGCCGCAACGCGCGATCCGGCGAGGCGACTGTACTGATTGTCGCGTTGTTCATTGCCGTGATGAGCGTGACGACGGTCGCATTTTTCGCCGATCGCGTTGAGGCCGCGCTCAACCGCCAGGCAAACGAGTTCATCGCCGCCGACGTGGTCGTAATCGCCGACAAGCCCATCAGCAACCGGTTCCGGGAACAAGCCGCGCGACTGGCCCTCAAGACGGCCGAAACCACGACCTTTCCCAGCATGGTTGCCGGTGATGCTGAAAAGGGGCAGGGCGTCAACCTGGCGGAACTGAAGGCCATATCCGCCGGTTTTCCACTGCGCGGCAAAATCAGGATTGCCAACCAGCCCGGCCAACCCGGGCAGGAAACCAGCGGCATCCCCGCGCCCGGCACCATCTGGGTGCCGGAAATCCTGCTCACCCGCATCAATGCCAGCGTCGGTGACGACCTGAAGGTGGGGGCAATCAGGCTCAAGATCGCGGCGGTAATCACGCGCGAGCCTGACAGCGTGTTTGACTACTTTGGCATTGCACCGCGGGTAATGCTGAACCAGCAAGACCTCGATGCGACCCGCCTGCTGCAGGTCGGCAGTCGCGCCTCCTACCGCTACCTGGTCGCCGGCGAGACCCAAGATGTCGAGGCATTCCGGCTTGCCTTCACCGGCAGTCTTGAGCGCGGGGAACGGCTTGAAAGCGTGCGTGACTCCCGCTCCGAGGTCCGCGTAGCCCTCGACCGCGCGCAGCGGTTCCTTGGACTTGCGGCACTGCTTTCGGTGATCCTCGCGTCGGTCGCCGTCGCATTGGCAGCGCGCCGGTTTTCGCGGCGGCAGATGGATGCGGCCGCCATGATGCGCTGCCTGGGCGCGACTCAGGCAGATATTTTCCTGCTAAACCTGTGGCAATTTATCGTTCTCGGCAGCGTCGCCTGTACCCTGGGAATACTCGCCGGATTCGCGGCACAGAGCGTGCTGGCGTCGATGCTGGCCGGTTTTTTCACCGTCTCATTGCCGTTGCCGACATGGCTTCCAGCAATCCAGGGGGCGGCAATTGGTCTCGTCTTGCTGCTCGGCTTTACGCTTCCGCCGCTGCTTTCTTTACGGAAGGTTCCAACACTGCGGGTACTCAGACGGGACATCGACCCGTTTGACGCCGGCGCGTCTTTTGCATACCTGCTCGGTTTCATCTCGCTTGCGGGATTGATCATCTGGCGCGCGGGCGATATGAAGTTGGGAGCGATTGCGGTGGGCGGATTTGCTGCCGCCCTGGCTGCCGCTGCATTGGCGGGTTGGTTGTTGATCCAGTTTGCGTCCAGCCTGCGTGGCGCTGCTTCCGGTTCCTGGCGTTACGGCATTGCCAACATGAAGCGCCGGTCAGGCGGCAGCCTAGTCCAAATCATGGCCCTGGGACTTGGCATTATGGCCATGCTGTTGCTGACACTGGTGCGGACCGACATGATTTCCCGCTGGCAGAGCAGCCTGAAGGAGGATATGCCCAACCGGTTCGTCATCAACATCCAGGCGAATCAACTGGCCGACGTCAAGGCATTCTTTGCGCAGCGGAATCTTGTCAACCCCGACCTGTATCCGATGATCCGCGGCCGACTTACCGCCATAAATGACAAACCGGTGACGCCTGCTGCATTCAAGGACGAGCGCGCGCGGCGCACCAGTGAGCGGGAATTCAATCTGTCGTGGGCGGATAAATTGCAGCAGGCCGACAACAAGATCGTTGCCGGCAAATTCTGGGCGCCTGATACGCGGGACAAGCAGTTTTCGGTGGAGGAGGGCATTGCCAAAACGCTCGGAATCAAGTTGGGCGATACGCTGACGTACGATATTGCCGGCTCACTGTTTACGGCACCGGTCACCAGCCTGCGCAAAGTGGAGTGGGATTCGTTCAAGGCCAACTTTTTTGTCATTGCCAGCCCGGGCGTGCTTGAGCGCTATCCGGCCAGCTACATCACCAGCTTTCATCTCAAGCCGGGCGATGAGTCGCTGGTGAACGGACTGGTGCAGAAATTTCCCAACCTGTCGGTGATCGACATGACTGCGATCATGTCCCAGGTGCGCACCATCACCAACCAGGTTGCGGATGCGGTTTCGTTTGTATTCCTGTTCGCATTGGCTGCGGGTGTGGTTGTACTTTACGCGGCAATTGCGACCACCCAGGACGAGCGAGTGTTCGACGCGGCGATTATGCGAACCCTGGGTGCAAGCCGCAGGCAGATGGTGATCCTGCAACTGGCGGAATTCCTGGCGATCGGTTTGCTATCGGGCCTGATTGCGAGCGGCGGTGCCTTGGCGTTGGCCAGCGTTTTGTCTGAGCGGGTCCTGAATGTCCCGTACAGCATCAATTTCTGGATTCCGCTGGTTGGAATCGTGGGTGGCGGCGCGGGGATCGCACTGGCTGGATTGCTCGGCACGCATAAAGCCGTTGCCACGCCGCCATTGGTCACCATCCGGGGGTTGGCTTAGGCAGCGGTGGCGGTTCCAGGGCGGAACGCCACGGCATGCAACACAGGCGCCGAACATCCATCATTTGACATAATATAAATTATCCGCGTCTTGAGGATGGCGATTTGGCATTGCGCAGAACGATTTTAGCGACGCGTGTTGCAAGCCGACGCCATCAACGCAAGCTGTTCGAGCGGTTCGCCACGAGCAATAAAAAACTGGGCTTTGCCCCGTTTTCACTTTCAACTATTGGTCGGGGCGAGAAGATTCGAACTTCCGACCCCTTGCACCCCATGCAAGTGCGCTACCAGGCTGCGCTACGCCCCGACCGAGAGCCGGATTATAGCCGGGAAAGCGCTGCCGGGCTACGCGGCAAGCATGCTCAGGATACTTTTCAATTCACTGCGAACGCTCGCCAAATCGAGTCCGCGGCCGCTCGCCAGCACTTTCTGCGACACGCTTGCCGGTTCGTCAAGGCGATTTCTAGCGCCATTGATGGTGAAGCCATGCTCATAAAGCAGCTCGCGAATCCGCCGAATCAGAAGCACTTCATGGTGTTGGTAATAGCGACGGTTGCCGCGCCGCTTCAGCGGTTTCAATTGGGTGAACTCCTGCTCCCAATAACGCAGAACATGCGGCTTGACGCCGCAAAGTTCGCTGAC
>CAYQKN010000017.1:1224-43022 GCA_964417885.1 uncultured Burkholderiales bacterium | reverse complement strand
CGAGTTCCGCAGCGGCCCGCATTTGTGAGCCGCGCAGGGAACCCGAAGGGCGACAGGGAGCCGAGGGTTTCGCAATTGTCCCTGCGGACAATTGCGCTCGGCGAGCGGGAATCCGATGCAGCGGATTCCCTGCAAGGGGTCGCCTTTCTTTGCTTACTTTCTTTGGCGAAGCAAAGAAAGTGAGTTGCCGCCGGGCAACCCCCGGCATTTCACTCAATACGTGTATGCCACATAGTGCAGTGCCATGAGCGATAGTTCGGCAACTAGTCATCTCGAAGCGCCTCGCGGATTGCGCTGAGAGGAAACCACACCAGTGTCATACCTGTCACAACATAAGTAAGACGCTTGAATATTCGGACGCCGTCAGGGTCAAAAAACACCATCGCACGACTTGGATAACGGTCCCGTGCCTCCCACAGCCCTTGCCAGCCAAACAATTGCAACAGTCCGTGAACGAACAAAACCGCACCCGTGAGTATCGCGAGTCCGAAAACACAAATGCGAAAATGACTCCAGAACCGATAGCTCACTTCTCCGTCTCCACCAACCCCTTAACAAACCACCTCTGCATCAATATCACCACCATCGCCGGCGGCACCATCGCCAGAATCGCCGTCGCCATGATCAAATTCCACTCATTCAACGCTTCGCCACCGGCGATCATCCGCTTGATGCCAATCACCGTCGTGTACATCGACTCCTGGGTGGTGATCAGCAGCGGCCACAGGTACTGGTTCCAGCCGTAGATGAACTGGATCACGAACAGCGCCGCGATCGAGGTCTTCGACAGCGGCAGCACCACATCCCAGAAAAACCGCAGCGGCCCGGCACCATCGATGCGCGCGGCTTCGGCCAGCTCGTCGGGGATGGTCAGGAAAAACTGGCGGAACAGGAAGGTGGCGGTAGCCGAGGCGATCAGCGGCAGCGTGAGGCCGACGTAGGAATCGAGCATGCCCATGTCCGACACCACCTTGTAGGTCGGCAGGATGCGCACTTCCACCGGCAGCATCAGCGTGATGAAGATCATCCAGAAGGCGAATTTGCGCAGCGGGAACTGGAAGTAGACGATGGCGAAGGCGGAAATGATCGAGATGGCAATTTTGCCGATGGCGATCACCAGCGCCATGATCAGCGAATTGGTCATCATCTGCCCCACCGGCGCGGATGAACCGCGGGTGGAACCGGCGGTCAGCACCTGCGAGTAGTTGTCCCACATCGCGCTGCCGGGGGTGAGCTGCATCGGCACCTGGTTGATCTGGTCCAGCGTCAGGGTCGAGGCGATGAAGGTGATGTAGAGCGGAAAGGCGACCACCAGCACGCCGGCGATCAGCGTGAAGTGCGCGATGAAATTGACCCACGGGCGGTTTTCAACCATCTCAGTACTGCACTTTCTTCTCGACAAAGCGGAACTGCACCACCGTCAGCGCGATCACGATCGCCATCAGGATCACGCTTTGCGCGGCCGAGCCGCCCAGGTCCTGCGACTTGAAGCCGTCATGAAATACTTTGTAGACCAGGATCTCGGTCGCCTTGGCGGGGCCGCCGGAGGTGGTGGCGTCGATCACGCCGAAGGTGTCGAAGAAGGCGTAGACGATATTCACCACCAGCAGGAAAAAGGTGGTCGGCGACAGCAGCGGGAAGACGATGGTCCAGAACCGCCGCAGCGGCCCGGCGCCGTCGATGGCGGCGGCCTCGATCAGCGATTTCGGGATCGACTGCAGGCCGGCGAGGAAAAACAGGAAGTTGTAGCTGATCTGTTTCCAGACCGCGGCAATCACCACCAGCACCATCGCGTCATTGCCGTCGAGCACGTAGTTCCACGGTATGCCCCATTGCCGCAGCAGCCAGGAAATGATGCCCAGCGACGGCGCGAACAGGAACGCCCACAGCACCCCGGCAATCACCGGCGCCACCGCATACGGCCAGATCAGCAGCGTCTTGTAGACCAGGGCGCCCTTGACCACGCGGTCCGCCATCACCGCCAGCAGCAGCGAGATGCCGATGCCGAAAAACGCCACCAGCACGCTGAAGATGGCGGTGGTCTTGAACGCGGCGTGATAGTGCTCGTCCTGGTAGAGGTAGATGAAATTCTCGAACCAGACGAACTCGGTGTTGAGGCCGAAGGCGTCCTGGCGCAGGAACGACTGGTACACCGCCTGGAACGCGGGCCAGAAAAAGAAGATGACCGTGATCGCGATCTGCGGCGCGATCAGCGCATAGGGCAACCACTTGGAACTGAAGATGACGCGCTTTTCCATTGTTCTTCTTTAGTCAACGCCAATTGCATTGCTGGTTATGCGCCGTCGCTCGCGCCGCGCCGGGCACAGATCGCCATTCATTGATCACTACCCAGCCAGCGCCTTGCAGCAAACGTCATACATCAACCATCACTCGCGCCGCGCCGGGCACAGATCGCCATTCATTAATCACTACCCAGCCAGCGCCCTGCAGGGCGCTGCCGTGCGGCCGGCGAAAGAGGCGCGCAGGCGCCTCTTTCGAATTCCCGGCCTTACCCCTTGTTTGCGGCCTGGAACTTGCGCAGGATTTCATTGCCGCGTTTGACCGCATCGTCCATCGCTGCCTGCGGCGCTTTCTTGCCGGCCAGCACCGATTCGATTTCTTCCTCGATCACTTCGCGGCCCTGCACGTAGTTGCCGAAACGCAAGCCCTTCGAATTGGCAGTCGGCGCCTTGTTGGTCAGCTGGCGGATCGACACATCGGTACCCGGATTCTTTTCATAGAAACCCGACTTGCGCGTGATGTCGGCCGCCGCATTGGTGATCGGCACATAGCCGGTCGACTGGTGCCAGTCGGCCTGCAGCGCCGGCTGCGACAGGAAGCCCATGAACTTGGCCACGCCTTTGTACGCGTTGTTGGTCTTGCCACCCATCACCCAGAGCGATGCGCCGCCGATGATCGAATTCTGCGGCGCGCCCTTGATGTCGTCGTGATACGGCAGGAAATTGACCGAGAACTCGAACTTGGCGTTGCGCTTGATGTTGGCTTGCGCGGCCGAGCTGGAGGTCACCATCGCGCACTCGCCGGAGAAAAACTTGGCTTCGCCCTCGTTGCGGCGACCGGCGTAGGTGAACAGGCCACGCTTGGCAAAATCGGCCAGCATGGTGACCTGGCGCACGTGCAGCGGGGAATTGACCTTGAACTCGGTATCCATGCCGGCGATGCCGTTTTCCTTGGTGCCGATCGGCACGTTATGCCATGCGGAGAGGTTCTCGACGTGCACCCACGACGGCCAGCCGGTGGTGTAGACGCAGGTCTGGCCGGCGGCCTTCAGCTTCTCGGCGGCGGCGGTGAATTCCTTCCATGTCTTCGGCGCCTTGTTCGGATCGAGGCCGGCCTTCTTGTAGGCATCCTTGTTGATGTAGAACACCGGGGTGGAGCTGTTGAACGGCATCGACAGCATGTTGCCCTTGCTGTCGGTGTAGTAACCCGCCACCGCCGGCATGTAGGCCTTGGGATCAAATTTTTCGTCGGCATCCTTCATCAGCTGGTAGACCGGCTTGATGGCGCCCTTGGCCGCCATCATGGTCGCGGTGCCGACTTCGAACACCTGCAGGATGTGCGGCGCATTGCCGGCGCGATAGGCGGCAATGGCGGCGGTCATCGATTCCGGATAGCTGCCCTTGTAGACCGCGATCAGCTTGTAGTCCTTCTGGCTGGCATTGAATTTGTTGGTGATCTCGTTGACCTTGTCACCCAGCGCGCCGGTCATCGAATGCCACATCTGGATTTCAGTCTGGGCCTGCGCGGTGGTCGCGGCAAGGCCGAGTGCAACGGCAATGCCGGTGCGCAGGATGGCGGCGTGTTTCATGGGTATCTCCTCGGTTGGGTGGAAGTCGCGGATGTGGCGCCGGAAGGATGAGCCTTCCGTCGCAGCACTTTATTCTGTAATTGTGACTGTAACTTTACCGAAATATTGGCCTGCCGGGAGCATGCGGCACCGCAGCATTGGCGATTATCCTCCCGACAGGGCGGCAACAATCAGTATTTCGTCGTCCGGCTTCAGCGGCAGGTCCAGGGCCCGCGCCAGTTGCCGGTTGACGAACAGGCGGATGTGCGGGCGGAGCCGGTCCTGTTCATCGATCATGCGAAAGCGGATGCCCGGAAACTGGCGGTCCAGGTCGACCAGCAGTGCCGCGACCGAGCCGCCCGCGGCCCGCACCTCGCGCACCCCGCCGGTGTAGTCGACCAGCGGCGTGGGCAACTGCACCCTCACCGCGAGCAGGCCTCGACCGAATAGATGTGCGGCAGGTGCAGCATCAGGCAATGCCAGTTGTCGCCCTCATCGAAGCTGGCCCAGACCTCGCCGCTGGTGGTGCCGAAATACAGGCCGACGACGGGATGCTGGTCGGCGCTCATGGCCTGGCGCTTGACGGTGAACCAGCCGTGCGCGGCCGGCAGCCCACGGTCCTGCCGCTGCCAGCTGGCGCCGCCATCGCGCGTGCGATACGCCGCCGGCTTGCCGCCGACCGACATCCGCGGCCACACGCTGGTGCCGTCCATCGGGAACACCCAGGCGGTGTCGGGATCGCGCGGATGCAGGGTGATGGGAAAGCCGATGTCGCCGACCGACTTCGGCATGTTGTCGCCAATGCGCTGCCAGCGCCGGCTTGGCCGGTCGAGGCGGTAGATGCCGCAGTGATTCTGCTGGTAGACCACGTCGCGTGCCGTCGGGTGCATTTGCACGCAATGCGGATCGTGGCCCCACTCCGCATCCGGGTCCGGCAGGAAATCCGCCGCGCAGCCGCGATTGAGCGGCTGCCAGCCGGCGCCGCGGTCAAAACTCTCGAACACCCCGCCGCCCGACATGCCGAGCATCAGGTGGCGCGGATCGAACGGATCGACGTTGACCGAGTGCACGGTGGCGCCGTCGGGCACCGACTCGGTTTCCCCGCCCAGCCACAACAGCCGGTCGGGATGCAGGTTGAAGCCGTCCACGCTCTGCCAGCTCACGCCGTCGTCGTCGGAGCGGAACAGGCCGTGCGGCGACACCCCGGCGTACCACACCATCGGTTCGGCGGCGTGGCCCGGCGTCAGCCAGAACACATGATTGACCGTCCAGCCATAGCCGGCCGGCTGCGAGCCGCCGCGGCGTGGAAAGGCGGGCGGCACGGCGGCTTCTTTCCAGCTCTTGCCGTCATCGGTGGAACGAAACACGGTGGGGCCCAGATGCCCCGGGCGAGCCGCGGCCAGCATGGTGCCGGTGCGCGGATTGAGCACCGCATGGTTGACCACCTGACCGTGAAACCGCGGCATGTCACCGTCGACCCGCCACTTGCCGCGCTTGGCATCGGCACGCAGGATGAACAGCCCTTTGCGGGTGCCGACCAACACCGTGGTGGCGGATATTTTCTTGGCGGACGTTGCCATGTGCTCCTCCTCAGACCGGGAACAGGTGGAATGTGACCGTGCGGAAGCGTCCCTAACGGATCGCCTGATAGACGGCGGGACGCAAAACCGGGGGATTGGACGCTATGTTAATCGCCTGCAGGATTTCGCGCACGGCCGCGGCCGCGGCGTCGCCGGACCGCGCATGAACCCTCGCCAGCACGTCGCCGGCGGCGACCCGGGTGCCGAGCGCGACAACACGGTCGAGGCCGACCGCAAAGTCGATCCGGTCCGCCGCCCGGCGGCGGCCGCCACCCAGGCCGACGACGGCCATGCCCAGTGCGCGGGTATCGATCGCGCCGACGTAGCCATCCTGTGCCGACGTCACCGCACGAATTACCGGCGCGACCTCGAGATACGGGTCGCGATGTTCCAGCAGGTCGGCCGGGCCGCCGAGCGCGGTGACCATGCGGGCAAAGTGTTCGGCGGCGCGTCCGTTGGCCAGCACCGCCAGCAACGCGGCGCGTGCGCCGGCGTCATCGCGGAACAGGCCGGACTGCACCAGCAACTCGGCCGACAGCGCCATGGTGACGTCGTGCAACCGCGCCAGCGCGGGATCGCCGGCGTAACCGCCGATGAGGTAATCGAGCGCGCAGCGCACTTCGATGGCGTTGCCGGCACACGGCGCCAGCGGCTCGTTCATGTCGGTCAGCAATGCCGACGTTTTGACGCCCGCGCCGCTGCCGACCGTGACGATGCTCCTCGCCAGTTCGATCGATTTCGCCTCCGTCGGCATGAACGCGCCGGAACCGGCTTTGACGTCCATCACCAGCGCGTCCAGTCCGGCTGCCAGTTTCTTCGACAGGATCGAGGCCGTGATCAGCGGGATCGATTCCACCGTCGCGGTCACGTCGCGGGTGGCGTACAGGCGCCGGTCGGCCGGTGCCAGGTCCGCGGTCTGGCCGATGATCGCGACCCCGACCTGCTTCACCACCTGCTGGAATTTTTCCACGCTGATGGCGGTCTGGTAGCCGGGAATGGCGTCGAACTTGTCCAGCGTGCCGCCGGTATGGCCCAGCCCGCGCCCTGAAATCATCGGCACGAAACCGCCGCAGGCCGCCACCATCGGCCCCAGCATCAGCGACACCACGTCGCCGACACCGCCGGTTGAGTGCTTGTCGACCACCGGGCCGGGCAGGTCCAGCGATTTCCATTGCAGCACCCGTCCGGAGTCGCGCATCGCGGTGGTGAGCGCAACCGCCTCCTCGCCGGTCATGCCCTGGAAAAACGTCGCCATGGTGAAGGCGGCGATCTGCCCCTCGGTCACCGATTCATCGGTGATGCCGCGGACGAAGTCGCCGATGTCCTGCGCCGACAGCACCTGGCCATCGCGCTTGCGGCGGATGAATTCCTGCGGCAGCAGCATCGCTATTTCAGGCTCAGGAAGATGCCGGCGATGGTGGCGCTCATCAGGTTCGACAGCGTTGCCGCCGCCACCACCCGCAGGCCGAATCGCGCCACGTCGCCACGCAGGTGCGGAGCGATGCTGCCGAAGGCGCCCGCCAGGATCGCGATCGAGGTGAAGTTGGCGAAGCCGCACAGCGCGAATGAAACGATGGCGAGCGTGCGCGGGTCGATCACGGTCAGGCCGGCTGCCAGCACCTTGGCCTCGGGTTGCAGGTACGGCGCCAGGCCGACATAGGCAACAAACTCGTTCAGGATCAGCTTCTGGCCGATCAGGTTGCCGGCAAACGCCGCGTGCTCCGAGGACACGCCCAGCATGTAGGCAAGCGGCGCAAAAATCTTGCCCAGCAGGGTTTCCAGGTTGACGCCGCTGTAGCCCATCCAGCCGGCGATGCCGCCGAACATGCCGTTGAGCAGCGCGATCAGGCCGATGAACGCCAGCAGCATGGCGCCGACATTGACCGCGATCTTGAGGCCGAGCGCCGCGCCGCTGGCCGCCGCCTCGATCACGTTGGCCGGGCGCTGCTCCTCGAACTCGAAGCGGTCAAAGCGGATCTGCGATTCCTCGGTACTCGGGTAGATCAGCTTGGCGAACAGCAGGCCGCCGGGGATGGCCATGAACGAGGCGGCGACCAGGTATTCGATCTTCACCCCGAGGCCGGCGTAGCCCGCCAGCGCGGCGCCGGCGACGCTGGCCATGCCGCTGGTCATGATGGCGAACAATTCCTGCTTTTTCAGCTGGGTAACAAACGGCTTGGCGGCGGCGCCCATTTCGTTCTGGCCGAGGAAGATCGTCGTCACCGCGCAGAACGATTCGATCTTCGACACGCCCAGCAGCTTCTGGAAGATGGTGCCAAGGATGGTGATGATCCAGCGCATGATGCCGAGGTAATACAGCACCGCGATCAGCGAAGTGACGAAAATGATGTTGGGCAGCACCCGCAGCGCGAAGATGAAGCCGCCGCCGCCGAACACCTCGAACATTTTGCCGGACACCAGCCCGCCGAACAGGAACTCGCTGCCCTTGAAGCCGTACTCGAGGACATGGGTGACGCCGTTGGCGATGCCACCCAGGATGTCCTTGCCGATTGGCACGAACAGCACGAAGGCGCCGATCGCCATCTGCACCGCCAGTGCTGCCAGCACCGTGCGCCATGCGATCGCCTTGCGGTTATACGAAAGAATGAAGCCGATCAGCACCAGGATGCCGACGCCGATCAGACTGCGGATGAGTTCCGACATTTGTTATTGCTCCTCCGGGGTGAAGGCGGAATCTTACAGCAGGGTGGTGTCAGAGCACTTGGTGGCTTAACTCTAGCACTGGCGCGGGTTCTGGCGTGAAAACAGCTGGAGAGGCGCGCGGGTGCTGGGGTTTGATGAGGTCGCCATGCCGACTAAAGCAAAAATCCGACCCTTCGCAAAAGCACGCGATATCGCTTTGCTTCCGTGAGAGGCCGGGGGTTGCCCGGCGGCAACTTACCTTTCTTGCTTCGCCAAGAAAGGTAAGCCAAAGAAGGCGACCCCAGGTTCGTCGCCCCTGACGGGGTTCCCTGCGCTGCTCGGCGACTCTCATGGGGACCCCGTGTCGCAACGCGACCACCGCAAATAAAAGGTAGTGTCGTCCCGGATTTAGTCCGGGACCCAATTTGAAGTTTGTAAGCTAAGGCCCCAGACTAAATACGCGGCGACAGTAGTGAAACTCTCTGACGCTATCGTTGTGCTTGTTTGAACAACCGGAAAAAATTCGCCGTCGTCGCCGCGGCGACTTCCTCCACCGAAATCCCCCGCAGTGCCGCGATATGTTCCGCCACATATCGCACATACCCCGGCTGGTTCATCTTGCCGCGAAACGGCGCCGGCGCCAGGTAGGGCGAGTCGGTCTCGATCAGCATGCGATCCAGCGGCACCTGCCTCGCCACTTCCATCAGGTCCTTGGCGCTCTTGAAGGTGACAATGCCGGAGAAGGAAATGTGGAAATTCATCGCCAGCGCCGCCTCGGCGATCTGCTGCGATTCGGTGAAACAATGCATCACGCCGCCGACCTCGGCCGCGCCCTCTTCCGCCATCAGTTTCAGCGTGTCCGCCGCGGCGTTGCGGGTGTGGATGACCAGGGGCTTGCCGGTTCGCCTGGCGGCGCGGATGTGGATGCGAAAACGTTCGCGCTGCCAGTCGAGCGGCTCGGGCAGGCGGTAGTAGTCGAGCCCGGTCTCACCGATCGCCACCACTTTCGGGTGATCGGCCAGGGCCAGCAATTCGTCGAGGCTGACTTCGTGGTCGTCCACCTGCTCGTCCGGATGCACGCCGGCGGAACACCACATGTTGTCATGTGCCTCGGCGACGGCTCGCACGGCGGGAAAGGTTTTCAGCGTAGTGGAAATCGTCAACGCATGGGAAACGCCGTTGTCGCGCATCAGTTGCAGCACGGCGGCGCGGTCGGCGGCGAGTTCGGGGAAATCGAGATGGCAGTGGGAGTCGATGAACATGCCGCCATTATCGCAGCATGCGCGCGCCGCCCGGGCGCGGTCACATCCAGCCGCGGGCTTTCATGCGTAAGGACAGCAATCGGCACTGGTGCCGCCCAACCGGAATCCCGCCATGATCATCGTCCATCACCTCAATCACTCCCGTTCGCACCGCATCCTGTGGATGCTTGAAGAACTGGGCCTGCCTTACGAGGTCCTTGCTTACCAGCGCGATCCCGTCACCATGCTGGCGCCGCCGGCGCTGAAGGCGATCCATCCGCTGGGCAAGTCGCCGGTGATTGAAGATGACGGATTGGTGCTGGCCGAATCGGGCGCGATCCTCGAATACCTGGCCGGCCGCTACGGTGGCGGCAAATTTTCGCCGGTGGCCGGCAGCGCGGAGCATATCCGCTATCTGCACTGGATGCATTTCGCCGAGGGCAGCGCAATGCCGTTGCTGGTATTGAAGCTCTACCTGACGCGCGCGGTGCAGGCGCCGCAACCGGTGCTGGACCGGGTCGATGGACAGATCGGCGCGCAACTCGACTACATGGAAGCTGCCCTGGCGCAATCGGCTTTTTTCGCCGGCGAGCAGTTTTCCGCGGCAGACATCCAGGTCAGTTTTCCGCTGCTGGCAGCCGCCTCGCGCGGCGGGCTCGATGCCGCCCGGCCGCGCCTGTGGCAATGGCTCGGCACGGTCAAACAGCGGCCGGCATTCATCCGCGCCGAGGCGCGCGGCGGGCCGCTGATGCTGCCCTGAACCCGCCGTGCCGGCCAGCGGCAACGATATAATCGCGCCATGAAAACTCTCAATGCGCTGTGTCTTTATTGCGGGTCCAGCCCCGGCAACCATCCCGCCTACCAGCAGGCCGCCCGCGACTTCGGCGAGACTCTGGCGCGGCGCAACATCAAGCTTGTTTTCGGCGGCGGCAGCGTCGGCCTGATGGGCATCGCCGCCGACGCCTGCCTCGCGGCCGGCGGCAAGGTGATCGGTGTCATCCCGCAACTGCTGATGGAAAAGGAAGTCGGCCACGCCGGGCTGACCGAACTGCACGTGGTCGCCGACATGCACCAGCGCAAGGCGCTGATGACGGAACTGGCGGACGGATTCATCGCCCTGCCGGGTGGCTATGGCACGCTGGATGAGTTGTTCGAGGCGCTGACCTGGCTACAGCTCAATTACCACCACAAGCCGGTCGGGCTGCTGAACGTCGCGGGATTTTTCGATCACCTGATCGCATTTGTCGATCACGCCCGCGACGAAAAATTCCTGCGCGAGATGCATCGCAACGCGCTCAACGTTGACGCCGACCTCGACCGCCTGATCGAAAAACTGCGTATCGCCGAAACACCGGATACGGGAAAGTGGTTGCACCTGGCTGCCAAGGTGGACCGGGTGCGTTGACCGCGTACGGCAGTTGAAGCCGCGAAGCTATAGGGTATGCGTCGGCCGGTCAGATTTGGCAACCGGCGCGAGGATGCCTTCGATTTTTTTCTTCAGTTCCTTGCCGACCTCATTGTCCGGCAGCCGGATACCGACGCCCGGCGGCCGGTTGCCGTGCGCGTGCGGCGGATTCAGCCATGCCACGGTGCCGGTCAGGGGCAACTTGGTCGATTCGTCGAGGAAGGTCAGCACCAGCAGGATCTCGTCGCCGAGATTATGGGCACGGCGCGTTTCCATGAACAGGCCACCACCCTTGAGGAACGGCATCCACGCGGCATAAAGCGCGCTCTTGCCCTTCAGGTTCAGGGAGATGACGTCGGGACGGCGTATCGGCGTGACCGTGGCGGTGGGATTGTCGGCACTCATGTGTTTGGCTGGCGAATGGCCTGTGCGTAGGATATTAGCAACTGTTCCAGCAAAAGTCTCGGATTCAGCGGGTGGTGAATGCTGCGGCGCGCCTGCCGCAGCTGCGACTCGTAGCGGAACAGCGCGGGCAGGTTCAGACGCGTGGCCAGCCGCGACAGGGTTGCCTTCTGGTCGCGATGGTGCCGCACCTGCCCGGTCAGGCGCGACAGCACCAGGTCGCTGACCCAGGTCTGCAGCCAGGTGACAACATTGACCAGGTCGGCTTTTTCGAATGCCTGCGCGGTGGCCAGGTAGTCGGCGTTGCTGTCGGCCAGTGCCTGCACAAACTGGCGACGCTGCGATTGATAGCTGGCGTCGCCGAAGGCAACCGCATCCAGCGGCGCACCGCCGGCGGCGGCCAGCGCGGCCGGCGCATCCTCGACGCCCTGTTCCTGCAGCCAGGACAGCGCCGCGGCTTCGTCCGGTGCCGGCACCAGCAATCGCTGGCAGCGGCTCTTGATGGTGGCAAGCAGGCGACCCATGGTGTCGGTGACCAGCAGGATGACGGTACGCGGGGGCGGTTCTTCGAGCGTTTTCAGCAGCGCATTGGCAGCGGGCAGGTTCATCGCCTCGGCGGGATGAACCATCAGCACCCGGAAGCCGTCGCGATGGGTGGAGAGGGTCATGAAATCAGCGATATCACGCACCTGCTCGATCTTGATCTCGCGGCTTTTCTTCTTGTCCTTGGCATCCGGATCGACCGGCTCGTCCACGCCGGCCTCGTCTTCGCCCATCGATTCCGGCAACAGTTCGCGGAAATCCGGGTGATTGTGCTGCTGGAACCAGTGACAGGCCGGGCAGGTACCGCAGGCAACCCCTTGTTGCGGCGCCTCGCATAACAATGATTGCGCTATGGCGCGGGCAAATTCGACCTTGCCGATGCCCTGGCGGCCGTGGATCAGCAGCGCGTGCGGCAGCGTGTCGCGGCGGGCAAGAAATTCCCGCAGCGCGCCTTCTTGCCAGGGCAGGACCGCGATCGTCACAGCGCACCAACATGGCCGGCCAGCTCGGCCTGGATTTCGGCCAGCGGGCGGGCGGAATCGATCACCCGGATGCGCTGCGGGTATTCCGCCGCGCGGCGCAGGTAGGCGTCACGCACGCGGGCAAAAAATTCGGCCTGCTCGCGTTCGAACTTGTCGGGATGGGCGGTGCCCTGGTCCAGCCGCTCGCGTGCCACGTGCAGCGGCGCGTCGAACAGGAACGTGAGGTCCGGCTGCAGGTGGCCATGGACCCATTGCTCCAGCGTGCGAATCCGTTCGTCGGGCAAGCCGCGGCCGCCGCATTGATAGGCGTAGGTTGAGTCGGTATAACGGTCGCAGATGACCCAGGTGCCGCGGTCGAGCAGCGGCTGGATCGTTTCCAGCAGTTGTTCGCGGCGCGAGGCGAACATCAGCAACACTTCGGTATCGGCGTGCATTTTTTCATGCAACAGCAGCTGGCGCAGTTGCTCGCCCAGCGGCGTGCCACCCGGTTCGCGGGTGGTGAAGGCCTGGTGGCCGCGCTGTTTCACGCAGTCGGCGATAAACGACAGGTGCGAAGATTTGCCCGCGCCATCAATGCCTTCCAGGGTGATGAATTTGCCGCTCATGCGATGGTTTGGAAGCTATCTGCCGAGTTGATATTTGGCGACGGCACGGTTGTGCTCGTCGAGCGAGCGGGAGAAATAATGGCTGCCATCGCCGCGTCCGACGAAGTATAGCTTGTCGGATTGCGCCGGCTTCACCGCGGCCAGCAGCGATCCCCAGCCCGGCATCGCGATCGGCGTCGGCGGCAGTCCGTCGCGGGTGTAGGTGTTGTAGGCGGTGTCGGTCGACAGGTCGCGCTTGCGGATGTTGCCGTCGTAACGCGAACCCATGCCGTAAATCACCGTCGGGTCGGTCTGCAGCCGCATCGGTATTTTCAGCCGGTTGATGAACACCGAGCCGATCAGCGCGCGCTCATCAGCGCGGCCGGTCTCCTTCTCGATGATCGACGCCATGATCAGCGCCTGGTAGGGATTGGCATAGGGCAGCCCGGGATCGCGCTGTGCCCAGGCTTCAGCCAGCTTGCGTTGCATCGCCTGGTAACTTTTTTTCAGCATCTCGAGGTCGGTGATGCCGGCGGAAAACCGGTAAGTGTCCGGATAGAACAGGCCTTCGGGATGCGTTTCGGTTGCGCCGACCTGTTTCAAAACTTCGCTGTCCGGCAGGCCGCGCAGTGTGACCTTTAGGTCCTTGGTGGCCTCGAGCTGGCGGCGCATGTCGGCGAAGGTGATGCCTTCGACAAACGTCAGGGTAACCAGCACCACATCGCCGGTTCGCAATTTTTCCAGTATTTCCAGTGGCGATGCCGGCCGGTCGAGCCGATAGGTGCCGGCCTGGATCGCGGTTGCGCCGGTGATGCGGCCCAGCAGCCACAGCGTCTGCCCGTCGGGCACCAGTCCGGCTTCGGCCAATTGCCGGTTCAGGCCTTTCAGCGAGGCGCCGGGGCGAACGGTGAATTCAAACGGGGTCTGCGGCAACGGCAGCGCGGCATTGGCGTACCAGTGAAACCAGGCGCCGGCTGCTGTGGCAGACAGCAACAACACCACGCAGAGCCCGGTCAGCAGACGCTTCACGGCGGCCGTGCCGGTCAGCGCAAACGCTTGATCACCAGCGTGCCGTTGGTGCCGCCAAAGCCGAACGAATTCGACAGGGCAACGTCAATTTTCATCTCGCGCGCCGTATTGGCGCAGTAATCCAGATCGCATTCCGGATCCTGATTGAAGATGTTGATTGTCGGCGGGGAGATCTGGTGATGCACGGCGAGCGAGGTGAACACGGCTTCAATGCCGCCCGCTGCGCCGAGCAGGTGCCCGGTCATCGATTTGGTCGAGTTGACGACGAGCTTGTAGGCGTGGTCGCCGAACGCCGCCTTCATCGCATCCGTTTCATTCTTGTCGCCCAGCGGCGTCGAGGTGCCGTGGGCGTTGATGTACTGCACTTCGTCAGCATTCACGCCGCCATTGCGTAGCGCGGCGAGCATGCCGCGGCGGGGGCCGTCCATGCTCGGCGACGACATGTGATAGGCATCGGCACTCATGCCGAGACCCGCCAGCTCGCCGTAAATCCGCGCGCCGCGGGCAGTTGCATGCTCGTACGATTCCAGCACCAGGATGCCGGCGCCCTCGCCCAGCACGAAGCCGTCACGATCCTTGTCCCAGGGCCGGCTGGCGGTCGCGGGCGAATCGTTGCGCTCCGACAGCGCCTTGACCGAGCAGAAGCCGCCGATGCCCGACATGCAGACGGTTGCCTCCGAACCGCCGGCAATCATCACGTCGGCGTCGCCGTACTCGATGAAGCGCGCGGCGTCGCCAATGCAATGGGTCGAGGTGGTGCAGGCCGACACCATCGAGACATTGGGGCCCTTCATGCCGAAATGGATCGAGATCATGCCGGCCACCATGTTGACGATCGAGCCCGGCACGAAAAACGGCGAAATGCGCCGCGGTCCCTTGGCAATCATCTCGCGGATGTTGTCCTCGATCATCGGCAGGCCGCCGATACCGGAGCCGACATTGACGCCGATCCGCTCCGCGTTGCTGTCGGTCACCACCAGTCCCGCATCGTCGATCGCCATCTTGGTCGCGGCGAGGCCGTAGTGAATGAACGCGTCCATGCGCCGCACTTCCTTGGCGGACATCCATTCTTCCGGCTTGAAATCCTTTACTTCCCCGGCAAACCGGGTCGGCAGCACCGACGCATCGAACCGCGTGATGGGACCGATACCGCCGCGGCCGTTGACCACGTTATCCCAGGCTTGGGCAATACCATTTCCGACGGGCGAGACGATACCGAGACCCGTTATGACGACGCGTCTTTTTGACATGGCTGATGGGGAAGAAATGAAAAAACAGAAAGGCCGCCGGCCACTGCCGACGGCCCGGCTTGAGACGGGTTACTTCTTGAGGTTGGCGTTGATGTAATCAACGGCTTGCTGCACATTGGTGATCTTTTCAGCCGCCTCGTCGGGAATTTCAGTTTCAAATTCTTCTTCGAGAGCCATGACCAGTTCAACGTTATCGAGCGAGTCTGCGCCCAGGTCCTCGACGAACGAGGATTCGTTCTTGATGTCGGCCTCGGCGACGCCGAGTTGTTCCGCCACGATTTTCTTGACGCGCGCTTCGATGTTATCCATTTGCTGCTTCCTCCAACGGGGGTGAAAAGTTAAACAACGTTATTTTACCAAATTGAACACAAACATTTCCGACCGGCTGCAAATCAGCCTTCAGTCCATGAACATGCCGCCATTGACGTGGATCGTGTTGCCGGTCACGTAGGACGCGGCCGGCGAAGCGAGGTATCGCACCGCCTCGGCGACATCGGCCACGCTGCCCAGACGGCCAAGCGGAACGTTCTCGATCAGTTTTGCCACCTGAGTTTCGGCAAGCACCCTGGTCATGTCGGTATCGATGAAGCCAGGGGCAACGCAGTTGACCGTGATGTTGCGGCTGCCCACCTCGCGCGCCAGTGCCTTGGTGAAGCCGACCATGCCTGCCTTCGCCGCCACGTAATTGACCTGCCCCGGGTTGCCGGTGAATCCCACCACCGAACCGATGTTGATGATGCGGCCCGAACGCGCTTTCATCATACCCTTGATCACCGCGCGCGACAGGCGAAACACCGATGTCAGGTCAGTGTCGATGACATCCTGCCAATCTTCATCCTTCATTCGCATCATCAGCGTGTCGCGGGTGATGCCGGCGTTGTTGACCAGGATCGATACGGTACCAAATTTGCCCTCGATTTCGCGCACAACCGCATCACATCGCGCCGCCTCGGTCACATTCAGCACCATGCCCGCGCCCTGCCAGCCGGCAGCGTCAATCTGCGCCTGGATGGCGGCCGCGCCGGCGTCGCCGGTCGCGGTGCCGATCACCCGTGCGCCCGCCTCGCCAAGCACCTGCAGTATCGCCGCGCCAATGCCGCGTGTGGCGCCGGTGACCAGCGCGGTTTGACCACTCAGTGTATTCATTGTCCTGCTCCCGTCGATTGGCTCGTTGCCTCGATCGCGGCCATCAGGGTGGCGCGGTCGGTGACGGCGAGGCAATCCAGGCTGCCGTCGATTCGCTTGTTGAGGCCGGTAAGCACTTTTCCCGGCACGCATTCCACAACCGTGGTGGCGCCGCGATGCGCCAGTGCCTGCACGGTCTCGATCCAGCGCACCGGCCGGAACAGCTGCTCGACCAGCGCGCGCTTGATGGCGGCTTCGCTGGTGAACGATTCCACATCGGCATTCTGGATCACCGGGCTGGCCGGCACTTCGATGCGGACGTCGTTCAGGTATGCCGCAAGCCGTTCTGCCGCAGGCCGCATCAGCGCGCAATGCGACGGCACGCTCATCGGCAACAGCAATGCGCGCTTGGCGCCGCGTTCCCTGGCCAGCGCCATCCCGCGCTCGACTGCGGCGCGGTGCCCTGCGATCACGATTTGTCCCGGCGAATTCAGATTGACCGCCTCCACCACCTCGCCCTGCGCTGCATCCGCGCATACCGCCCGCACCTGCCCGGCATCGAGCCCCAGCACGGCGGCGATTGCGCCGACGCCCTCCGGCACGGCATCCTGCATCGCCTGTGCCCGGAATCTGACCAGCGGCAGGGCATCGGCAAAACGCATTGCACCGGCGGCAACCAGCGCGGTGTATTCACCCAGGCTGTGGCCGGCGTAACAGCTCGCGTGCGCGCCGCCTTGTTCCAGCCAGGCACGATAGGTCGCCACACCCGCGGCCAGCATCAGCGGCTGCGTATTCACCGTCTGGTTCTGCACTTCGGCCGGGCCGGCAACAATCATGTTCCACAGGTCGATGCCGAGGATGCCCGACGCCTCTTCGAATGTGCGTTGAACGATTGGCAGCTCGGCGAAGCCGGACATCATGCCGACAGACTGCGAACCCTGGCCGGCGAAGACAATGGCAAATGCGGACATATTCTGTATCACCACTTGAGTAGTGCTGCACCCCAGGCGAAACCACCGCCCAGGGCGGCCAGCAACACGTTGTCGCCCGCCTTGATTTTTCCCTCGCGCGCGGTCACGTCAAGCGCCAGCGGTATCGACGCCGCCGACGTGTTGCCGTGCCGGTCAACCGTGACCACCACTTTTTCATCCGGCAAATCCAGGCGTTTGGCCGCGTGCATGATGATGCGCCGGTTGGCCTGGTGGCAGATGAACCAGTCAATCTCGCCCGGTTGCATGCCGTTTGCGTTCAGCGCTTCCCAGGCAACATCCTCAAACGCCTTTACCGCGAACTTGTAGACCGCGCCGCCGTCCATGGTCAGCAGCGGACTTCCTCGCGTGCCGCCATTCTGTACCGTGCCGGGGGTGCACAGCATGTCGCGGTAGCTGCCGTCGGTATGCAGGTGCGTGGTGAGAATTCCGGGCGCATTTGACGCTTTCAGCACCACCGCGCCGGCGCCGTCGCCGAACAGCACGCAGGTACCGCGGTCTTTCCAGTTGAGGATACGCGAGAACACTTCGGCGCCGACGATCAGCGCGCACTTCGACGAGCCGCTGCGAATGAATTTGTCGGCGGTCGCCAGCGCGTAGACGAATCCGGCGCACACCGCCTGCAAATCGAAGGCGACGCTGTGCTTGATGCCAAGCTTGTCCTGCAGGATGCAGGCGGTGGACGGGAACACCATGTCCGGCGTCGATGTGGCGACAATGATCAGGTCGATCTCATCCGCGTGCACATGGGCGGCGTGCATGGCGCGCCTGCAGGCCTCGACCGCGAGGTCGCTGGCGTTCTGGTCCTCGGCGGCAAAGTGCCGCTCTCGAATGCCGGTGCGCGACACGATCCACTCGTCGTTGGTATCGACAATCTTTTCCAGGTCGCGGTTGGTCACCACGCGGTCGGGAAGATAGCTGCCGGTGCCGACAATGCGGGTGAAGGTCATGACGCCGCGTCCGCCGCAGGGGCCGCCGGCACGCTCTTCGGCAGCATCATTCCTTCGGCATGGAGGCGCTCGATTTCGGCCGTGATCAATCCCAGAAGCCCGTGCTCGACCTCGGTCGCGGCGCGCTGCAATGCATGGGAAAAGGAGAATGCGTCCGCCGAACCATGACTCTTGACCACCACGCCCTTCAGTCCCAGCAGGGCGGCACCGTTGAAGCGGCGGTGATCCATGCGATGGCGGAAACGCCGGATGACGGGCAGTGAAACGGCAGCAGCCAGTTTGCTGTACCAGCCGTTCTGGTATTCCGCCTTGAGGAAATCACCCATCATCTTGGCCATGCCCTCCGAAGTCTTCAGCATCACATTGCCGACGAACCCGTCGCATACCACGACATCGGTGGTGCCCTTGTAGATATCGGTGCCCTCGACATTGCCGTAAAAATTGAGGTGGCTGGCCTTGAGCAGTTCACCCGCCGCCTTGACGCTCTCATTGCCCTTGATGTCCTCCGAGCCAATGTTGAGCAGACCGACGCTGGGGTGCTCCTTGCCTTCAACCGCGGTGCAGAGCATGGCGCCCATGATGGCAAACTGCAGCAGGTGCTCCGGCGTGCACTCGGCATTTGCGCCAAGGTCGAGCGTGTACACGACACCGTCGCGCGTCGGCAGCGCCGCGCAGATCGCCGGCCGGTCGATCCCCGGCAGGGTTTTCAACACGAATTTGGCGGTACCCATCAGGGCACCGGTGTTTCCGGCCGACACGCACGCGTCGGCCTCGCCGGATTTCACCAGGTCAATGGCAATCCGCATCGAGGAATGTTTCTTGTGCCGGATGGCGGAGCGGATGTCCTCATCCATGCCGACCACGTCACGCGCCTCGACAATGCGAAGGCGACCGTCTTCGCGCCCCACGACGTCGCTGGCGTGGGCGCGGTTCAGTTCCGACTGGATGGCTTCCGGCTTGCCGACAAGCAATACCCGGCAGTCGGTTGACCTGCCGAGGAATTGCAGTGCTGCCGGAACGGTTGCAGATGGGCCGTGATCACCGCCCATCGCATCGATCGCAATGGTGATCTGCATATTTTAGAAAAGTCCCCTCCTGAGACTTTTCTTGCAGTTTACCTTTTTATATTCGCCGACTTGAGGCGGCGAATTATTCGTCAGACTTGGTCTTGACGACTTTCTTGCCGCGATAGTAACCGCTCGGGCTGATGTGGTGCCGCAGGTGTGTTTCACCCGTAGTCGGCTCAACCGCCAGCGGCGGATTGGTCAGAAAGTCGTGCGCGCGGTGCATGCCGCGCTTGGACGGGGATTTCTTGTTCTGTTGGACTGCCATGATGTTTCTCCTTGATCAAAATTACTGCAAATCGGGCTACTTGTTCTTCAACTCCGCCAGTTTGGCGAAGGGCGAAATCTTTGCGACGGCCGGCTTTCCGGCAGCGGCCGGTGCCGACGTCTTGTCGCCGGCATCGCCTGCTTTCACGGTCTGCGCCAGGGCGATATCGAGCAGCACTTCTTCCTCGACGGTTTCCAGCACATTCAGTTCGTTGCCGCAGACGACGAAGTCTTCATCATCTGCTTCCATCTCCAGCGGCGGCAAATCCTGCTCACTCGCCACCAGAATCAGGCGGCTTTCAATGTCCAGGTCGCGGCGGGACGGATGTAACGTCACCGGATCAGCCAACAAAAACCAACCCGAAATTATACACTTAACACTACGTTTTTGGCTACCGCTCGCGTCTGTGTCCAGATTGCCGGCTATCGAGTAGTGGATTTCGCCCTCGTTTCCGGCGAGATACTCTGCCAGCCGCGGCAGCTGCTGCGGCCGGAAACTGCCGGAGACGGTCTGCTTGAGTCGGGTAAAACGGTCGATCTGGATGGCGGCGGTCATGAAGCACTACTCATAATGCGTGTCGCGCATGATATGATTTTTGCTGCCAAAAGTCAAAAAGTGATTGATTTTGAAGAAGAAAATCGTACTGGCGTCAACCTCGCGCTACCGCGCGGCGCTGCTGGCGCGCCTGCAGCTGCCGTTTGACGCCATGCGGCCCGATGCGGACGAGACCGCATTGGCCGGCGAGCGACCTGCCGACACCGCGCTGCGCTTGTCGGTGGCCAAGGCGCAAAGCTTGCGAACGCTGCATCCCGGGTGCCTCATTATCGGCTCCGACCAGGTTGCCGACCTGCACGGTGAGCCGGTCGGCAAGCCCGGAAATGCAGAACGGGCACGCGCGCAGCTCAGATCCATGCGCGGTCAGACCCTGATATTTCACAGCGGGCTCGCGCTGCTGGATGTCGATTCGGCTCGCGTGCAATCCTGCGTGGTGCCGACCACCGTGCGTTTTCGCGAATTCACCGACGCCGAGATCGACTGCTACCTGCAGCGCGAGGACGCGCTCGATTGCGCGGGCAGTGCCAAATCAGAGGGCCTCGGCATCGCCCTGATCGCGGCGATGCAGAGCGATGACCCGACTGCGCTGGTGGGCCTGCCGCTGATTGCACTGGCGGCCATGTTGCGCCACGAGGGCGTCATGGTGCTGGCATGAAGCCCGGAACGCTGTATCTGATCCCGACCAACCTGGCCGACCCGTTTTCGCCAGGGGCCATCCTGCCGCCCGAGGTAATCTCGACCGCACTCAGGCTGGACCATTACGTCGCCGAGAACGCCAAATCGGCTCGCGCGTTTTTGAAGGCACTGGGGATCCCGCGTCCGCTGCAGGAGGTCGGCATGGTCGAACTCAACCAGCACACGCCGGCATCCGCGCTGGACGCCATGCTCGATCCGCTCAGGGCCGGCAAGGACCTGGGCCTGGTTTCGGAAGCCGGAGCTCCCGGTGTTGCCGACCCTGGTGCCGCGCTGGTCGCGCTGGCCCACCAGGATGGGATCCCGGTCGCGCCACTGGTCGGTCCGTCGTCGATCCTGCTCGGCCTGATGGCATCCGGACTGAATGGCCAGAAGTTTGCCTTTCACGGCTACCTTGCGCAGGAGAAAAACCAGCGCATCCAGGCCATCCAGGAACTGGAACGTGAATCGCGGCAGCGGCGCATGACCCAGATGTTCATTGAGACGCCGTATCGCAACCAGGCGCTGCTCGCCGACCTGATTTCAACACTCGCGCGCGACACGCGGCTTTGCGTGGCCTGCAACCTGACCGGCAGCAGCCAATCGATCCGCATGCAAAGCGTCGCGGATTGGCGCAAGGCGCCTGTGGCGATCGCGCGTTTGCCGGCGCTGTTCCTGTTCCTCGCCTGAATCGGCAGGCTAGGCGGGCTGCAGCGGTTCCGCCTGGTCGAAGATCGAGGTCTTGCCCAGTATCGGCAGCAGGTCGTCGGCGGACATCGGCACGCTGAAATAAAACCCCTGGCCGACGCTGCAGCCTTTCGCCCGCAACAAGGTCAGCTGGCCTGCCGTCTCGATACCTTCGGCAATGATGTCGAGGTCGAGGCTCTTGGCCATGTTGATAATGGCCACCACGATCGCGGTGTCGTTGGGATCGACGGTGATGTCGCGAACAAAGCTCTGGTCAATTTTCAGCTTGCCGATCGGCAACCGCTTCAGATAGGACAGGCTGGAATAGCCGGTACCGAAGTCATCGACGGCAAGGTGAACACCCATGTCGGCGATTTCGTTCAACAGCATCACGCTGCCCTCGCCCTGGCGCATCACCTGGCTTTCGGTGATTTCGAGCTCCAGCGACCCGGCATCCAGGCCGGTTTTCAGCAGAATTTCCTTCAGCAGTTCGACAAAACCCTTGTCGGCGAGCTGGCGGGCCGACAGGTTGATCGCCATCCTGCGGTGCGGGTAACCGGCATTGCGCCACGTCACTGCCTGGCGACAGGCTTCCTCCAGCACCCACCTGCCGATGTCGTTGATGAGTCCTGTTTCCTCGGCAAGCGGAATGAATTCGCCCGGCATCATCGTGCCGCTGTCCTCGGACACCCATCGGACCAGTGCCTCGAGCGCGACAATCTCGCCCGTGTTCAGATCCACCTGGGGTTGATAGACAAGCGTGAAATCCCCGTTCTTGACCGCCGCGCGCAAACTCGATTCCATCGCCGCGCGGCGCTTGACGGCAATGTTCATCTGCGGCGTAAAGAACTGGTAGGTGTTCTTGCCCAGGCCCTTGCCATGGAACATCGCGGTATCGGCGTTGCGCAGCAGCGTCGGCGCATCGCGGCCGTCGTCCGGATACAACGCGATGCCGATCGATCCGGATACGTGCTGCTCTGCGCCGCCGACGTCAAACGGCAGGCGCAACGCATCGAGAATTTTCTGCGCCACCCGGGTGGCGCCCTGGTGACCTTCCAGCTGGTCAAGCAGGACGATGAATTCGTCGCCGCCCTGGCGCGCAATGGTGTCGTGGGTACGCACCGAATCGGTCAATCGCACCGCCACCTGGCGCAGCAGCTCGTCGCCGACGTCGTGGCCGAGCGTGTCGTTGATATTCTTGAAGTTGTCGATATCGATGAACATGACGGCGAATCGCTTGGTCGACCGCTCCGCCCGCCCGATTGCCTGCGATACGCGGTCCTGCATCAGCGACCGGTTCGGCAGCCCGGTGAGCGCATCGTGGAACGCGAGGTGCTGGATCCGCTGCTGGATGTTCTTGCGATCGGTCACGTCGCGTGTGTTGACGATGATGCCGCGCACCGCCGGAATCGCGAGGCAGTTCTTGCCGATCGCCTCGAGCGTCCGCCACTCACCGGCACTGTTGACGACGCGAAACTCGATTGCCCGCTCCATCTGGCCGCGCGTGAGCAACTCCTGGAATGCATCGCGCATGGCCTCCGCATCGTCGCGATGAACCAGGTCGAACTGGCTGCTGCCGATCATCATCCCCGGGTCATGTCCCAGCAGGTGTTTCACTGACGGGCTCTGGTAGCGGATGATGCCATCGGCATCGAGCACGGTGACGATATCCATGGCACTTTCGGTCAGCGCCTTGAAGCGGCCCTCGGAGGCTTCGAGCGCCTGCGCGACCTGCTTGAAATCGGTGATGTCGGTCAGCACGCCGATGACACCGGCCGGCTGGCCATCCGAGTCGGTGAAGCGGCTGATGTGGCGCACCACATAACGTTCGGCGCCCTGCCCATCCTTCACCACCGCCTCGGCGACCGAGGTGCGTCCCGTGGCCAGCACTTCATGGTCCTCGATCTCGGCCATTTTTGCCATCTCGGGCCGCAACAAATCCTGCGGCCGCTTGCCGATCCAGTCCTCGCGCCGCTGGTTGAAGAACAATTCCCAGGCACGGTTGAACCCAAGGTATGCGCCTTCCGCGCGGCGATAGAAAATCGGCGACGGCATCACCTCGAGCAATTCCTGGGTGAAGTGAAGCTGCTGGTCGAGCGCGCGCGAGGTCTGCTTGAGACTGGTGATATCACTGCACGTGACCAGTATGCCCACCACGCTTTGATCGCTGCCCCGCAACGGCCCCAGTGAAAGGCTGAGCTCACGCCGCTCGCCGTCCGGCCGCAGCCAGGTCAGTTCACGGTCGTACAGGACGTTGCCCGCCAGCACCCGCCCGCGTTGCTCAAGCATGAACGCTTCGTGCGCCGCCAGCAGCGGCGACGGCAGTCCGATCACGGCGTCCTGGGGCAGGCCGAACAGGCGTTCAGCGGCCGGATTCCACAACGTGACGATGCCCGCCGGTGTGACGGAATAAATTGCCAGCGGTGAATTTTCGACGATTGCCCGCAGCGATTCGTTCAGCGCCTGCAGCGTATCCTGCGAGGCCCGATAGGCGGAGATATCCTCGATCGAGCCCAGCGCATACAGCGGATTGCCATCGCCGTCGCGCACCACGACACCCGACCGCTGGGCCCAGATCACGGCACCATCCTGTCTCACATAACGCTTTTCGCGCGCAATCGGCGCCGGGTCAAGGTTGCCGACCGTGTTCGCTATCAGCGCCTCGTCGGCCTCACGGTCCTCCGGATGGGTGACATCGACAAATCGCCGGCCAATCAGCTGTTCCCGCGTATATCCCAGCATTTCGCAAAAGCGCCGGTTGACCATGGTGAAGCGACCCTCGGTATCGACCTGCGTCAGCCCGACCCCGACCAGGTCGAACGCCTCGCGGAACTTGCGCTCGCTGTCCGACAACTGCGCTTCACGCAGGCGTACCGATTCGGCCAGCCGGTACATGGTTGTTCGCAGCTGGTCCAGTTCCGCGTAGTCGCCGTTCTTCGCGGTGCCGGAAAAGTCGCGGAAGTCCTGGCGGCCAAGGTCATCTGCCAGCCGCCGGATCGGTTCGCCGACGTGCCGCGCAACCAGCGCGCCGATCAGCGCGGCCAGCAGCACGGCACCGAAGCCCAGCCAAAGCAGCTGTTCGCGGATCCGGTCGGCAATGTCAGGCGGCAGTCCGGCGTCATTCGACAACCGCGCGGCAATGACCGCAATGATCAGCGCCACCGATATGGTCATTGCCGCAAAACCCGCGATGATGCGAAGCTTCACGCTGGACACGTTCGCCGACCTGTCCGCCTCGCCTGCCGGGCGGTTCGCGCGACCGGTCACGCTGTCCGTGGTCGACGCCGGCGGCGCGTTTTCATGCTCTGGACTATTCACGGTCGCCCGATCGGCATCGTTTGCGGCTCGCGACGGCGGAATTCAAGTCGGCAGCCGGAACGTGCCGCAAGGTAACAACCGGCGCGCCAACTGGACGGTCAGCTCGGACCAGGCTTGACCGCCACCTGCCGGCAGCCGGCAGTGCGCGTAGCAGATGCAAAACGCCATCATGGTTTTGTGCACCCTGCATGGCGCCGCATGTCGAGCACCCCGCGCCCTCCGCTTCCGGAATTCCCTGAGTCTTCATAAGACTGCTTATCGATCCGTGTAATCGCTCAGCACATCATGCTGCAGGACAACGTAGTCGCCAACGACATCGACCGGAATCCGCTGCAGGTGCGCACCCTGGCAGGGGCCGGCGAAACATCGCCCGGATTCAGGTTCGAACATTGCCCCGTGCGTGGCACAGATCAAGTATAAGCCAGTTTCATCGAAGACCTCGCCCGGCTGCCAGTCGAGCGGCGTGCCGCGATGAGGACAGACATTGACGTATGCGTGTACCGTGCCGCCGCTGGCGACGGCAAAGCCCGCCTGCGACTGGCCGCACCGGTTGACGCTGAACGACACCGCCAGCCCGCCATCGGTCAGCTGGTCACGCCGGCAGACCCGGCGTATCAGCACTAGGCGTTCTTCGTCAGCCATGACGTCAGTTCGTCTACCGAGTCGACCACCGCAATCGCGTCGCGCTGCCGGAGACTGTCGCGCGGGTGCGCGCCGTAGGTGACCGCAACCGCCTGCACGCCGGCGTTATGCGCCAGGTCAAGATCGTGGGTTGTGTCGCCGATCATCAGCGTTCGGTCAGGTGCGACGGCGGTAAATTGCATCAGTTTCTGCAGCATGTCCGGGTGCGGCTTGGCGAATCCCTCGTCGGCACAGCGCGAAAAGTGGAAATGCGGCTTGAGCCCGGAGTGGACAAAAGCACGCTCCAGCCCTGCCCGCGGCTTGCCGGTGGCGACAGCGAGGAAACGGTCCGGGCGCGCCAGGCCGGCGAGCAGTTCCGGTATACCGGCATAAAGCGGCGCTTCATGGTCACGACCCACATAATGCCGCCGATAGGTGAGCGCGTATTGTGCCTGCCCCTCAG
Organism: uncultured Burkholderiales bacterium; assembly: GCA_964417885.1. Lineage (GTDB taxonomy): Bacteria > Pseudomonadota > Gammaproteobacteria > Burkholderiales > Usitatibacteraceae > UKL13-2. The sequence continues at coordinate 17,343 of CAYQKN010000017.1, read as the reverse complement.
GCGCCAGCTGCGGGAACAGCCGCTTCACCGAGTCATGAATGCCCAGCCCGATGATCGACTTTGCCGACTCTACACTCGGCACCGGCAAACCCAGGTCGCGCGCGGCGAGCTGGATACACTCGGCGATCAGGCCGGTGGAATCCATGATGGTGCCGTCCCAGTCAAACACGATCAGGTCATAGCGCGTTGCCATTACAGCGCCCGCAGATGGGTCAGGTAGCGATTGAGGTCCGCCGCCAGAGGCGCTTCGATGCGCAGGTCCTGCCCGGTCAGCGGATGCGGAAAGGCCATCAGGCGGGCATGCAGGAACATGCGCTTCAAGCCGCCGTTCCGCACTGCGGCCACGTGCTTGTTCAGCGCGAAATCACCATACTTGTCATCACCGATGATCGGGTGCCCGAGCGAAGCCAGGTGAACACGGATCTGGTGCGTGCGGCCGGTCCTGATCTCGCAGTCCAGCAAGGTCGCGCCCGGCAACTGCTCAACCCGGGTGGCAATGGTGTGGGATTCCTGGCCATCGTCGTCGTCGGCCGACACCCGCCGCTCGCCCGACGGCGTCACATATTTGGTCAATCGCGTGCGAATGTGCCGGCGCTGGTCGGGCCAGGCGCCGGTCACCAGGGCAAAGTAGTGTTTTTCGATTTTCGGGCCGGCCTCGCCGCGCAACATGGCGTGCATCGCCGTCAGGGCACTGCGTTTCTTGGCGATCAGCAGGATTCCCGAGGTCTCGCGGTCGATGCGGTGAACCAGTTCCAGAAATTTTGCCTGCGGCCGCAACGCGCGCAGGCCCTCGATCACGCCGAAACTGATGCCGCTGCCACCGTGCACCGCCATGCCGGCCGGTTTGTTGATCGCCAGCAGCGCATCATCCTCGAACAGGACATCCAGCGGCAATGCGCCTTTTCGCGCCGGCTGCCCGCCGGCGAACGCACGCACCACCTCTTCGGTCCCGGGCCTGGCTTTCTCGTCGGCGATGCGGACCGGCGGAATCCGCACCAGATCGTCTATCACCAGCCGGTAGGCGACATCAGCCCGTCCCTTGTTGACCCGGACTTCACCGGAACGAACTATCCGGTAGACGTGGCTTTTGGGCACGCCCTTCAGGTGGTGCAGCAGAAAATTGTCCAGCCGCTGGCCAACCGAGTTGTCGTCGACCGTCAGATAGGTGACCGCCTTGGCCATTGATTCAACGGGCTTTTGTGGCGCCTCAAGAGATTTTTTGCCGTGTGCTGGCATGTTAAGTTATACTCATATCTCGTTGATTTTGAAGCGAGTCCCGTCGATCCAGCCGTGTTCTGTGCCGGCTTTTGGCAGATATGTCAAAAGCCTCATCAGCCGATCACCGCAATTTGCCGGCGCCGTGAAAGATCACCGTTTTTGCCGGACGCGTCACTTTCCCGCGCAGTTTACGAAACCTACTGCCAGTGTCTGTTGACCGCCGCCAATGAACGGAAGACGGGCGGTCGTTTTTGCTCACCGCCGGCACCAGCCAGGCTGCGCCGAACAAGTAGCGATACTAAACGATTTACGCGCACCGTCCGCGAAGCGGATAGCAGCACCGGGTGGCGTGAAGATGAACAAGCGACGGTCGTGTGCGCTTCGGCGCCGGACCCGAGATGGCAGCAAGAACGAGGCTTACGTCGTTCAGCAAACAACAGTCAAGCAACCCGCACCGCTCATGAAAACCGGAATTCACCACAGTCGTTTGACCGATGCACGCGATCCAAGGATCACGTGCGGTGAAGCCGCGTCAGTCCTGAACCGGCCGTAGCACCTGCATGACTTTGCCGACCCCGCGATGCGGGCCGGCTGCCACGTTCTTCTTCGCCCCCTCGCGGCCGTGTACTGCGCGAGAAGGAAGAACTATGAAACGCATGTTGTTCAATGCGACGCAGCAGGAAGAGCTCCGCGTCGCCATCGTCGATGGACAAAAACTCATCGACCTCGACATCGAGCACGCCGGCCAGGAACAAAGAAAGAGCAACATCTACCAGGCCGTCGTCACCCGGGTCGAACCCTCACTTGAAGCCGTATTTGTCGATTACGGCGCCGACCGCCACGGCTTCCTGCCGTTCAAGGAACTGACCCGCGAATATGTCGCCGGTGAAACCGGCGAAGGCACCCGCGCCAAGATCGCGCAAAACCTGAGAGTCGGCCAGGAAATCCTGGTGCAGGTGGAGAAAGACGAGCGCGGCAACAAGGGCGCCGCACTGACCACCTACATTTCCCTCGCCGGCCGCTACCTGGTGCTGATGACGAACAACCCCCGCGGCGGTGGCGTTTCGCGCCGCATCGAGGGCGAGGATCGTGCCGAGTTGCGCGAGACACTCGACCCGTTGCAGATACCCGAAGGCATGAGCGTCATCGCCCGCACCGCCGGCATCGGCCGCACCGCCGAGGAACTCAAGTGGGATATGAACTACCTGATCCAGCTTTGGGAAGCCATCGAAGGCGCCGCCAAGGAAGTCAAGGGACCCGAACTGATCTACCTGGAATCCAGCCTGGTGGTGCGCGCCATCCGCGACCTGTTCCAGCCCGACATCGGCGAAATCTTGGTCGACACGCCCGAAATCTTCGAGCAGGCGCAGTCCTTCATGTCGACCGTGATGCCGGCCAACGTCAACAAGGTCAAGCTGTATCACGACGACGTGCCGCTGTTCTCGCGTTTCCAGATCGAGCACCAGATCGAAACCGCATACCGCCGCGATGTCACCCTGCCCTCCGGCGGCGCCATCATCATCGACCACACCGAAGCGCTGGTGTCGATCGACGTCAACTCGGCGCGCGCCACCAAGGGCCACGACATCGAGGAAACCGCGTTCCGCACCAACTGCGAAGCGGCCGACGAAATCGCCCGCCAGTTGCGGCTGCGTGACCTGGGCGGCCTGGTGGTGATCGACTTCATCGACATGGAGTCGACCAAGAACCAGCGTGAAGTTGAAAACCGCCTGCGCGACGCCCTGCATCATGACCGTGCGCGCGTCCAGACCGGCAAGATTTCCCGCTTCGGTCTGCTCGAGCTGTCACGCCAGCGTCTGCAGCCGGCATTGTCGGAATCATCCTATATCCCCTGCCCGCGTTGCCATGGCCTCGGCCATATCCGCGACACCGCCTCGTCGGCGCTGCATATCCTGCGCATCATCCAGGAAGAGGCAATGAAGGAGAGCACCGGCGCGGTCCATGTCCAGGTGCCGGTCGATGTCGCCACCTTCCTGCTCAACGAGAAGCGCCAGGACATCCACAAGATGGAAACGCGTTTCAAGGTCAGCGTGCTGCTGATCCCGAACATCCACCTCGAGACGCCGAACTACGAGATCGAGCGCCTGCGCACCGACTCGGAAAAAATCGATCTCGCCAAGCCGAGCTACGAGATGGTCAACCGGCCGGTGGAAGAAGTCGCCGCCAAGGCAGCGGAAGCCGAAGCGCGCCCGGCACGACCCGAACCGCTGGTCAAGGGCATCACCCCGTCGCAACCTGCGCCGATGACCGCCGATCCGGTGCCGCAGCGCGATCGCGCCGCAGCGGCCGCACCGGTCGCCGCCGCGCCGGCGGCGGCACCATCATTGTGGAAGCGATTCGTCGGCTTGTTCAGCGCCGAACCGGCGCCGGCCCCGCAGCCGATCGCCGAATCGCGTCCGGCCAAGAAGGAATCGCGTGACGGCGGTCGCGACCGCAACGAGCGAGGCGGCAACCGCCGCGATGGTCGCGATGGCGAGCGCAAGCGTGGTGAACGCGGCGGTGAACGCAAGGATCGTCCACCGCAGGGTGCACAGGCCGGCGGCCAGGAACGCGGTGAACGCAGCAGCGGCCCGCGCAACGACAGCCGGCGCCAGGCCGAGCCGCGCGAAAATCGCGGCGAAGTGCGTGGTGAAGCGCGCGTCGATGGACGTGCCGAGCAGCCGCCCCGCGCGCCGGATGCACCGCAGCAGAAACAACGCACCCCGCAGCCGCCCAAGTCGGCGCTGGAAGGCCGTCCGGTTGAGCAGGCGGAGGATGGGGAAGGTCGCGGCCGACGTCGTCGCCGTGGCGGTCGCGGACGCGATCGTGACGGTCGCGGCGAGCGTACCGAAGGCGGTGCCAATGCCGCAGTCGAAAATGATGCCTCAAGCCCGGCCATCACCGCTGCGGCGCCCGACACATCGCCGGCAATGCAGCCGGTATTGTCCAGCGCGCAGTCAGAGGCACCAGCCGTACTTCAGGCCGCACCTGATGTCGTGGAAGCACCTGCTGCCGCCGTCGTGGCATCCTCACCCGCGGTGGTCACACCCGAGCCGGTCCGCATGGCAGAAGTTGCCGCGCCGCAGCCGGTCGAAGTGGTTGCCGCTCCGGCACCCGCACCGGTGCCGGTGGCCGTGGCGGCACCGCAACCGGTGCCGGTCGCGCAGGTTGCTGCCGCACCGGTATTTGTCGCGGTCGACCAGATCGGTGAAGCGGAACCAGCCGTGCCGCGTGAACCACGCCGGCGCGCCCGCAACACCGAAGGCAGCGCTGCCAGCGAGCCGCTGGTTTTCATCGAAACGGCTGCGGAGAAACTGCAGAACGTGGTGATGCCGGCCGAAGAAGAAGCGCCACGGCGCCGCGTACCGCGCGCGCGCAAACCGCGCGACATGGCAACCGAGCCACTGGTGTTTGTCGAAACCAAGCCCGGTGATTCGCCGGAGCAAAACGCGCAATAGCACAGCCGCAGCGGCAGTGCACGCAACAGAAAAGGCCCCGTTCAATCGAACGGGGCTTTTTCGTGGCGCGCTGGAATATCATGTGAACAAGGAGACCCCATGACCGAAAAAGCCCCGATCGAGTTCTATTTCGACTTCTCGTCACCCTACGGCTATCTCGCCTCGACGCGCATCAACGCACTGGCGGCGCACCACCAACGCCGCGTCGACTGGCGGCCGATCCTGCTGGGGCCGATGTTCAAGGCAGCCGGCACTGCGCCGCTGGTCGGCGTACCGCTGAAAGGTCCTTACTCGGTGCGCGATTTCTCCCGCACCGCGCGCTTCCTCGGCATTCCGTACAAGCAGCCCGACCCTTTTCCCATCGGCACACAGAACGCTGCACGCGCCTTCTACTGGATCAACGACCGCGACCCGGTCAAGGCGCATCGCTTCGCCGCCGCCTGTTATGCCACCTACTTTGGTCAGGGCATCGATATCACATCAGCGGAGAAAGTCGCCGAGATTGCCGCCTCAATGGGTGAAGACCGTGACGCCACACTGGCCGCGATGGCCGATCCGGCGATCAAGGAACGACTGAAAAATGAAGTCGACGCCGCGCTGGCGAAAGGCGTGTTCGGTTCGCCCTACATCATCGTCGACGGTGAACCGTTTTGGGGAAACGACCGGCTGGATCAGGTGGATGCCTGGTTGGCAACGGGCGGTTTCTGACATTCAAACTCCAGAACTGGTGCGGCTTTCGGCTCATTATTGACTGGAAAGCCGCGCCAGTGCTGGAGTTTCGCCGTGTCACTTTGCAATGCCGGCTTGAAAAATTGCGCCGAGTCTCCTGACAGGCGCTGTCGAATACGCCTCAACGCCCGTACCGAAACACATCCGGCTTGCCCAGCGCCGGAATCAGTTCAACGATGCCGCCGGCAAAGATTTCCACCGCCAGCGCCGCCAGCAGCAAGCCCATGATGCGGGTGGCGACGTTGACGGTGGTGGTACCCATGCGCGCGCCGATGCGGGTCGCGACACGCAGCGCGAGCCAGGTGACGAGGGCCACACCGATGCTCACCAGACACACGGTCAGCAGATGCCACACGGCTTTCTTCTCGCTGGCATAAATGATGATGGTGGACATGGCGCCCGGGCCGGCCAGCAACGGTATGCCCAGCGGCACCACGGCAATGCTGGCCTTGTCCTCCGCCTCGAGCGCTTCTTCAGGTGTCTGCTTGTCGCGTGACGGCATCGCCTGCATCATCGCGATCGCGTTCAGCATGATCAGGATGGCGCCGCCGACCTTGAAACTCGCCAGCGAGATGCCGAATACTTCCAGCACGCGCTCGCCGAGCAGCGCGGAAATCAGCAAGGTCGCTGCCACGGTCATCGCAGCACCGTAGGCAATCGCCTTGCGCTGCAATTCGCTGTTGGAGGCGGTCATCGCCACGAACACCGGAATGATGCCGAGCGGATTGACGATCACGATCATCGCGACAAATATCTTGATATACGCCGCGACTGAAAGCATGCCATCCACGACTAGCCCGTGCCCTTTTCGCGCGGTCCGGCGGCTGCGGGAAAGTGTGCCGCCATCGATGCCAGCAATCCCCGGCAACCGTTTTCAATCAGGCTCAGCGCATGTTCGAAGTCGTGCGTGCTGCCGTAGTACGGATCGGGCACCTCGCGGGTATCGCGATCGTCGCCATACTCCAGCAAAAGTTCGAGTTTGCCGGCATGTTCTGGCGGGCAAAGGCTCTGCAACTGCTTCAGGTTGACATCGTCCATTGCCAGCAGGTAGTCAAATCGCTCGAAGTCGCGCTCGACCACCTGCCTGGCACGAATGCGAGACAGGTCGTAGCCACGGTCGGCCGCGATCCGGATCGCGCGCGGGTCGGGGCGCGATCCGGTGTGATAGTCCGCCGTGCCGGCGGAATCAACGTCGATCCAGTCGCCGTAGGGGCTCGATTGGACCATGGCGCGGAACACCCCTTCGGCGGTCGGCGAGCGGCAGATATTGCCCATGCAAATGAACAGGACGCGGATTTTCTTCGGCGAGGACATGCGGATGCGATTGGAAATGGGTGACGATCAAGTAACATTCTAGTCTCTAATCACCACGCCTCTGAAAGTCCCATGAACAAACTGCTGCTCACCACGCTGCTCGGCTGCATGCTCGCCGGCTGCGCATCAATGGAACCGGCCGCCAGCGGCACGACACGCGAAGAAAAACAATATGTGACCGGCAGCAACGTGCCGAAGAAAGATCGCAATTCATCGGCGGTCACCACCGTCAGCAAGGATGCGATCGACAATATGCAGAACAATACCGGCGCAGGAGCGCCGGCTGGCGGACGCTGAGAAGACGCGGCGGCGCCGGCTTACTCATTGACCGCGGAGCCGCCCAGCACCAGTATCTTGTTGCGCAGGGCCTTCAGTTCGTCGCGCAGATTGGCGGCCTTCTCGAACTCCAGGTTGCGCGCGGCTTCCATCATCTCGCGCTCCAGGCGCTTGAGCGCCGTTTCCATCTGCTTCTCCGACAGCACGTCGTATTTCTTGCGGTCCTGTGCCGCCTTGCGCTCATCGCGCTTCTCGTCCAGATCGTAAACGCCATCGATCATGTCCTTGATCGATTTCGAAATCGATCGCGGCACGATGCCGTTTTCCAGGTTGAACGCCACCTGCTTGGCGCGCCGCCGGTTGGTCTCGCCGATGGCGGTACGCATCGAATCGGTCTCCTTGTCGGCGTAGAGAATCGCGGTGCCGTGAAGATGCCGCGCCGCGCGGCCGATGGTCTGGATCAGCGATCGGGCACCACGCAGGAAGCCTTCCTTGTCCGCGTCGAGAATCGCCACCAGTGATACCTCCGGGATATCCAGCCCCTCACGCAGCAGGTTGATGCCGACCAGCACGTCGAACAGGCCGGCGCGCAGGTCGCGGATGATTTCCACCCGCTCGACGGTATCGATGTCCGAATGGAGGTAGCGCACCTTGATGCCGTGCTCGGACAGGTAATCGGTCAGGTCCTCGGCCATGCGCTTGGTCAGCGTGGTCACCAGCACCCGCTCCTGCACCGCCACCCGCTTGTTGACCTCTGACAGCAGGTCGTCAACCTGCGACGAGGCCGGCCGCACCAGCAGCACCGGATCCACCAGTCCGGTCGGCCGCACCACTTGCTCGACCACCTGCGCGGCGTGGGTAGACTCGTAGTCGGCCGGCGTCGCGGAGACGAATACGGTCTGGCGCATCATGGCTTCGAATTCATCAAAGCGCAGCGGCCGGTTATCCATTGCTGACGGCAGGCGGAAGCCGTAGTCGACCAGGTTTTCCTTGCGCGCGCGGTCGCCCTTGTACATGCCACCTACCTGCGGAATGGTGACGTGGCTTTCATCCATGATCATCAACGCGTTTTTTGGCAGGTAATCCACCAGCGTAGGCGGCGGCTCGCCGGCCTTGCGCCCCGACAGGTGGCGCGAGTAGTTTTCGATCCCCTTGCAGAAACCGATCTCGTTGAGCATTTCCAGGTCAAACGTGGTGCGTTGCTGGATGCGTTGCGCCTCGATCAGCTTGTTGTTCTGCGAAAAAAATTCAATCCGGTCGCGCAGCTCGGACTTGATCCCCTCCAGCGCATTCAGCACCGTCTGCCGCGGCGTGACGTAATGGCTCTTGGCGTAAACGGTGAAGCGCGGCACTTTCTGGATGGTGTGGCCGGTGAGCGGGTCAAACAGCGTCAGGCCATCGATTTCGTCGTCGAACATCGAGATGCGCAGCGCCGCGTCGGCGCTTTCCGCCGGGAACACATCGAGCGAATCGCCACGCACGCGAAACGTGCCGCGCTTGAAATCGAGCTCGGCGCGGGCGTACTGCATCGACGACAGCTGGCGGATCATGTCCTGCTGCGCCACCTTGTCGCCGGGCCGTACCAGCATCCGCATCGAGTAGTAATCGCTGGGATCGCCGATGCCGTAAATGCAGGAGACCGAGGCGATGATGATCGCGTCCTGCCGCTCCAGCAGCGACTTGGTCGCGGACAGGCGCATCTGCTCGATGTGCTCGTTGATCGAGGAGTCCTTCTCGATAAACAAATCGCGCGACGGCACATAGGCTTCGGGCTGGTAATAGTCGTAGTAGGAGACGAAATACTCGACCGCGTTTTCCGGGAAGAACTCCTTCATCTCCGCGTAAAGCTGCGCGGCCAGCGTCTTGTTAGGCGCCATGATCAGCGCCGGGCGGCCAAGCTGCGCGATCACATTGGCCATGGTGAAGGTCTTGCCCGAGCCGGTCACGCCGAGCAGGGTCTGGAAGGCGAGGCCGTCGTTGATGCCTTCGACCAGCTTTTCGATCGCTTTCGGCTGGTCGCCCGCCGGCGCGAACGGCTGGTTCAGGCGGTAGGGACTATCGGGAAATGTCAGTATGGCCATACCCGAATTCTATCAGCGGCTGCTGACAGGTTTTGTCAGGAGGCTGACACGGCCCAGTAATGGGATGACACAAGGTCACACGTTGCGCAACCCGAGTTTGGACTGCTGTTTGTCGTCTTGGCTGACCGCATTCGCTGCTGTAGTTGCGATCCCGGCGAAAGCTGACAGCTTGACAGGGAAATTCAAGCACTGGCGCGGCTGCCAGGCCGAAACTGCCCCGGGAACCGCACCAGTGCTTGAGTTTTGTCTGCAAATCCTGGCCAGTACTCAGAAGCTGACCTGCACACCGGCCTTCACGCTTCGCCCTGGCAGCGGCGCCAGACTGCGGATGGTATCGATCGACGCGGCGTTGAACGCCTTGCGATCGCCCAGGTTATTTGCTTTCAGAAAGAACAACGCGGAGCCGCTGGAAAGTTTCATCGAATACGACGCAGCCATGCTGACCAGCGTGTAGCTGCCGGTGGTGCCGGAAAGCTCGTTAGCCGGGACACGCGACTGCCGCGCCGCGTATTCGATCCCGGCCTGCAAGGCCCACGGACCTGCCAGGTACATCGTGGATGCGGTCAACCGCAGCGGCGCGATACGCGGTAACGGCTCGTCGTTGGAAAGATCCTGCGCGCGCGTGAGATCGGCTTTCAGTTCCACGTCCCACTTGTATGGGCTCTCGACCAGGCGGAACTTGCCTTCCGCCTCAAATCCACTCAGCCGCGCTTTCACGCCCTGATAGCGAAACTCGGGCAGGATTTCCGCGGTACAGCCCGATTCCACCGACGTGCCATCGCCGCAATGGCCCACGCCGGCATTACCTTCCGCATCGCGGTCGACGCCGGTGCGGCGCAGCGCAATGAAGTTGCTGAACCGGTTGGTAAAGGCGCCCAGACGCACACTCGATGTCGCCATTGGACCAAACTTCCACTGCAGTCCGATATCGACGGCGGTGGATTTCTCGCGTTGCAGATTGATATCGCCCACTTCGTACGCCGCCGTGGCGACATGCGCGCCGTCGGCAAACAATTCGTAGAACGCCGGCGCGCGCTGGCTGACGGCAAGATTGGTGGTGAGATTGGTCGACGGGTTCAGCCGGTACAAGGCGCCAAAAGCCGTGTTGCTGACGTTGAACGTTCTTTCCGCCGCCGCGCCAAAACGCGGGATGCCGCTGTCGCCTTCGCCGGCGGACTGCATGCGGCTTTTCTCGGCGCGCGCGCCGAAGGAAAATTTCCATCCTCCGGCGATCAATTCCTCATAAGCAAAGACTGCCTCGTTGCGGGTGCGGGTCGCCGGCACGAAGGCTTCTTCGCCCAGCGCGGCAAAGCGAAATTTCTCACCCTGCACACCGATCACGCCGGACAGCGGCCCCAGCCTCACGTGTTTGGCCTCGAGGCGGAAATCGCTGCCCTTGTTGGTGAACACGGTGCCGACTGCGGGCCCTTCAAATTCGGTGTGCCGGTAGTCGGTCTGGCCGCCACGCAGATTGACGCTTTCGATCAAACTGCCCAACTCACGGAACTCGCCTTCGAACGTGGTGCGCGTCTGTTTCATGCCGATGGTCACGTCCGCCTCGGCGACGGTGCCATAGCGCGAACGATAGTCCGAATGTGACACGCCGAAATAACCGTGATCGTAAGTGAACGACGCGCCCACCGCTCCGCCCTTGCTGCGGCTGGCGGAATTGACCACACGCTTGCCGACGCCTGCGGATTCCGGCACCGCATAATTGCCGGTATCGCGCCAGAAACCATCGGCATGTACCGCGAACTGTCCGTTGCCCGCTTCCAGCAAGCTGGACGTGCCGCTTTCGCGTTCCGCGCCTCCGAATCGCGCTTCGATGGTGCCACCGGTCCCGATCACCGGGTACTTGGGAATGCGATTGTCGATCACGTTCACCACGCCGCCAATGGCGGCGCCACCGTACAGCAGTGAGGCCGGGCCGCGCAGAACTTCGATGCGTTCGATCGCCAGTGGATCAATGGTCGGATTGTGATCGACGCTGAGACTCGATGCGTCGAACGACGCGCCTTGATTGTTCAGGATGCGAATCCGGTCACCGTCGAGCCCGCGGATGATCGGCCGGCCGGCATTGGGGCCGAAAAAGGAGTTCGCCACGCCCGGCATGCCGTTCAGTGTTTCACCCAATGTCGAACTGCGCTTCAGCAGCAGTTCGCTACCGGCAAGCACCGACACGGGCGCCGCCGAATCTGCCGATTTCAGCGGGTTGCCGGTGACCACAATTTCATCAAGTTTCCTGGGATCCGATACTGCGGCAATATTTTTTTCCGGCGATTGTGCTGATGCATTGGCCGCCATCCACAGCACATGCGCCATGGCGGCTAGTCGAAGACTGCGAATCATGGTCATTCCCCATTTGTTGCGCACACAAAGAATGTCGGCCGGAACTTTCCGGGCCAACTTGAGGACGAAACGTGCTTATGCGCGAGGGGGAGCGCGGGCGAGGAAAGAACCGGCTTTGCCGGCATGGACCAGGCAGGTGGAAAAATCAGCGGGGTTGCAACAGCCGCTCTCCGCAATGGCCGTCGCGGCTGAAGCCGTTGCCGGATTGGCGTCAGCGAAAAACGCGGCGTTCCAATCGCTGCAGCCACTGCCTGCGGCGTGACCAAACAGATCAAGCTTTGAGTCTGCGCCGGGTTGGTTGGCAACCGCGTCCGCGGCGACGCCGAACTCCGACGCATGCGCGATGCCGTGCATGGGCACAACCAGCATGGCCCAGAGTTGGGCGAGCAACATTGCGATGGCCAGTAAACGGCGTTGCGTCCACTGCTTTCGCATGCAGGTCAAACGTTGTCGGCGATTGGTCACAGGGAATGTAATGTGCGGCTGTTAATGCAACATGGTAGCACGAAGCACGCGATACTGTAGCGCTTGCCGGCGCACCGATTGCCACAAGCTCCCGGCTATCTGGCTGCCATTCGAACTGAGACTCCGGATCCCGGCACGCCGACCTCGTCGGCGCGGAACCTATGAATCGTCGTCTGCGCCGGTCAAGTACCAGGAAGTAACCTCGCTTCGCGGCACCCGTTCTGCCATATCCGCGAAAACGGCGCGTGTATCGCGCGCAACAAATCCCGCATTTTCCATGCAGTCGCTTTCGGCCGCGTCGCCCATGAAGACGACGGAAACACTCGAGCAACCCAAGCGCGACGCCTCAAGGACAAGACCGAGCCAGAGCCGTCTGCGCGCATACGGGGCGTCAGTTGCCACCAGAAAATCGTGAATATGCAAAATCCCGCCATTCATTTCACAGACTGCGTACGCCAGCAATTGCTGCTCGTCAAGACTATGAACACAAAAATATTTGAATGACTGAAACGGGCAGGCCGAAAATCGCCAGTTCAGAAAGCGTTGGTCTCGCACACCTATCAATACTCGGGCAAGTTGAACACGCGACCACAAAGTATCAAATCGATCATCGGCGCGATCCTGCCATGCCGTCTTCAACTCGGGCAATGTAACCATTGAAAGCCTGATCAGGGTCAGGCGGAGAACATCTGCGCACCTGCCAATCACCCTGCTCAGGTACTCGGGCAAGAATTTTTCAAGGTAGCGGGCCGACTTGATTACCCGCGCGTAACGAGTCTGTTGACCGACGCATGAATAACCGGCTCGTCGAACGATAGGGGTGGCGGCGGCGTTTGGGAAGCCGAAAAGGACATCGTGCGATTTCAATGCACGATGATGAACCTCTCTCTGCAACAGCATCGCCGGAAAAAAAATCCGGTGTGCGGGCATGGTGACAAAATCAATCAGCATTCCGCCCATGTAGCGTTTGCTGTCAAGCTGCATCCTGCGCGGACCGACCGCTGCCACGCCGACGGTGGTTTCAGCCTGGTTGAGGAAGAATATCTCCGGCAATCCTTCGACCGCTTGCCGGTAATACCATGCAAACTTTTCGCTATGACGTCCGTGCATCGTCAGGCCGCTTTGCCACAGGTCGGTGACGCGTGCGCCATCTGCCGCCACGTCGCCTCTGCTTACGGTGTAGGCGGGAGAGGCAACTTGCGCTACAGCGCCCGCGGAAGTCGCATCAGTCTCGGCGGATTTCACTGGTGCCTGCATCTGGTCATCCATGAGGAGGAAACCGCCGCTGTCTACGCTGCCTTGAATGATCGTTCAAACGGCACTTCTGCTTGACTGGCCCGGATTCGCATCGAACAATCGCGACAACATGCCGCGCCAATTGCGAGCTACGCGATTTCCTCAACAGCTTCAACGAGCAATGGCCTGGAATGCAGGTAGCGCGTCGCGCTACGTTTTGCGACGATATCGCGATAAACAAATTCCGCCTGATCGACGCTGGTGCCCAAATAGGCTGCCAGTTCGCCAGCGGAAACACCATGATTGAATGCCCAGAGTGCGACATCCATCTTTTCGTAACTCAACGCAAAGTAAAACTCGTCCTGCCCCTGCTGAAGGCTATAGGTATCGGTAGTCGGCGCGGCACTGCAAATCTCCTCGGGCACCTCCAGAAAACGGGCCATGGCATATACCTGGGTCTTGTAAAGATGGGCGATCGGCTTCAAGTCGGCTGCGCCATCACCATTCTTGACAAAGAATCCCTGATCGTATTCCAGCCGATTCGGCGTCCCGATCACTGCATAATTCAAGCGATCCGCATGAAAATATTCAATGGTCTTGCGGATTCGCTGCTTGTAGTTGGTTGCCGCAACAATTTGCTGGTACTCACGCACCGGCAATCTGCCTTCCATCAACTCGCCAGACGGCGCCTGCACGATCAGCCTGAAATAATTAAAGGAACCATCGCGCCCGCCGGCAATGACGATTTTGCTTTTCCAGTCATCGCCATAGTCCGGAAACAAATTGCGGATAGCGTCATCCCGCCAGCGATAACAATCCAGCGCCGACAGTGCCGGTGCTATATCCTCCACAACGCAGGAAATTCCAAGTTGGTTGGCCAGCGTCGATGCCCGACTCAGGCTGCTCGCAGAAGAGTCCTGCTCAGGCAGCATCAGGCCGAAAACTTTTTCCGCACCCACCGCCCGGACGGCCAGCGCGGCACAAACTGAACTGTCGATGCCGCCCGACATAGCGATAATCAAACCGCGCTTGCGCAGGTCATGGGCGACAATATCTTTCATGCGCGCGGCGCACCGTTTTGTCTCCGCATCACAATCAATTTTTAAAATATCCGGATGAAGTGTCGCCACTGCGGCAGCCTGTCGGTTAATTCGCCTGTGCAGCCGTTGAGGGCTGCACCAGCAGTTTGCGCCCGACAAAGGCCTCAATATTCAGCAGCGAGTCGAGATTTTCCGGCAGCAACTCCGCGTCTTCAACCTTGACGCCGAAGTTCTCTTCCAGGAAGAGAATCAGCTCCATAAATCCGCTCGAGTCGAGAATATGGCTCTTCATGAACGATGTATCGTCATTGATCTGCACCCCACCCCCCATCAGGAAGTTGTCGAGCAAAAATTGGCGAACCCGCGGCTTGATGTCTTTCATTGCGCTCCCATAATGCAAACCTGGATTTAATCGATTGTCGGCTGACCTCAGGTAAGTCCGGTTTTCTTGATCTTGCCGTTGTCGGTTTTCGGCAGGTGTGAAACGAATTCTACATACTTTGGCACCATAAACGACTCCAGCTTCAACTGACATTGGCGCAAAACGTCGCGTTCTGTCAAGCCGGATTCATGATCTGCAACAATAAAAGCCTTGATTGCTGAACCCAGCAATGCATCCGGCGTGCCGACCACCGCCACCTCAAGCACGCCGTTCAATTCGTACAGCACATTCTCCACTTCACGTGGACTGACCTTTTCGCCGCGACTCTTGATGATGTCGTCCTTGCGCGAAACAAAGTACAGCCAACCATCGGCGTCTGTCCGGAAAATATCGCCGGTGTACAGCACGCATTCGCCCGGGATTGGGCCAGCCCTCAGCCGCTCGGCGGTGAGCGCCGGCCGTTCCCAATAGCCGCGCATGATGTGGGAACCCCTGACGACCAGCTCGCCGGTGCCGCCATTGGGCAGGCGGTTACCGCCTTCATCAACCAGCCAGAGTTCCTGGTTAGGCATACCCCGGCCGACACTTGACGGCCGCACATCCAACTGGTCGGGCGGCAGGTACGAAATCCGCTTGCATTCGGTCATGCCATACATCGAATAGAAGCTGGCCTGCGGAAACAGCGCCCGTATCCGCCGGATGTGTTCCTCCGACAACGCCGCGGCGGCATTGGTGAGTATGCGCAAGGCGGAAAGATCGTACTGGTCCAGGCCCTTCATGTTGACGAGCTGGGAGAAAATGGTCGGCACCGCGGGAAAGATGGTGACCCGCCTGGCGGACATGGTCTGCAGCGCCTTTGCCGGAAACGCAAAGGATTGCTCCAGCACCAGCGTTGCGCCGGTCGCCACCGACATCAAGGCATGGTAGAGGCCGTAGCCGAACGCCAGCGGCAAAACGCACATGATGACGTCGTCCTGTTGCGGACAGAGATAGGCCATGACCGATCGGAGCGCCGAATCCATATTCAGGTGCGTGAGCATCACACCCTTGGGTTCTCCGGTGGAACCGGAGGTATAGATGATTGCGGCAAGATCCTGGTCGATGGTTTCCGCCGGCTTCGGCGCACGCACCATGCTTCCTGGATGATCAGTTTGCCGGGGGAATGGGATCTGCCGACCATCGATCGCTGTCGAGTCGCCGAACTGTCCCGTGACCACGCACGTGTGCAGCGTCTCCAGCGAATCGATCGCGGGTCGCCAGTTTGCCGCCAACGCAGCATGCGTGACCAGCGCACATGCGCGCGAGTCATGCAGCAGAAACCGGAGCTTCTCCTGCTTTGTCAGCGGATTGACCGGCATGAACACCGCACCGATCTCGAGCACGCCGAAAATGGCTGCCACCATTTCAATGCTGTTGTCCATGAACAGCGCAACGCGCTCGCCGCGGCGAACGCCACGCGTCTGCAGAGCGGCAGCCACTTCATCTGCCAGCAGCCGCAGCTGCCGATAGGTGATGCGCTCCTCACCACTGGTGATCGCAACCTTTTCCGCCAGGTGCGCCGCCGACTCTGT
>CAYQKN010000017.1:0-1124 GCA_964417885.1 uncultured Burkholderiales bacterium | reverse complement strand
TGCTGGAAAAAACTGGTGGTGAATGCGCGGCCGGCCGACGGCGAGTTCTTCAGATACGGATAAAGACGCTCGAGCAGGCGCGCCCGCGACGACGAGCCCGGCGATCTTGCCATGAAGCGCCGCACCTTTGCCTCCTTGAACAGGTCATAGCCGCCAAACACTTCGTCGGCGCCCTCGCCGGTCAGTACCACCTTGTAGCCGGACGCCTGCACGTGTCCGGAAAGCAGCATCATGGGCACCGGGCCGGTTCGTACCACCGGGGATTCGGCGTGGTAAACCATGCGCGGAAACGCCGCCGCAATGTCGCCGCGGCGGCACACGATTGACGTGTGCTGCGTACCGAGAAAATCCACGACTTCGCGCTGAAATGCGCTTTCGTCGAATTCCTGGTCCTCAAATGTCAGGGAAAACGTTCGCAACGGCGTGCGTGTGAAATTGTGGATCAGTGACGTGATGATCGAAGAATCGAGGCCACCGCTCAGGTAGGCTCCCACCGGCACATCGGCGCGCAATTGCAGCCGGACTGCATCCACCAGCAATTCACGCAGCTCATCGGCGAGCTCACGCTCGGGCCGCACTGGCTGCGTTTGCTGCCATGGAAAACTCCAATCCCAATATGGACGGATCTGGTGCACGCCCTTCTCGACACGCATGACGTGCCCGGGCGGGATGGATGAAATGCGATCGAACGGGGTACGCGGCGCCAATGTGGTCCAGTAGCTGGCGATCTGCATCAGGCTGTGCGTATCCAGCCGCCGGTCGACCTCCTGCAGCGCAAACAAGGCTTTGATTTCCGACGCAAACAACAGCCGACCGGCGGCTTCGGTATAGAACAGCGGCCTGATGCCAACCCGATCGCGTGCCAAGAGCAGAATCTGTTGGCGGGAATCCCATAATGCGATCGCGAACTGGCCATTGAGGTGTTCGACAAAGGCTTCACCGTAGTCTTCGTACAAGTGAACGATGACTTCCGTGTCGGACTGGGTGTAAAAACGGTGCCCGGCAGCTTCCAGGTCGCGTCGCAATTCAATGTAATTGAAGATTTCGCCGTTAAACACCACCCAGACTGACTTATCCTCGTTGTGAATCGGTTGCTGGCCGCCCTCGAGATCAATGATGCTCAG